>CAZMXY010000052.1:12642-17828 GCA_964570345.1 uncultured Rhodothermales bacterium | reverse complement strand
CGGCAGAGCGCCATACAGGCGCTCGGCGAGCTCCGCTCGTCGGAGACGCGCGAGGTTTTGAGCGGCCTCCTACGGCAGTTGGAGGAGGGAACGCTGGCGCCGGAGCTCGAGCTCGACGTGCTTGAGGCCGCCGACGCGAGCGGATCAGAGACGTTGGCCGTGCGGGCCACGGACTATCGCGAGGCCCGGCCGGAGGGCGACGCGCTCGCCGGCTACCGCGAGGCACTCCACGGAGGTGATTCGCGCCGTGGCGCCCGAATCGTCTACGATCACGAGGCGGCTCAATGCATTCGGTGCCATGTCGTGCGCCGGCGTGGCGGGGACGTCGGCCCCGATCTTTCGACGATCGGTTCCCACCTCAGCCGCGAGCAACTCCTCGAAGCACTGGTAGCGCCGAGCACACGAATCGCGCCCGGCTACGGCTCGGTTTCCGTGACTCTCGAGAACGGTACGATCGTCACAGGACTGCTCAGAGAGGACGATAAGGACGAAATCGTGGTACAGACGGGCGACGGGGACGTGCACCGAATTGCGAAGACCGACGTGGCGAACCGGACGAGCGCACCCTCTTCAATGCCGCCGATGGGGCAGATCCTCGACAAACGAGCGCTGCGTGACGTCGTCGCGTTTCTGGTGACGCTGCAGGAAGCATCCGACCCGTCCGGCCGTTAGGCCGCGGCCTCGTCGGGGCGGTGCGCTCGCTCGGCTCGTAAAGGGCGGTGCATGCATTCGGTCCGCATGGGAGAATGCGTACTCGTCACTGTAAATTCCGGCCAGCCGGCGGCATCGGAGGACTGCTCGTCGCGCCGTCTCGAGACGCCGCGCCAGTAGCCCAATCCGAAAAACAGCCCGGCAAGGAGGACGCCGGCCACGACGGCGAGATGCTTACCTCCCAAGGTGTCACCCTCGATCGGAGCCACCGCCGCTGCCGCCGTGCGCTCCGGCGCCGGGGCGGCCGTCGTCTCGACCTCGATCGACTCTTCCTGCGGCTCGGCGTCGTAGTCCATCGCTTGCGCGACAGCCTCCGCACCAATTAATGCGCTGACGTGAGCCCGGTAAGCCTGCGGAAAGAGGGCGACGTGGTAATGCGGCGGCCATCGCTCACGCGTAACGTCGAGCAAGCCCTGCCGCTCGAGTTTCAGAAGAACGGACTCTAACCACTGCTGTGACGCACGGCGTGAGCTGATGCGAAAGTCGATCGCGATTCCGGCCGGATGAACCGAGAGCTCGTGAGAATTTCGGGGTTGCTCGGACAGGGGGCGGATCAGGCTCGTGACGACGAGTTTTTCCCCCGTCGCTTCGCTGTATTGGGCGGCCAGGCGCTCGACGAACAGCCGGACTTCAGGCCGCGCATAGGGATAAGAGACGGTCTCGAGTACGTCGTAGTCGCCGTTGCCGGGCATCACGACGAGTTCGCCCTCCTCTACGAGGGTACTGAGCGCGTCGGACGTTTCTACGAAGTCATATCCAAGGCTCGTGGCCACCGTATTCTGCCGCTCCATCGAGTTCGGTGAGCCGCGCAAGGAGACGGCCACTTCGTTGGATCTTGCCGGCGGCGCGACGAGAAAGAGCGATACTAGGGAGGCGATGATAAGGCGGTGGTGCGTATGTCGCATTTCCTCAACTGAATCTGGTCAGACTGCGTCCAGAAGACCACAGGATTGCGGCTCGACGTCGGTGCGCGTCGTATCGATAGAACTCCACAAGAACCATGCCTTCAGGCATGCGTGCCGTGTCGACGTACTCTGACTGGAGGCGTCAACCCGGGACGTGGTCGCATGCCGTCGTCGCGGTGAGCGGCGCTTTCGACACCCGACGTATCAAGAAAAGTACAAACGCAGAGTTTCGAGGAATGGTCCCGCGCGCCGGGCTTTTTGATCGTTAAGTCTCATGGCTCGTGACCGATACCAAAAGTTCTTCCGGAAAGGGCTTCCGGTGCAACGCATGCATCAGGACGCTGCATCGGCGACGGCCCGTCGCGTCGACGAAAGAACTTTATGCCGACTTCTTACATTCCTGATCGCTCGAGCCTCATACTTCTCGCCGCCCTGTTCGTCTGCAGTTGCGACGGGTCGGCGCCTCCTGCGCTTCCCGAGGTCCTGACGACCGCGCGGGCTGTCGCCCTGGCGGTGGAGGAGGGTATTCACGACCATCCTGTCTCGCTAGAGGGGACGGTCACGTATTATGATGCGTCGTGGGGCGTGTTGTTCGTGGAGGATTCGACCGGCGGCGTCTATATTCACGCCCCCGGTCAGGAGTACGACGTGATTACCGCCCATCGCGTCAGGATAGATGCGCTTTCGGGATCGTCCGACGGGCTCACGGCGGCCGAAGTGCGGAATCTGGAATCCGACGCGGCGTTTCCCTCGGCACGGCGCGTGGCCCTTTCCGAACTCGCGTCGAACGTCCCTTCGTGGATAGAGACCGAGGGCACGGTAGAGGATGCCCAAATGCGGGACGGCGTGTTTTCGCTCACCGTCCGAGACGACGAGGCGACGGCGTTGATCCGTCTGAGGCAGTACGACATCCGGCATAATCGGACGCTCGTCGGAAAACGGATCCGCGTTCGAGGGGTGGCGGCCGAGAATCGCGTCGATCCGAACGATCCAATGCTGCATCACGTGCTTGTTCCAAGCGACACGCTGATGGATGTCTTCGGTGCCGATGTCGACACGGTCGATGCTCCCGACCTGCCGCTGTTGACCCGGATCGAAGACGTGCGGGTTCTTTCGGCCGACGAGGCGTCTCGTCGGTATCCGGTACACGTTCGCGGGGTCGTTACGTACTTCGAAGCCATCTGGAATCTGCTCTTCATTCAGAGCGAGAACGACGGCATCTTCGTACACGCGGCCGGTCTGACCCGTCCATTCGAGCAAGGGGATCTCGTAGACGTGAGAGGGTGGAGCGGCCCGGGCGAATACGCGCCCGAGATCGATCAACCCACGGTCGAAGTCATCGGGCGATCTAGCCTCCCGGCCGCGCCGGTTCGGTCGCTCGACAGAATGTTCACGGGTCGGGAGGACAGTCGATGGGCAGAGGTCGAGGGCGTCGTTCAGAACGTGGAGGCCGACGAGTTCGGTCACGCAAATTTCCGGGTCGCCTCCGGTTTCAGACACTTCTCGGTTCAGATGCCGGGCTATCTGAATCGACCCCTGCCACTCGAGTTGATCGACGCCCGCGTGCGCATTCGAGGAGTGTGCGGAGCGAAATTCAATCGGAAAGCCCAACTCACGGGCGTAATCCTCTACGTTCAGAGTCTCGATCACGTCTCGATCGTCACGCCGGCGACCGGTGATCCCTTTGATCGCCCCGTCCAGCAAGTGGATCACCTGCTTCGATTCATGCCCGGCGGGGAAGTGGAGCATCGAGCGCGCATCGAGGGTGTCGTGACGCTTCGAAGACCGGGAGGCCACCTTTTCGTCCAGGACGAAAGCAGCGGGATCTACGTCCAGACGGACCGTTTCGCAGATCATTTGAATCCGGGCGATCGAGTCGACGTCGTCGGTTTCGTGACGCCCGGCGGGTATACGCCTTCCCTCAGTCATGCCGTCTTTCGCGTAATCGGATCGGACTCGCTGCCGGCGCCGTCGGTCATGTCCGCCGAGGAAGCGCTCACCGGAGCGTTCGATGCACAGCTCGTTCAGATGGACGCAACTCTCGTGAACACGGACGAAAAAGCACGCGAATACGCACTCAAAATGCAGGCGGGTGCGCTCCTTTTCGAGGCTCACGTGCCCAAGACCGACGTCGACGCCGAATTTATTTCCAATTTGGCGCCGAAGAGTCAATTGCGGTTGACCGGCGTTTTCTCCGCTCGCGTGGAATCGTCCGTTAGTTCGGTGTCGTTTTCGTCGTTCCGCCTTCTGTTGCGCTCGAAAGACGATGTCGTCGTTCTGTCGACGCCCTCGATCTGGACGGCCGGGCTGCTCTCGAAGACGCTCGGAGCGGTGCTAACGTTGACGATGCTGGCATTCGGTTGGGTCACGATGCTTCGACGCCGCGTGCGGGAGCAGACGCGAATCATTCACTCGAAGCTCCAGGAGGAAGCCGAGTTGAAACGCACTGCGGAAGCTGCCAATCGAGCCAAAAGCGAGTTTCTGGCCAACATGAGTCACGAAATCCGAACGCCGATGAACGGTATCGTCGGGATGGCCGAGATTCTCCGAGAGACCGGCCTATCGTCCGAACAAAACAAGTACGCCGACATCATCTCGTCCTCTGCGGCAAGCCTGATGACGATTCTCAACGACGTGCTCGACGTGTCCAAGATTGAGGCCGGCAAATTGGAGCTCGATCGTGTGGAATTCGACCTTCAGAGGCACCTGTCGGACACGTTGCGCAGTCTCGCCGTGCACGCCCACAAAAAGGACCTCGAGATGGCGTGCCGGGTTGAGCCGAACGTGCCGCGCCGGCTGGTTGGAGACCCGAATCGTTTGCGCCAGGTGCTCGTGAACCTCGTCGGCAACGCGATCAAGTTCACGAACGAGGGCGAAGTCGTCGTTGAAGTGAGCGCTGTGAGCACGGAGGATCCGATTGAGCTGCAGTTCAGCGTTCGGGATACCGGCATCGGCATCTCGGCGGATCAACAGGAACGCATTTTCGAGGCCTTTGAGCAAGGAGATACGTCGACGACGAGAAAATATGGCGGCACCGGACTCGGCCTCGCCATTTCGAAACGGTTGATCCAGCTGATGAACGGAAAAATCGAAGTGACGAGCCACACCGGCAAGGGATCGAAATTCCGCCTGACCGTACGGTTTGAATCGAACGACCCGACGCCGTTCTCTCCGGATCGAACCGCTCTGGAAGGTCTCTCGGTTCTGATCGTCGACGACAACACCACCAATCGACGTATTCTCCAGGAAGTCGTCTCGGGCTGGGGTATGGATGCGACCGTTGCGCCGGGCGGTCGGGCGGCCTTGCGACTCATCGAGGCGAACGGTCCGCCCCGAGTCGTGCTTCTCGACGCGGACATGCCCGGGGTCGACGGATTCGACGTGGCCCGCAGCATCCGCGAGCGCTGGACCGAAGACGAAGTTCACGTCATTCTCCTCACGTCGACGATTCAGTCCGACGCCGAGTCGCGCTCTCTGGGCGCGGGCATTTCAGGGTTCGTAATGAAGCCCTTCGTCGAAGCGGATCTCTATGACGCCGTCGCCGGCGTCCTGGATGAGAGCTCGGGCGAG
>CAZMXY010000052.1:0-12542 GCA_964570345.1 uncultured Rhodothermales bacterium | reverse complement strand
GAACCGCACGCATCCGACCGCGAATCCTTGCACGTCCTACTCGCCGAAGACAACGAAATCAATCAGAAAGTCGCGCTCTATATGCTGAAGGGCGAAGGGTTCTCCGTAAAGGTGGCGGCCAATGGGATTCAGGCCGTCAGCGCGTCGAGCGTGGAAGCATTCGACTTGATCTTGATGGACGTCCACATGCCGGAGATGAACGGTCTCGACGCGACGCGGGCGATTCGCGAGCGCGAAGCGGATTCCGGGCGCCACACCCCCATCATCGCCATGACGGCCCGCGCGCTCGACGAAGATCGCAGCGACTGCGAAGAGGTCGGCATGGACGGATACGTGTCGAAGCCCTTCGTGCCGAACGAATTGCTGGCGGAAATCAACCGCGTACTGACGGTCGGACCTTCGCCAGAGGCGGGTGGCGGGTCGTCGCCGAAGTGGGCTGCCGGCGGGACGATGGAAGGCGACGGTGCACCTGTACGCGGCCACGCTTCCGTGCCTGCCGCGTTCGACCCTTCCCGACTTCAGCAGATGCTCGACGGAGATCACGACAAGATCGACGAATTCATCCGGCACTTCGTGCAGGAATTCCCCGAGCAGATACGCTCGCTGGAACGGGCTCTTCTCGAAGACGACGCTCTTGAGATGGAGCATCGAGCCCACAATCTCAAAGGAACCGCCGCCAATCTCGGCTTCACGCGCATCTGCGAGGCGGCGGGAGAGCTTGAAGACCTCGTGCGCAACGGGAAATTGGACGAGGCGGGCGAACAGATCGCCGTTCTGCGCTTCGAGTTGGGTTTGATGACGGCGGAATGAGCCGGCTCGCAGCCGGGGCCGTCGCGATGCGGCGTCCGACGCCTATCCGCCGGAGACGGACTGCAGTATCGTCAGCTCGTCTCCTTCGGCCAACCTCGTGTCCAGCCCGTCGTGCCACGCCGCGTTTTCGTCGTTGACGAAACAGAGGACGAACCGGCGCAGAGTCCCGGCGTCGTCGTAAAAGTGCACCCGGAGCGAGGGATGGCGTCGAAGAATAGCCTCGATGGCCTGACCCACCGTCGGTGCATCGACGCTCACGGTGCGCGGGCTTCCGATCAAGTTCGCCAGGAGTGAAGGCAGCGTGACGGATACGTTCGGCATGTCACCCGTTGGCAAACGCGGCAACGCACTGGATACGGGGCAGGTGGACGGGGAGCGCCGCCCACTCCTCGCCTGCACTCGTCGATACGTAGACGTCGCCCCCGGTCGTGCCGAAATACAGTCCGGGCGGGTCCTCCCCGTCGACCGAGAAGGCCCCTCGCAGCACGTTCGTAAAAGCATTTTCGTGCGGGAGCCCCTTTTCGAGTGCATGCCACGAATCACCGCCGTCGGTACTGCGATAGACCCGGAGGCGGCCTCCGCTCGGCATACGGTATTCGTCGCTCTCGAGCGGTATGACGAACACGCGGCCTCGGGCGTCTACGACGATGGGGAAGCCGAACGAGGAGGGGAGACCGTTCTCGATCCGCTCCCACGAATCGCCGCCGTTCGTCGTGCGGTACATTCCGGAGTGATCCTGTCGATAGATGCGATTCGGATCGCCAGGGTCTGCGGCGAGGCCGTGAACGCACCATCCGATCTCGTCGTGTTCCTGATCCGGCAGCACCTTCGAAACGCCCTCATTGCGTGAAAACCAGGTGGCGCCGCCGTCGTCCGAGCGAAAGACGCCGACGGCCGAGATTCCGCACCAGAGCCTTTCGCCGTCGGCCAGTACGACGTGGGCGCATAGCCCACCCATCCCCGGCTGCCATCCCGCGCGCGTCGGGTGCTCGTTCAGGCCCGTGACCGGCTCCCACGATTCCAGACTCCCGTTAGATCGAAAGAGTCCCGCCTCCGCGACGCCTGCGTAGAGCGCGTCTCCGATCGGGCGGAGCGTCCAAATTTGTTCGAGGCGCGGGCCGGGACCGTCCTCGTTCTGCTGGTCGGATTTTTCCTTCTGGTCGAACTCTTCTCCGCCGGCCGCATCGCTGCGGGGCCTGAAGGACGGACCCGTCGGCAATGCTTCCCACGTCCGGAGGTCCGTGCTCGTGTGGACTTGTGGGCCATAAACGTAGCTGTTCGTCCCGGCAACGAAGCGGCCGTCGGGCAGCCGCGAAACCGCCGTCACGTTCCAGCCTTTGAACACGGGTCCTTCGACGGCCCAATTCGTACGATCGTCGTTCGACCGGGCGACAAAGGCGCCTTTCGCCGTTCCGATAAACAGTTGGATGGACATGGGATGGGTCATTCGAAGTGAAGGGGCGACTTACTCGTCGTAAATTAGCGCGCGATGACCCTAAACACCAGCGTTGAACGAAGTGCCCTCGTGCATAAGTTGGCCGTAATCCGCCTCCGATCGAATCGCTTGATGACCGTGCTCGGTGAACAGTCCCTGGGGCGGAGTCTTCAAGCGCTCGGTTGGACGATTCAGTTCGATCGGGCACGCCGCCGCCTGGGGGTCTGCCGTTGGGAGCAGTTCGGGCGGCGGGTGCGTGTGATTTCCCTTTCGCGCTATTACGCGACACGGGTGGACTGGTCACAGATGGAGGACGTCGTGCGCCACGAGATCGCGCACGCGATCGATTTCGAGACGCGGGGAACGAGCGATCACGGTCCGATCTGGATGGCCATTGCCCGCCGCGTGGGCGCGGATCCGACGCGGCTGTACGACGGTCCCGACGTACCCGATGCCGGATCGAAATATGTCGGCTTGTGCCCATCCTGTGAGAAGGAGCATCCGTTTTATCGGCGCGTCTCTCGCGTGCATGCGTGTCCGGATTGCTGCGCGGAGCATAACGGTGGCCGTTTCGCGGCGCGATTCAGGTTGCGGATCGTCGAGCGCGAGACGGGTCTTGACGTCTCGCCGCACCGACTCGAAGGGGGGCGGTGTGCAGGGGGAGCGGATCGATGAAATACAGTACGGGGCTGCTCATGTATCGTTGCGCGGGAGACGAGCCGGAGGTCTTCCTCGTCCACCCGGGCGGTCCGTACTTCGCGAAAAAAGACGAGAGATACTGGAGCATCCCGAAAGGTCTCGTTGAGGAGAGCGAGGCAGATCTGGACGCCGCTCGGCGCGAGTTCGAGGAAGAAACCTCGATAGCCGTCAGTACAAACCAGGACTTCCTTGACCTCGGCGAGGTGCGGCAGAAAGGCGGAAAGCACGTGCGAGCGTGGGCATTCGAGGGTGATTGCGACCCGCAGGCGATTCGAAGCAACACCTTCGAGATGGAGTGGCCGCCCCGCAGCGGTCGGACTCGGACGTTTCCGGAGATCGACCGAGCGGCCTGGTTCGACGTCGAGACGGCACGCCAGAAGATCATCGAGGCGCAGCGGGTCTTTCTGGATCGCCTCGAAGAGTATCTCGAGGGGCCGGCGCCGAGCGCACCGCCGCCTGATTGAGTGCGTCGGCGGCGGCGACGGCTCGGAAGAATTCAGAGCGGCGGTACGGGAGGAGCTTCCGCTAGGCATTCAGCGCCGCGTAGAAACCCGGTTCGGGCGACAAATGCTCGTCGGAGAAAAAGCGGAAACAGTCGTTGAACCATTTCACGTAGCGGTCCGCGTGATGCGACGTTCCGATTGGAAACTGGCGCATTTTCCAGCGGTTGTCGCCCGAGTCGTTCTTGTAAATGCCGCCCGCATTGTAGGCGCATGCGACTTTCGGAGGATCGAATCGCGTGACGTTCCACTGCTGCGCGATGTAGGCCGTACCGGCCTGGATAGAATGGCCCGGTTGCAATAGCCACGCACTGTCGACAGAGGGGTCGTTCAGCGCGCTGCGGCCCGTCGAGATCAGGGTCTGCATCAAACCGGTCGAAACGCGGTGCGGCGTCTGCTCCTCCGAGATGAATCCCGGCTCGCGTCGAATCGCGGATGGATTTCCGCCCGACTCCGTGCAAATCGTGGCGACGATGAGCTCGACGGGCACCATGTAGTGCCGGGCCCATTGGTGGACGTCGTCGCCAAAATCGGTCCACACTCGCTTCACGGTCGTTGGTGCGCCCGGGGTGACTTCGGGCGGCCCGCCCTCCACCCGAATTCCGTCGACCGCGAGGTGCCACGTGACGCTGTTCTCGAATCGGTGCGGTCGTTGGAGTTCGGCATGCACGCGTTCGAGACGGGCCGCCGATACCGATTTGGGGATCGGGGCGAAAAGGGTCTCCCACGTGTTCGGGCCGACGACGCCGTCCACGTCGAGTCCGTTCGCCTGTTGAAATCGGCGCACGGCAAGCTCGGACCGGTGTCCGAAAAGGCCGTCGGCTTGTCCGAGAATTTTCTGCCCGTTCGCAATCAGGCGCCGCTGCGCCGCGAGCACGTCCGTGCCCGTGATCATGGGAAATCGATAGTAGAGAAGACGGGTGAACGGGGGCATGCGGATTCTTCTGAGAGGAGATGATAGCACGCAGAGGGTGGAGGTCGAACGGCTACTGACATCCGGGTATCAACGACGTCGCGGTGGCAAGGTCCGACGTAAGCTGGGCGTAGTTGGGCTCGTATGGCGTTCCCTGCGCGGAGGGCGCAGCGGACTCGAGCCGCCGCGAGAGGGTCGTCAGCGTATCGCAAAGCAGCTCCGGGTCGTCGCCGGCGACGATCTCGGGCTGCAATAGAGCGTAGCGTGCCCCAATCTCAAAATAGATCGCCGCCGGATGATCAGGAAGCACCGCTTCGAAATCCTGGGCCGCTGTGAGGAGTCGTCGCAAAAGCTCCAACGCCTGTTCGCCCGATTCGCGGTCCTGCCATCCCCGGAGGGCCTCCAGGAGATTCGTGCGCCAGGCTACGTGATCGCCCATGGGCATCCAATCTTCAGTCTGGCGGACACCTGCTTCGAGGTGATCGGCCGCGCATCGATAGTGAGCGATCGCCGCGTCCTCCGTGGATGCGCCGCCTGCCAGGCGAAAGCAGGCATCGCCCTTCAAGAGGTGCAGCTGGTTACAGCCATCCTGCTCCGGAGCACAGGCGACGCCGACGGCTGCGACGCACTCGAAGTCACCGCGGTCATGGCAAGTCTTGGCCTCCCGCAGCTCCGCAATCCGCCCGCCGCTGCAGCCGGCGGCGAGGAGGCCGAACGCGGCAAGAACGAGCAAGCCGCACGCGAACGGTACGGACGCAAATCGTGCGTAGCCGAACGGAGCGCAGTCGGAGGTACCGCGGCATTCGTAACCGAAGGGGCTGATCGCGAATCGGCCGTTCTCGAGCGAGCGGGACCGAGCGAGCCGGTCACGAACGATCTCGCCACTCATGCGCCGACCTCCTCCTTTACTTTGTTGAGAACCGACGACGCCTGACCCCCGCTGCGCTGGAGGCCCTCGAAGACCGTGAACAGGGCGTGCAGCGCCGCCGTCGCGTCCTCACTTTGTCGCAAGTGGTCGATGGCCGCGACGAGCGTGTCGTAATCGACCGTGGAGTCGACGGACGTCGATTCGACGACGTCACGAAGCTCCGCATCGAGTTGCGTCATGACGACGTTTGCGGCCGCCGCTTCAAACTCTGCAGCGGCCTCTTGAAACTGCTCGGCGGATTCGAATCGGTCTCGGTACGCCGGCCAGATCCAATCCACGTCGCCCTTCTCTACGTAGCGATGTACGGTCTTCCTGAAGAATCGACGGTCGTTTCCGGTCAGCTCCGCCTCGAAGATCTTCCGAAAAACGGGACTCTTCATGAGGATCGTGAAGCCCGTATTCGCATCCTGAACGGCGAGGCGGGCCGCTGCCGGTGCGAAGGGCACGCGCAGCACGCGCGCCTTCCATAGATCGTACGCGCGCCCGCCGAGGCCTACGGCCAGACGTGCGACGTTCTCGACGACGGCCAGCGGTGGTACGATCGTGGTCAAAATCGGACCGAAGGTGTCGAGAGCGCGCTCGATGATTTCTCTCGGCGGATTCTTCTCTCGGAAAAGGTCCCAGACGTCGTTCGCCGCCGCCACTGCCTCAGCGACGCGACCGCTGCCCATGAGCTCCTCGACCTCGCGACGTCCGGCTCTGAGGCGATCGGCAAGCTCTCGGTATTTTTCCCGAACGTCCGGCGGGAGGAACGGAAGGATCTGCTCGATCGTCTCGATCCCCTTCGTGATCTGATCGATCCGTTCGATTAGTTCAGGCATTGACGTGTCGGACGGTAATGATCCGGTCGGATGGAGGTGTCCTTGCGGCAGGAAAGGACGCCCCGGCGCCTCGGCGACGTCGCCAGATTAGATCTTTCGTTCCATTTACACAAGTGACGCCATTCTCATGGCCTGGGACGTTCGGAGAACCTACTATTACCTCGTCTGCTTCGCCACGCTGATTATGATGATCATCGGATCGGTGCAGCTCGTGCAGAACACGCTCGATCTCGTGTTTCCTGAGGAGCATTACCGCATGAGTCCGATGGACCTCTACCAGCGATACGAGCGTCCGCCGGGGGAGGGTGCGATGGACGAACCCTTCACGCGGGAAGAGCTCGCCCAAATGGCCGAAGAAGAAGCGGCCCGGATGGAGCGTCAGGCCCGGCGCCGGGCGCTGCGCAACCTCCTCGGAAACGTGGCGCTCATTCTTATCGCCGCACCCGTTTACGCGTACCACTGGCGCATGGTGCGGGCGGACGAACGCGACCGTTCCTCGCCGGGCGCGTAGCGCATGCCGATGCGTCGTTTAATGACGCGACGAACCGACTCCGACGAGTTATTCGTTTCCGTTCGAAGCGGGCTTGAGCTCGCTCGTGACGACGGCGCCTCCCATCTGTGGAACCTTCGTCTCGACCTTCGCGACGAGGTGGTCGTCGGTGGTCACCCAGAGCGTGCTGCCGCTCGGATCCCCGTTCGCCTGACTTACTTCAACGCGGAACGCCTCGAACGTCCCGGCGGGCACGGTTACGTCCTCGACGCCGGTAACGGAGAGCCGCATGCTACGAACCTCCTGTGACATGAGATCGAACGTCCGATAGTGGGTTTCGTATCCCTCTTCGAGCGGGAGCGCCGCGACGATCAGCGCCGACCCGGCCCCGTCACTGAAGACGGGCGCATGCAGCTCGACGTTTACCGGTCGTCGCCGGCCGTTCATGTTGAAGGAGCCTTCGACTCCGCCGCCGTCGTACCGGAGCGTGATCTCCACGGGGCCCTGAACCGTGTGCCGCTCGATCGGCGTCAGCGTGCCCTTCGAAAGAACCTCCGTGTCGCTCACCTCGCCCATAGGACCGCGGGCCGTCTCCGTGACGCGCCATCCGCTTTCGATTTCTTCAACCGTTCGGGTGACGTCCATGTGCATTTCCCTGCCCTCCATCTGAATCGTCGCCGCGTACTCGCTGCGTCCGACGTCCAGATCCCGCACCGGAACGGGAAGATCGTCCGACGTTGCCGGTTGTGCGCCGGCCGTCCGCCCTGTCGAGCAGAGCAGAAATGCCGTGAGGAGCAGACAGGCTCGAAATAGATGGACGTCCATGGTGCCAGGGAACGGCTGGGAAGCGGAATTCGTGACCGGACGGAGAACTCACTACGTCGAACGGCTCCGCGAGTTTACGTCACCCGTTCCGAGGTGGGCGACAACGTCACGATACGGCAACCGGAGGCTGGAGGACGGCAGCGAGGGCCTTGAATTCGTCGATCGTCAGCGACTGTTCGCCGTCGCTGAGGGCGGCGGCCGGGTTGGGATGCATTTCAATCATCACGCCGTGCGCCCCGACGGCGAGAGCGGCCTTTGCGAGGGGCCCGACCCAGCGGCGCACGCCGGCAGCGTGGGACGGATCGACGACGATCGGCAGATGCGTTCGCTCCCGAACGACGGGCACGGCGGAGAGGTCGAGCGTGTTGCGCGTCGCCGTCTCGAACGTGCGGATGCCTCGTTCGCAAAGGATGACGTGCGGATTACCCTCGGCGAGGACGTATTCGGCCGCCATGAGCCACTCGTCGATTGACGACATCATCCCGCGCTTGAGCATGACGGGTCTCGTCGATCGACCGACGGCTCTTAGCAGCGCGAAATTCTGCATGTTGCGGGATCCGACCTGGAGGATGTCCGCCTTCGCCGAAACGGCGCCCACGTCGTCTTTGTCCATCACCTCCGTGATCACCGGCAGGCCGAAGGCGCGGCCCGCCTCAGCAAGCAGATCGAGCCCTTCGTAGCCGAGGCCCTGGAACGAATACGGTGAGGTCCGCGGCTTGAAGCAGCCGCCTCGGAGGACGTGGCCGCCGGCTTCGCCCACGGCACGCGCGCAGGCCATGATCTGTTTCCGAGATTCGACGGAGCACGGACCGGCGATGAGGATGGGTTGGTCCCCGCCGATCATGACACGCCCGACGGAAACGACCGTCTCGTGCGATGGATGATTTCTGGATACGAGGTTGTGCGAAGATGACATCGTGTTCTCGGGTTGGTTGGATGCGCGAGCGATTGCATTGGGCCAATAAAAAAACCCGCTCGGCTGGCGGCCGGCGGGTTTGCAATGGATTCGGTCTATGTAGTCAGACGTTCATTACATGCTCGTTCCGCCGGCCGGTTCGGAGGCGTAAAAGAAAAAGATATACCCAAAAAAGCGGCTCGCGCCGGACGAATCAGTGGTCGATTCGGCGGCGGGCACGAAACGGTTCCCTCCCGTCGTCGTAAACGGAGCGGCGGAAGCGTGGGTGGGCGCTATGTGGCGTGAACGTCGATGCATATCATTTACAGACTACGTTAATTCCATGAATCGGTCAAGACCCGTGCGTCTTTAGCCGGCCTCTCCTTTATTTTCACGTTGCTTACGTGCTCTAACCCTGCTCTCGGGTCATCGCACGAGCCGACGTAATCCGGCGGCAGGCGAGTGTCTTGATGTCGAGAGTCGACTGCGCTACGTTGCGGATGCCAATTGACTGTGCCGGCCGATCGGCATGAACTCGCCGCGCCACTCACTATCCGGACGCTACCGATGTCGATTCGATCACTCTTATTGCTGGTGGTTCTCACGTTTCCGATCACCGCCCGGGGTCAGGCGTCGCTCTCGGCCGGCGTATCGTTCCCGCTGGCGCCCGAAGGATTCCGCGACGCGTACGATCCGGGTTTCGGAATGTCCGGATCCTTTCGGCTCCCCCTTCCCGAACTATTGATCGTGCCGCGATTGACAGCCGGATTTGCCCTGCATCAGATCGATGAGGGAAGTGTCGAACGTGAGGGAGGGAACCTGTCTTCGATCTTCGTCGGATTCGACGGACAGCTCATCCGTCCGCACGGACTGATCAAGCCCTATGTGGCCCCGTTTCTCGGGTTCGCGATCTTTTCCGCGGAATCTTTCTCAGAAGGTGAGACGGGGATCGCGATCGGCGGCGCCGTCGGCGTGGCGTTTCGACTGCCTCCGGGTCCTCATCTCTTCGTCGAGGCCCGTGTCGCGCACGCGTACCTCGAGGGGAGCGACGTAAGGTGGACCCCCGTCCACGGAGGCGTTGCCTTCGACCTGGACTAACTTCCCTACGTATTCGCGTACGGCTCCAGCGGGCGTCCGCAATCGAACGAGCGTGTACCGGACGTCTTGAGGCGGCCGGCAGCGACGCACCAAGGCATCAACCTCTGGCCTCCTACGAAGACCATCCGAATGTCGGAGAGGCGGACGACCAGAAGAACTGGGCCGGATTGAATCTCTATACCGATCTGCTCCTGCGGCCGGTGCCGGCGCGGCGCAGGTCATCGCGTGCAAGGGTGCCGAGCCGAGGTAGCCGTGGCAGTTCAGTTTCTCTGGGCGCGTCGTCGCGCGCAAGGGTGAGGTAATCTGGCTATATTGGCCGTTTACGCTCGTGCTCGCGGGCGCTCCCTCGTTCTGTTTCGTCAACCCACCCGTGATATGAATCCGTCCTACTTTCTTGTGTCTCGCTTCACCTGGTTCGCGGCCGCCCTGCTGAGTCCCGCCCTCATCACCGCGGGCTGCACCCCACCGGCCTCCGAGGCGCAGACGTCGGATTCGTGGGTGATCCACGAAACCGAAGGTGAGCCCACGGCCCGGCACGAGAACGCGTTCGTCGAGGCCGGCGGGAAGTTTTATCTGATCGGCGGGCGCGGCGATAGGCCCGTCGACGTCTATGATCCCGAGGCGAATACGTGGACGGAGGGTGCGGCCGCGCCGCAGGAAATCCACCACATGCAGGCCGTCGCGCTCGACGCACGGATCTACGTTGTCGGTGCGTGGACGGGCGGTTTTCCCGAGGAGCGAGGAATCGAGAACGTCCTGATCTACGACCCAGGGGAAGATGCGTGGTCGGTCGGTCCAGAGATTCCGGAGGATCGGCGCCGCGGCGCCGCGGGAGTCGTCGTGTACGACGATTACGTGTACGTCGTCGCCGGCAACGACGGCGGTCACGGTCCGCATGCGACGGCGGTCGACTGGTTCGACCGCTTCGATCCGCGAACGGGCTCGTGGGAACGGCTGCCGCCTGCGCCGCGCGGGCGCGACCACTTCCACGCCGCCGTCGTGGGGAACCGGCTCTATGCGGTAGGCGGGCGCGATTCGGGCGTCGAGGGGTTTATCGACAGCACGTTCGCCGAGGTGGACGTTTACGACTTTGAATCCGGTTCGTGGTCCACGCTTGCGGACGCGGCCCTGCCGACGGAGCGGGCGGGCGGTGTCACGGCCGCCGTTGGTCGCCACGTCGTCATTGCGGGCGGTGAAGGATTCGGCCAGGCATGGGGCGAGACCGAGGCGCTCGATACGGAGAGCGGCGCGTGGACGAGCGTCGGCACGCTCAATCAGCCGCGGCACGGGACGCAGGCGATCGTTTACGACGGGAAGATCTGGGTCGCCGCCGGCGCGGGCGACCAGGGCGGCGGACCGGAGCTGACGAGTATCGAAGTGTTGGATCTCCGGGAGATGCGATGACGACGACCGTTCGAACGTGCCTTCACCTCCTCACGGCCGCCTTCGTCGTGTTTTTCGCCCTCATCGGAACGGCGCACGTCGCCGCGTCGCAGGACGTCACCGAGGCCGCTCTGACTGAGATCGAGCGGCGGATCACCGCGTCCGTCGACCGGAACGAGGGAGAGGCGCTCGAGCTTCTCGAACGAACGGTCGACGTCAACAGCGGCACGATGAACTTCGACGGCGTGCGCGAGGTCGGGGATATCCTTCGGCAAGTATTCGACGAGCTGGGTTTCGAGACTCGGTGGGTCGACGGGGAGCCCTGGGGGCGGGCCGGACACTTGATCGCCTCCCGCGCGGGCGGCGGGCCTCATGTCCTTCTGATCGGCCACCTCGATACCGTGTTCGAGCCCGACAGCCCGTTCCAAGAATTCGAGGTTCTCAACGACTCGACGGCCCGGGGCCCCGGGGTGATCGACATGAAGGGCGGGATCGTCGTCATCGTGCATGCGCTCAAGGCGCTTCGAGAGGCGGAGGCACTCGAGGACCTGCACGTCACGGTCGTCTTGATGGGGGACGAAGAGAAGAGCGGCAGGCCGCTTTCGCTTGCTCGCGAAGCGCTGATCGAGGCCGCACGCACGGCCGAGGTCGCGATCGGATTTGAGGACGGCGATGGCGACCCGCGGACAGCCGTTATTGCGCGCCGAGGCTGGACCGGCTGGACGCTGACGGCGACGGGCCGGCCCGCGCATTCCTCACAAATTTTCCAGCCGCAGATCGGTGCAGGAGCCGCCTATGAGATGGCTCGGATCCTGCACCGGTTCTATGAGGATCTCACCGGTGAGGAATATCTTACGTTCAACGTCGGGACGGCGCTGGCCGGCAGCGACATCGAGTTCGATCCGTCGGAGGATCGCGGCCGCGCGTTCGGCAAAAGCAATGTGATCCCCGAGAAGGCCGTCGCGACCGGCGACCTTCGCACGCTGGACGGCGATCAGCTGGCTCGGGCAAAGAAGCGTATGAAGGCCATCGTCGTCGAACACCTTCCGCACACCTCCGCGGAGATTACGTTCGAGGACACGTATCCGCCGATGGGTCCGACCGACGGCAACCGTCGCCTGCTCACGCTCTACGACGAGATCAGCAGAGACCTGGGTCTGGGACCGGTCACCGCGGTGAATCCGCAGAATGCCGGCGCGGCCGACGTGTCCTTCACGGCCGCCCACGTGGAGATGGCGATCGACGGCCTCGGGCTAATGGGCACCGGCGGTCACACCGTGGAGGAGACGGCGGATCTCCGAACGCTCCCGACCCAGACGAAGCGCGCGGCGCTGCTGCTCTACCGGCTGGGGCGCAGGAATTAGCCCCGAAGGTGCTCAGGCGCGCCCCGTCCGATCGCTAAGCAGATGCCGATACCTGGCAAAGGTCGTGACGGCGGCGTCGAGAATGAGGTCGCGCCTCGCGAGCGGCCGCCGGAGTACGAGCCCGTCCAGCGTCCGACAGCGGCTGAGTGCGACGTAGACCTGGCCGTGCGCGAAGGCGCCGCCGGTGAGATCGACGACGATTCGGTCGAACGTCTTGCCCTGGCTCTTGTGGATGGTGACGGCGTAGGCGACGGTAAGTGGGAATTGTCGGTACACGCCGACCGTCTCGGCCTCGATCTGTTTGTTCGCGCGGTCGTAGCGGTAGGTCACCATCTCCCACTCGACCGGATCCACGTCGACGCGCCCGCCGCCTTCGACGTC
>CAZMXY010000051.1:0-21708 GCA_964570345.1 uncultured Rhodothermales bacterium | reverse complement strand
GCGTCGTGAGGTTGTCGGCCATCGAGTTCACGTTGTCGGTCAGGTCCTTCCACGTGCCCGAGACGCCTTTCACCTTCGCCTGGCCGCCCAGCTTTCCTTCGGTGCCTACCTCGCGGGCCACGCGGATGACTTCCGAGGCGAAGCTGGAGAGCTGATCGACCATCGTGTTGATCGTGTTCTTCAGCTCAAGGATCTCGCCCTTGGCCTCGACGGTGATTTTCTTCGTCAGGTCGCCGTTGGCCACCGCCGTCGTGACCTCGGCGATGCCGCGCACCTGCGTCGTGAGGTTGTCGGCCATCGAGTTCACGTTGTCGGTCAGGTCCTTCCACGTACCGGAGACGCCTTTCACGCGGGCCTGGCCGCCGAGCTGGCCCTCCTTGCCCACCTCGCGGGCCACTCGAGTTACCTCCGAGGCGAAGCTCGAGAGCCGCTCCACCATCGTGTTGACGATTTTCGCCGTCCTGCGAAACTCACCCTGTATCGGGGCGCCGTCGACCTCCAGTTCGATGGTCTGGGACAGGTCACCCTTCGCGACGGCGCCGATGACACGCTCCACTTCGTTAATCGGCCGGCCCAGGTCGTCGATGAGGTCGTTCACCGCATCGATGCCGCGTCGCCAGCCGCCGGTGAATCCCGAGACGTTGGCACGTTCGGTGATGCGTCCCTTCTCGCCCACCTTGCTGCGCACACGCTCGATCTCGCGCGTCATCATCTCGTTGCGTTCGATGATGTCGTTCAGCGTGTCGGCAAGCCGTCCTACGACGCCTCCGTCCTCGACGACGTACCGGGTCGCAAACTCGCCCTTCTTGACCAGGAGGAGGACTTCGAGGAGCTCTCGAACGTCTGCTTCGTCGAGTGAGCGACCGTTCGAATCGGCCGCGCTAGCCACGCCGCCACCTTTTTGCTGCTTCGCTCTCGAGGCGGTTTTCGAGCGAGTTGCCGCCGATCGCGACGAGGTCGTACCGGAGGATTTCGTACCGGAGGATTTCGAAGAGGAGGATTTCTTGCCTGACGATTTCTTGCCGGCGGACTTTGTGCTCCGCGACTTCGCTGCGGTCGACTTGGTCGACCCTGCCTTCGTCGCGTCGGGTCCGGAGAATCCCCTGGCGTCGGCCGCTTTCTTTCCGGATTTCTTCGGGGAAGCGGACTTGCCGGTCGCTTGGCCGCCGGCTTCGGCCTCGGATTTTACGTTTTCAGTCTGCGACGATGGGGCACTCGCATCCACTTTCTTAGAGGAATCAGGCATGGGACCAGACGTGAAGAAAGATTGGGACATCGGGTGCGCGGCCTGCCGTGGGAACGTGGATTGCCGGGCTCCCTGTGGGGTCCTCAATTGCTGAGAAGTCTTCAGCAAGAACACATAAGTATGTTTCAAAGCCGTTGATTGCCACGGCCATATGTTCACGAAGCTGTAATAATCTCTCTTCTTTCGTGACCGTTACGCGACCTTCACAATCCCCGACCTCGTCACCGACACCAAAACGCGGAGCCACCGCAAGACCTGCGTAAAGATCAGGAAGTGTTCTGCGACGCGGCGCTCTCCATTTTCACCCCACTCTTCGCGAAGGGCCGGCGAGGCCAGCATTTCGTTGAGGATCGACGCCACCTCGTCGGGATTTCGCGGATCATTCACGAGACGCCCGTCTATGCCGTCTCGCATCTGATTGCGAATGCCGACTGCCCACGTTCCCATCACCGGCCTCCGTTTCCACATAGCCTCCGTCACGGTGAGACCGAATCCTTCCTGAATGGAATTCTGCGCAACGATCGACGAGCAGCGTTGCAGGGCATTTACCATCAGCGCATTGATGCGGCGCGACCCCATGGGAAGCACGAGAAGTGCAACGTCGCGTTGAACGGCCACGGGAAGCTCGAGCCAACTTTCGCGCATCTCTTCGAAAACTTCCAGACCTTCCGGGTCGTCCTGGATGGCGTCAGGATCGGGTCCGGCCAGGACGAGTCGGACCAGATCAAGGCGTCGACGACGCCTCTCGGAGAGTTCGGCGAGGTCTCCACTGCCCCTTGACTTCAACCGCTCGAAACCCCGCAGCAGCGGTGCCCAACCCTTGAGTCGATCCCACCTGGAGACCTGCGTGACAATCGGGCGATGAAGGAGTCCGATAGGATCGGGCAGATTTGCCGGCGCAAACGTACCGTCCGCCTGAAGGCGCATCGCGGGTGACTCGAACGCCGGCGTGAGAACGGGTACGGCTTGCCCGTCCATGTGCGCGTTGCTCAACACGCCGGCGACCTTGCGAATCGACAGCTCGCGGTTTTTGTCGCTGAGCGGATCGATGGCCGGCGCGATGATCGCGGCACGGTCGGCAAGAAAGGACGGAACGTAATCCGAAAAGGTGAAGACGGTCTTGTCGTACGCCAGCGCCCACGACTCCAGAAATTTCCATGCCGATGCCGTCCGCGACGTCGTGGTGTCGAGACCCACGTGGCAGCGCCATATCGCCGGCACGCCCAGATCTTCTTTGAGGAGTGCACCGACTCCGAGCGCCTGCGGATCGTGCGTGACCACCACGTCGTTCGGACCGATACGGCCCTTGAGCAGATTTGCGGCCTCACGACTCACGGATGCGTAGAGCGAGTGGTCCTCCGACCGCAGCTCAGCATGTCCGGCACCGTGCAGCAGATTGTGGATTCGCTTCGTGAGGTGGAAAAATGCGTCGTCTTCGCTACCGACGACCACCCATTCGGTCTTCACGCCCAGGTCGCGCAAGAGCGAAACCACTTTGGGCAACATTTCGGCAATTCCACCACCTTCTTCGGTGGAATTGATCATCCAGACCGTACGATCTCGAAGCCGGTCGACGAGCTTCTCGCCGGCATCCTGAAGGTCATTTACGGTTCGAGCGAGATGCAGTCGCGCGCCATAGTCCTGAAGCGAGTGGGTATCCCGAATGTCGATGGTGCGGATCATGGCGTTCCGATACGATGAAAATTCGTGTCGTAACTACTCCAATAATCCCACCAAGGCCATGAGTATGACGGTCCGCAAATTGGAAAATCATGTTATGGAATCGGTCGAACCGGCTCAGGAGCCTTCGGACGGACGAAGCCTCAGCACCGAGATGCCCTGCTCGAAAACGACGTCGACCGGTATGCCTTCGTCGTTGATGCGCGCCAGATCGCGGGCCAGCTGGGGATCCATGTCGCCGTATCTCTTGACGAACGCGTCGACGGCTTCGTAATCCCCATTCCCCTGAAGTGTCAAGATTCGTTCGGAAAGCGTGTTCATGGCCCCCTGCATGGCCTCGAACCGGACGCGATAGACGCCCTCCTCCGTCCGCTCGAACGCTCCGTGGTCCTTGAAAAAATTGAAGCGCACCATGTTTGCACGGCCGTGTGCGCTGGCGGCTCCGAAACGAACCGAGCGGAAGATGCCGGCGAGGAAGGTCACGTAGTGGTCCATGAGGTCGCCGTCGATCTCTCCCGCCTCCTGCAGCTTCGTGACCATATAAAGTCCGAGGACGTCCGCTTTCCCTTCCTCGACGGCAGAGTGATGATCACGTAGTGCGGAGCGCACGGTCCCATTCCCGCTCACGACGTTTTTGATCCCGAGTCCGTGTGCGACTTCGTGGAACATCGTGTTACCGAAGAACGCGTCGAACGTGACGTGCTCCCGATGATCCTCGGCGATGAGGAGGTCCGCGATGGGCGTCAGGATCTCGTCGAACTTCGCGCGCATCGCGTTCTTGAGCTGCAAGCGGCGAGCGCCTTTCCGGAGCTGCACCTCCTCGTCGTTGGGCAGGTTGATGGCGATCGTTTTTGCACCGGCGTTCGCATCGCCCGCGTAGTAGATTGCATCGTAGGCTCCGAGGTCGGAATCCGTCCCCGGCGACTCTCGTTTGTACGCCTCCGGCACCGGCAGACCTTGTTGCAGCATCGGCAGGAGCTCCGCGTATCGAGCCAGCCGTCCGCTCCATTCACGGTCTTTTATCAGAACGAACGCTTCGTGAGCGGCCTTGTACCCGAAGAGCTGATCCTCGTACGTCTCGATAGGCCCGATCACGACGTCGATGGTATTGTCCTTCATGTCCATCCACGCCATATCGCTCGCCTGGTACTCGTCCGTAAGCAGGGCTTCGGCGCGCAGCTCCAGATATCGGCGCAGACCCTCGTCCTCCGCAAGCGCCGCGGCCTGACGCACCTTTTCAGCGGCCCGCCGTACGCCGTCGGCGAAAAACTCGTGGTACGGAATGGCGGTAAGTGCACCGGACGCATCCCGTCGAACCACGGTGTAGAGGCTACCGAGTGCGCCGTCCCCTTCCGCCGCGGACTCAAATTCCTCCCGTGACATGTCGGACGGATAGAAATTCGCGCCTTCCGGCTTGGGACCGACGCCGCTTATGAACGGTGCGTTTCCGTCCAGGCGGTCCCACGGACCGTAGTTGATCTCGACGTAACGCCGAAGGCCCGGATCTTCAATTGCGTTGAGGAGGGAATCACGGTCTCCATAGGCCTCCACCCAAAAGATGGAGTCCATCTCGTCGGCTGCCTCGATGAGTAAGGGAATCATTCGACGCTGAGCGTCGGTCAGCGCGCCGAGATCGCTGGTCAGGCGCACCGTCGTATATCGGTTCACGAGAGAATCCGCAGTCGAAGACACGGGGCGTTCCCGGCTCGTTGATTCACAGCCGACAAGCAGAGTGGCGATGCAGAGGGAGGCCGGAGCAAAGAGCCTTGGCATGTCAGGGGGGTTGGTGGGAGCGTGAAACGTGCAGAGGGACGAAGCTCACCTCTTGCTGCGGCTTCGCCGGCGATTCAGCCCCTCCGGCTCTCCGTCCGCCTCAACCTCCGATTGCGCCAGCGTTTCTTGGTACAAGTCGTCGAGAAACATAGCGAGAAGCTCGGGCTCTTCGTTCGCCAGGTCCTTGATGAGCGGAGTAAACTGCTGCATCCGTTCGCGCTCGAGATTCGAGCGGTCGCGAAGGTTGTTTTCGAGGACGACAGTCAACCTCTCCGCAACGCGTGCGCTTACTTCATCCGCCGTCGGGACGGGGCGTTTGTCGATCTGCACCGCGTAGTGGCTCGCGGCGCGCAGCAGATTCGCTTGGTCTTCCACGGTCGCCAGCACGATCGCGACGCCGGCTTTCCCGGCTCGGGCCGTTCGACCGGATCGGTGGATCAGGTATTCAGGATCCAGCGGTACGTCGTACATGAATACGTGGCTCAGATCCGATATGTCGATGCCCCGCGCGGCCACGTCAGTGGCGATTAGAAAACGCGTCCTTCCTTGCTTGGTGCGCTCCATCGCTTCCTCGCGAGCCTTCTGCGTGAGGTCACCCGATATGGCGTCGGCGTTGAATCCGTAATTCGTCAAAAACTTGGTGAGATACTCAACGTCGCGCTTGGTGTTGACGAAAACGATGGCCGAATCCGGGTTCTCCAGCTCGAAGAGACGCACGAGCAGTCGGTCCTTTTCCATCCGATCGACGACGTAGTACCGATATTCGAGCGTCTCGACGCTTTCCCGGTCGGCACTAAGCGATACGAACTGCGGATCCGTGAGAAATTCCCGAGCCATGGATCGCACTTTCGGCGGAATGGTGGCACTGAACATGTAACTGTGCCGTTCTCTGGGGAGGTACTTTTTGAGCTCGCGCATGTCGGGATAAAATCCCATCGACAGCATCTCATCCGCCTCGTCGAAGATGAGATAGTCGAGCTGCTTGAGATCGAACGTGCCGCGATTGAGGTGATCGAGGATTCGGCCGGGCGTACCGATCACGACGTGGGCTCCCTCCTTCAGGCCTTTGATCTGCGGCCCGTAATTAACGCCCCCGTAGACGAGTACGCTGCGCATTTCACTCGCCTCGGTCGTCGCGAGCTTCATGCGATCGAACTCGCTGTGGATCTGTCTTGCCAGCTCGCGCGTCGGCGTCAAGATCAAGGCTTGCGTGACGTCCTTGCCGGAATCCAGCAATTCAAACAGGGGAAGTAGGAACGCGCCTGTCTTTCCGGATCCCGTTCTCGACTGGACGATGAGATCCGTCCCTTCCAGGAGATAAGGCATCGTCTTCTGCTGGACGGGCATGAGCGAATCCCAACCGGCCGCGCTCATGGCCGCTTCGATGCGTTCGGGCAGCGACCCGGGTTCGACGGGAGTGAGATGCTCCGTCTCGCGCATCTCTTTCAAGTCCTGCTCGCGCTGGCGGTCGCGTTGTGCGCGCCGCGTGAGATCGATGACGGTCGTGTAAGGTTTCTGCGAATCGCCGTTGTCGGCCATAGAGTCTGCATAAATAGAAATGTCAGGGCATCCAGGCGCGGCCGACTCGGCGGTAAATCGAAACGGCCGGCACCGGAACGCATACGTTTCCTTCGGCCCGGAGGTCCCTGAAAACGAGAGGGAGGCGATTCGGCATTTACATCGCCAGCCCGCCGTCCACGTGAAGCACGTGACCCGTGACGTAGTCCGACGCGGCGGACGACAGGAAGAGAACGGCGTTGGCCACGTCCTTCGGCGACGCGGCCCGACCGAGCACGACGGCGTTGAGCATCGCATCCCGCGCGGCCTCCGGCAGCGCCGCCGTCATCTCGGTCTCCACGTAGCCGGGCGCCACGACGTTCACATTGATCCCGCGCGCGCCCAACTCTTTAGCCAGGCTCTTCGAGAAACCGATAATGCCCGCCTTCGACGCCGCGTAGTTCGTCTGGCCCGGATTTCCGATAACGCCCACGATGGAGGAGAGATTGACGATTTTTCCCGATCGCTGCTTCATCATAGGCCGGTAGGCGGCCTTGCAGAAGTTAAATACGCTCTTGAGGTTCGTGCCGATGACCGCGTCCCAATCTTCCTCGCGCATCCTGAGCATCAGGCCGTCCTTCGTCACGCCCGCGTTGTTCACGAGCACGTCGATCGATCCCCAGGCCGAAACGACACCGCTCACTGCTTCTTCGGCCGCGGCCGCGTCGGCCGCGTCGCCCTGAAAGACGAGATGCTCGACGCCGGCCGTTTCGAGCTCGGCTTGAACGGCTTCGGCCTCCTGCGTGTTGGATCGGAAGGTGAACGCGACGCGGGCGCCGGTCGTCGCGAACGATTCGACGATGGCCCGGCCGATTCCGCGAGAGCCGCCGGTAACGAGTACGTTCTTGCCGGTGAGATCGAGCGACATGCGTGATTCGGATTGATTGTCGGAAAATGGAACGGTCCGGTCTTCCTTTCGGGGCCGCAAGACGGCCGTCGGACAGGGCCCCACAGGGCCCCTCGATGCCACGAGTTCATCTACGCCGCCATCGAGCTCACCTCCTCGGCTCTGCCGGCTGTGATGGTCTCCACGTCACGACCGAGAGTGCGCTTTGCGAGGCCGCTCAGCACGTTTCCTGCACCGACTTCAACGAATCGAGAGGCGCCGTCGGCGCGCATCCGGCGCAGGGTCTGCGACCAGCGGACCGGTGCAGTCAACTGCTCGAGCAGTCGTCGACGAATCTCATCGGGGTCCGTCGTCGGCGCCGCCGTCACATTGAGATAGACCGGACACGACGGCGTCCGAAGTTCGACGGCGCGAAGTCCTTCGGCCAGGCCGTCTCGTGCATGCTCCATCAACGGAGAATGAAATGCCCCGCTGACGGGAAGCGTTACGACGCGCTTCGCCCCGCGCTCTGCGGCCAGGGCCATCGCCCGCTCGACGGCGTCGCGATCGCCGGAGATGACGACCTGGCCTGGCGAATTGAAGTTCGCCGGCGCGACCGTGGAGTCGGGCCCGTCGCTCGCTTCCCGGCACGTGCGATCGACGACGTCGTCGTCCATCCCCAGCACGGCCGCCATCATACCGGGGCGGCGAGCGCCGGCCTCCGCCATCAATCGGCCGCGAAGCCGCACGATCTCGAGGCCCGCCTCGAAGTCGATCGCGCCGGTCGCAGCGAGGGCGCTGTACTCGCCGAGGCTGTGACCCGCGGTCATCTCCGGCGCCAGCCCGTGCTCTTCGAGGATGGCCATCGCGACCAGACTGTGGACGTAGAGGGCCGGCTGCGCGACGTCGGTTCGCTTCAACGCCTCCGCCTCGACTTCCGCGGACGCATTCGAACCGAACATGTGCTCCGACAGCGAAAATCCGAGCCGTGCGTCGGCCCGTTCAAATCGGTCTCGTGCGACGGGAAATTGCTCGAAGAGATCTCGTCCCATGCCGACGTATTGGCTTCCCTGTCCCGGAAAGAGAAATGCCGTGGCGCGCATGCGGGATTTCAAATCGATGAGTCAGGCCTTCGTAGATTGCGCAGGCGTCATTCGGCGGCCGCCAGCTCAGTCTCTTCTTTCAGGGCATACTTCGATCCTTCGTAGGCCCAGCGAACATACGTCGCGCCCCAGGTGAATCCACCGCCGAAGGCTGCGAGAACCAGGTTGTCGCCGGGTTCCAGATCGTATTCCCAGTCGAAGAGACACAGCGGTATCGTCGCGGCCGTCGTATTGCCGTAGCGTTCGATGTTCAGCATCACTTTGTCCATGCCGATTCCCATCCGCCGCGCCGTGGCGTCGATGATTCGCTGATTGGCCTGATGCGGAACGAGGTACTTCACCTGGTCGCCGGTCAAATCGTTGCGTTCCATGATCGTGGCGGCCGCATAGGCCATGCCCTCGACGGCGTATTTGAATACGGAACGTCCCTCCTGACGGAGGTAGTGCAGCCCCAGATCGACGGATTCGTGGGTGGCCGGATTCAGACTTCCACCTCCGGGCATGCAGAGGGCTTCCCAGCTAGAGCCATCGACTCGCTGATAAAAGTCCACGAGCCCGTTGCCCGAATCGTCCGGCTCCAACAGCACGGCCGCGCCGGCGTCGCCGAAGAGAATACAGGTCGTTCGATCCGTAAAGTCCGTGACGCTGCTCATCTTGTCGGCACCGATCACGAGTACTTTCTGATGGCGGCCGCTCTCGATGAATTGCGCGCCCGTAGACAGGGCGAAGAGAAATCCGCTGCAAGCAGCGGAGAGGTCGAAGCCGTATGCGTTCCCGGCGCCGAGATTGGCCTGGACGAGGCACGCGGTCGCAGGAAAGAACATGTCGGGGGTCACGGTGGCCACGATGATCGCGTCGATCTCGTCGGCATCGACGTTTTTGCGATCGAGCACCTGCCTGGCCGCCTCCGTCGCCATATACGAGGTAGCCTTTTCCGGATCGCGAAGGATGCGCCGCTCACGAATGCCGGTTCGGGTGCGGATCCACTCGTCGCTCGTGTCGACCATCGACTCCAATTCCGCATTGGTCAGGCGATCCTCGGGAAGAAACCGTCCGACGGCGGTGATAGCTGCGCGTCTCATGGCATCGTTACCGTTCGTTGCGTAAAGCGTTACTTGCCGAGGGCTTTCGCTATGGCGCCGGCCACGTCTTCGCGCGCTTCCTCCGCGGCAGTCAAGATCATCCGCTCGACGGCCCGGGCACTCGATCCTCCGTGGCCGATGAGCACGTGACCGTCGACGCCGAGCAGCGGGGCGCCCCCGTACTCTTCGTAGTTGAAGCGTTTTCGAACGGCCGACAGCACGCGTACGACGAGCTGCTTTTCTTCGTCATTCAGGCGTTGCCGGGCCATCTCCTCGGCCACCATGTGCGGAAAGGCCGTCGCCATGCTCTCGCCGAACTTGAGCATGACGTTGCCGACGAATCCGTCGCACACGACTACGTCCGCGGCATGATGCATGAGCTCGCGACCTTCCACGTTGCCCCTGAAATTGAGGCCGGGCGCCTGACTCAAGGCTTCGTAAGCGGACTTTGCCTGGTCGTTTCCCTTGCCGGGCTCTTCCCCGATGTTCAGCAGCCCGACGACCGGATCGGTTCGTTTCATCACCGTCGCGGCATAGACGGCACCCATGCGCGCGAACTGCACGAAATGTTCGGCGCGACAGTCGACGTTCGTTCCGACGTCGAGGACGACGCAAAAGCTCTGCGTCGTCGGAAAGAACCCCAGCACGGATGGCCGCGCGACGCCGGGTAATCGACCGAGGATGAAAAGCGAGGCCGCCATCACGGCTCCCGTGTTGCCGGCACTGACGAACGCGTCTGCCTCTCCCTGCTTGTGGGCGCCGAGGCCCAGATGAATCGACGACTGCCGTTTGCTTTTGACTGCGGCGGCCGGCGCCTCCCCCATGCCGATCACGTCGGGGGCGCCGACGACGCGAATGGGCAGGCGGTCGGCGTCGTCGGCTCTCACCAATTCCTCACGAATGAGGTCCTCGGGGCCGAACAGCAAAACGTGAACTTCGGGATCTTCCTTGACGGCTCGGATCGCTCCGTCTACGACAACGGTCGGAGCATGATCGCCCCCCATCGCATCGACAGCAATCCGGATCGCCATATTCTTCGTCTTCTACCCGCCGGCCAGCTTCAAGCCAGATGCATGTTAGAGGGCCTCTTTCGGCTCGACGACCTGGCGACCTCGGTAATGCCCGCAGCTCGGACAGGCATGATGCAAAAGCTTGACCGTGCCGCAGTTCGGACATTCAATCATCGGCCGAGCCTGGAGGCTGTTGTAGTACTTCGCTCGGCGCTGACGCGTGCGTGCTTTCGAGTGCTTCCGTTTTGGATGTGCCATATCTGACGTTCCTCTGTTCCAGTCTGCGGCACCGTAGAAGGCGCCTGAATATACGTGCGGGGCGAAGGTTTTTCGTGTTGGCCGTTCACTTCCGGCTCGCACCGGACTTTAACGTGCGCAGTGCTTCCCATCGCGGGTCGATTCCATCGTCTGGAGCACCGAACTGTGTTTCGATTATCTCGTCTTCCGCACCCGGTGCCACGCACCGCTGCGGCACGGAAAGCAAGACCGTGTCGCGCACGGCGTCGGTGAGGTCTATTTCTCGTTCTGCCGGATTCAGCACGCGCACCTCATCAAAGGCATCTTCCTGATACTCGACGAAATCGGGCGGTACGAAAAGCAGGTCATACGTGTCGCCGATCTCTTGATCGAACAATTGGAGCGTCCGATCGCATTCCAGCGTCGCCGTCGCGACTACGTTCAGCAGCACTAGCATGCGTCCTTCTTGGACGTCCAGTCTCGCGCCCACTTGCACGCGCGTAAACCGGCTCGCTTCCAGCCCCAGCTCATCGGCTTCGGGCACGAACTCGAACTCATGCAGGCCCGGCCTAAGTGACGCAACGTCAATCGTAAACATAGCTCAGTGGACGATACGATCGCGGCGCGGACCGTCTCGAGGACCGGCCGCCATCCCAGTTCACGAAATCACGGCGCTGGAACCAACTAAGATATACGACGCGTCGTTCCGCAGCCAGCGCCGCCGCCGCCGAAAAGGATGTGAAGAAACGTCTTCGGATGCGTTGACCGACGTCCGCCACGGCGTTGTCGGGCGACCATGCTTCGCCGCCGTGCGGTGCCCCTCGCCTCGCGCCGACGACCGGAATCGCGCGTCTCCGACCCGCCGCGGTGGAGGCGCGTCCAACGGTTAAGCGCAACGTGAATTCGCCTTCGCTCACCTTGACGTTCCGGAGGCCATTCGTTACCATGATCTTCGCTTGAGTTTCGACGTGCCGGCAGCCCCGAACGCTCTCCGATCCTCTTCCTCACCGAAGAATTCGCGAACCCCGCAGCGCGTTGGAATGCGTATCCGAAAGGCGGCGTGGCCCGAAGGATCATATGTGATTCGCAAGGTTCATTCCGTTTTCTTAGCGCGCCCTGCGTGTTGTGGATAAGCTGTTGACAAACGCCGGCTGGTTGCTGCCGGCGCGGGACGGTCGACTCAGGCGTACTTGTAACAATGGGCTTAGTGTTTATTCCGCGACTATGGATAAGCGCTAAGCCCTGTGTTTTCAGGTAAATAGGCGATTTCGAGCAGATGCTCTTCACCTGGTTAGGGCATGTTCGCTCGCGTCTGCGCTCGCCACAACCGACCACGACGGCATCGCGCGGATGTGAATAACTGGTTCATATCCTCGTATTCCGTGCCACGTTGGTCGGACTCGGACGTCGCAATGATCGCCGTTCAAGATGCTGGTCTGGGTCCATGCAGCAGGCCCCGACTCGTACATACGCGCTGCGGTTTACCCGCCGCGCTCGTTGGATCTTCTAGATGAATCAATCTCTCGAAGACGTTTGGAAGGAATGTCTCGATATCATTCGAGACAACGTGCCCCAGCAGAGTTACAAGACCTGGTTCGAGCCTCTTCGCGCCGTCGATCTGAAAGGGGAGAATGACGTACGTAAGCTGACGGTACAGCTTCCGAGCCGGTTCTACTACGAATGGCTCGAAGAACATTATCACGGACTGCTGCGGAAAACCGTCTCCAAAGTCCTTGGTCCGGAAGGACGGCTCTTCTACGACATCGTGATCGAACGCGACGACGTTCAGAGGGGATACGAAGGGGCGTCCATGCATCTGCCGGCCCGCCAGGAAGACGATGCGGCAGAAGACGACGGCACGCCGGCCTTGCCGCGAGCCCAGCATCTCTCACGGAGCGGGTCGGGAGAACCGCCGGATGCGTTTCACGAGCCGGGCACCACGAATCCGTTCGTCATTCCGGGAATCCGCAAGCCGCGGGTCGAGAGCCAACTTAACACGGCGTATACCTTCGAACGTTTCATCGAAGGCGACTGCAACCGCCTCGCACGCAGCGCCTCCTGGGCCATCGCGCAGCAGCCCGGCAGCACGGGATTCAACCCGTTCCTCATTTATGGCGGGGTAGGCCTCGGGAAGACGCACCTCATCCAGGCCATTGGAAATTACGTCTGCAGCCGTCGCAGCGAGACCGTGTGGTACGTCTCGAGCGAGCGGTTCACGTCGGATTTCGTGCAGTCGATCCAGCACAACCGTGTCAACGAATTCAGCATCTTCTACCGCAACATGGATCTGCTCGTCATCGACGACGTCCAGTTCTTCGGCGGAAAGGAGAAGACGCAAGAAGAATTCTTCCACATCTTCAATGCCCTGCATCAGGCCGGTAAGCAGATCGTCCTGTCGTCGGATCGACCGCCGAAGGAGATCGAAGGCATCGAGGAGCGTTTGTTGTCGCGGTTCCAGTGGGGGTTGTCGGCCGATCTGCAGACGCCGGAGCTCGAGACGCGAATCGCGATTCTCAATCGGAAGTCCGAGGACGACGGCATCGAATTGCCCCACGACGTCATCGAGTTTATCGCGCACAACGTCAAGAGCAACATCCGCGAGCTGGAAGGTTCGCTCATTCGTCTCCTCGCCCACGCCACGCTTCACAAGCGCGAGATCGATCTTCCGTTGGCGAAGGAGGTCTTGCGTGACCTGATTCGAGACACGCGCATCAACCTGACGATTGAGGAAATTCAGCGGATTACTTGTCAGTACTTCAACATCTCCGAAGACCTCGTACGAGCCAAGACGCGCAAGCGCGAAGTCGTCCAGACCCGGCAGGTCGCGATGTATTTCAGCAAGCAGATGACGCAGCACTCGCTCAAAACGATCGGGCTCCATTTCGGCGGACGCGATCACTCGACGGTCATCCATTCCTGCCAGAGCGTCGAGAATCAGATCGAGACGGATCCGACGTTTCGCCAGATTCTCGAAGAGATCCGACACATGATCGAGCTGCGCAGCCGCTGAGGCGGCGCGGGGCCGCCGCCGTCGCGGACGTCGTTTCACCCCGCGTCCCGGTTCGAAGGCGGCATGGATTTGCACGACGTCGAAGCAAAGAACGTCGGACATTCGTAACTTCGATCGACCGAGAGATTTGTGTATCTTTCGGCATGCTCGTGCGGACGTGTCACTCGCGCCGATGGGCGGACGACACGAATTCCACCAAAGCACGAAATTCCAGCAGGCCTCATCGTTCCCCCACTTCGACACCCATCATGAAGTTTTCAGCCTCCAGTGCCGACGTCCTCAAGGCGCTGACGACGGTTGGCGGCGCCGTTCCGTCCAAGAGCACGCTGCCCATTCTCGAATGCATTCTGTTCGAACAGCTCGACGATTCGGGCCTGCGACTCAGCGCGACGGATCTCGAAATTTCCATCGTCCAGCGCATCAACGTCCAGTTCGAAAGCAACGGTACGCCCGCGAGCCAGCGCATCGCCGTTCCTGCCAAACGATTGCTCGACACGCTGCGTGCCCTTCCCGACGTCCCTGTCCGGTTCTCTGCGGACGACGACTTCCGCGTCGTCTTAACGACGACCCATGGCGAATACAAGATGGTCGGCCACGACGGGGCGGACTTTCCCGCACTACCCGACCTGGAGGCGAATCAGCGCATCGAGACCGACGGGGCCCTCCTTCGGCGCGCCATCGGCAAGACGAGCTTTGCGGTGAGCAAGGACGCGCTTCGTCCCGCGATGATGGGGATCTTGTTCCAGATCGGTTCCGACGAAGGCCGCGCGGTGGCGACGGACGGTCACCGGCTGGTCAAGTTGAAGCTCGAAGACATGCGAAGCGACGAACCGGTCGATTTCATCGTGCCGGAGAAGGCGATGTCCCTGGCCGGGAAGATCGTCTCGGACGAGCATTGTACGATTCTTGTCGCCGACGGCTACGTGGGGTTCGACTTCGGAAACTCTCGCATCCTTGCGAGGCTGATCGACGAGTCTTATCCGAACTACGAGGCGGTCATTCCAGTGGAAAACGACAAGCGGATGATCGTCGATCGCGCCGCGATGCTGGCTGCCGTAAAGCGCGTGGGACTGTACTCGTCGAGCATGACCAATCAGATTCGGCTCTCACTCGGATCCGACAAAGTGGAGATTTCCGCCGAAGACATCGAGCGTTCGAGCGAGGCGCACGAGGTCGTTCAGTGCGACTACGACAGCGAGCCCATGGTGATCGGCTTCAATTCGGTCTATCTGACCGAGGTACTCAGTCATATCGATTCGGACGAGGCGGTCTTTGAATTCAGCTCCCCGAACCGAGCGGGCGTCGTTACGCCCGAGAATCAGCAGGACGGCGAGCACATTCTCATGCTGATCATGCCCGTCATGCTGAACACCTACGCCTGATCCAGCTGTCCGGTGTCGGGGTCCGGCGTTCGGCTTGGGGGCCGGCCTCATGCGCAGGGTTCCGCCGGCGCCCGGGGTCACTCGGCCTGACCGGGGGCATTCATTGGCGCGGGGTCGTCACCGGTCTAATTCCGACAGGATGCGACGCGCGTCGTCCGCCCGTCGCCCTCCTGAATCGACGACCTGCATCAAAGCCCGTTCGGCGGCATCGAGTCGCCCGCGCGCGAGTTCCGTCTTGCCCAACAGATACGCAGCCTCCGAGCTGAGAAACGACTCGGCCGGCTCGTTTTCGATTACCAAACCAAGCAGGGCGGCCGCGGAATCGAGTCGCTCCGCATCGAACGAGGGGAAGAGTCCGATGAAGGACGATTCGGCCCGGCGCAGCTGATCTAAAGCTTCAGCGTAACGGATGATTGAGGTATCCGATTCGTCTGATCGTACGTCGCCTCGCTGGATTTCGTAGCCTTCGAGCGCGACCTCGTCGTCCTCGAACGACGCCAATCGTTCGTGCTGCGGGCGCGACAGATGACCCGCAGCGAACAAGACGGCGTAAACGGCCACGAGCGCCGCGATCGCCGCAGCGGCGCGCCAGAAGGTCCACGACGCATCGCTCGTCCGCCCGCCTTGCTGGGCGTGCGCCGGCGTTCCGCCGGTGACGGCATCCGGCGACGGAAGCTCATTGAGGTCGTGACCCGTAAGCCGCTCGAAATGGGATGGCGCGGGGCTTGCCGATTCGATAGCCGTCTTCCTCGACGCCATGCTCTGCGCTCGTTTCGCCAGGTCTGCGTCCCTTTCGATGCGCCTGCTGAGGTGGCGGATCGCAGCTTTGACGCCGGAAGGCGCATGCTCGAAATTCCATTCACGGGTCGCGACGTAATAGGCCAGAGCTTCCGGACCCGGGGGGTCTTCGCCCAGCGCGCGAGCAGCGCGAAGCAGGTCGTCCCATCGCCTGGCGTCGTCGAATGCCGGCTGCCATTCCGGATGCGCCTCGACGTACGCTTCGACGGCCGCGCGCTCGTCGTCCGACAACTCCGGATAGAGCGCGATCCTCTCTTCAATGTTCATGTGGGTAGGCCGGCTCGTTCGCCGGCGGATGCGAATGTACGCTGCTTCGTCGTTTCGTATCCGTACCACGTCGTCGGGTCCGCGTGCCGTCCGCCTGGTTCGGACGTGCCCGACTGGAATAGCGGCTGACCATAAGACACGTCATGTGCGAGTCTATAACCTTTTCCGAGAAACTTTTTCCGATCGTCCGGTGACTTCATTGAAGGCGAACGCTCATTCTTCCGACTTGAGATAGGCGATGAGCAGGGCATCCTCGCGAAAACGCTTCAGGGCCTTGTTGACATAGGACCGAATGCGCGGAAGCGGGTGGCCCGTTCGATCATGGATTTCTTCGTACGTCAGTCCCTCGACGAATCGAAGGCGAACGCATTCTTGCAGATAGGCCGGAAGTCGTTTGATTGCTCCCTCGACCGCCTGCCGGACGAACCCGGCGTCGTAGCTGGGCTGGGGCGTCTCGGCGATCAATTGCGGCGCCCGCTCCGCATCCAGCGAGACGGCACGGCGATGGTCTCGCAAATAGTTCAGGAAGGTATTCTTGCACACGACGCTTACCCAGCTCGCATAGCGTTCGGGGCGCTTGATCTGGCGGCCGGAGCGTTCAATCTTCTGATACGTCCGGTCTACCAATTCTTCTAAGTCTGCCGGGCCTACGGACGATTCCTGGATGAATTTGACGAGGAAGTAGCGCCGGATGAAGCAGTACGTCCACAGGTCAACGACTATTCGGTCTCGTTTCGTGGGCGCATTGAACCATCGGACAAAGCATTCGTTTACGGCCGCCGTATCGTCCAGATGAAACGGCAGCCTTGCGACGAGGGCTTCGAGTGACTCAAACGAAGAGGCGGACATCAGGTCGACGGGGGGAATCGGCGCGTGGAGGATGAAAGCGTCGTCCGACCGGCCTTCCCGAGACGGTCGTCGGGGGGCCGCGCGCGTCTAGGCCGCACGCCGGCCGCGCCGAATGCGTCAAGATTGGTGGAAGAATGTTCACGGTTAAAACAAGCGTGGGCCTCGGGCGTGTCAGGGAAGCTTTCCATTAATCCGGCAATTCCTCTCGATTGACTTGAGCGATGCCCGACCCTATTTTTGGCGGCTGCGGTAGCGACGACACACAACGGACATTCAACATTTAGTCATGGACGCGAACAGCTTCAAGACCTACAGCGCGAAACCTAGTGAGATCGACCGTGGCTGGTATGTCGTCGATGCGGAGAATCAGGTCGTTGGTCGTCTCGCCTCGCAGATAGCCGCAATCCTTCGCGGCAAGCACAAGCCGCAGTTCACGCCCCACATCGACACGGGCGACTTCGTCATCGTGGTGAATGCGGAAAAGGTTCGCTTCACGGGCAATAAGGAGACAAAGAAGCAGTATTTCAAGTATAGCGGTTATCCCGGTGGCGTGTCGCTTCGCTCCCCGGCGGACGTACGCGCGAAGAAGCCGACGTTCATTATCGAGAACGCGGTGAAGGGGATGCTGCCTAAGGGTCCGCTCGGGCGGCAGATGATCAAAAAGTTGAAAGTATACTCGGGTCCCGAGCACCCGCACGAGGCACAGCAGCCCGAGGAATTGACGGTTTAATTCAGCGCATCGATTCGCAATATGGCATCCATCACGCAATACATCGCCGTCGGGCGCCGCAAGACCTCGACCGCAAGAATCTACCTTCGACCCGGAAGCGGCAACGTCACGATCAACCGGCGGACCGCCGACGAGTACTTCCCGCTGGAGTGGCGTCGCAAAAATCTGAACAGGCCCTTTGAGGTGACCGACACCGTCGGCAAGTTCGACGTGCTGGTCAACGCGAGTGGCGGCGGCCTTACCGGACAGGCCGAAGCGATTCGCCTCGGCATCGCGCGGGCGCTCGTAGAATTTGACGAGGAACTCAAGAAACCGCTTCGCGACGCCGGATTGCTGACTCGCGATCCCCGAATGGTGGAGCGCAAGAAGTACGGTCAGCCGAAAGCACGCAAACGATTCCAGTTCTCGAAGCGATAATCCGCTTCGTCGTTCCGGTGCTTCCGCGCCGCACGATATCGGTGGGCCGGTCCTACCGGCGGCTTCATCCGAGCTCGGACAATCGATTAATCACGCATACCACCGGATGCACGGTGGGTTGGCCGCGGTGCGAGACGCCGCGGTCTTTGCCGTGCAACGGACGGTGGTAGAGGCACAAACCCGAACGAGGTACACACCGTGGCAGAAGTAGTAGAAACCGCGGCGGCCGACACGGACTCGCCGCAAAAGACGCAGCAAGAGATCGAATCGGGGCAGTCCGATCGACACCGCGCTTCTATCGAAGACCTTCTCAAGGCCGGCACGCACTTTGGGCATCTGACCTCGCGCTGGAATCCGAAGATGAAGCCGTACGTCTTCATGGAGCGCAACAACATCCACATCATCGATTTGATGCAGACGCAGGTGATGCTGGATGAGGCGGCTGAAGCCGCGGCGCGTTTCGCGCGCCAGGGCAAGCGGATTCTCTTCGTCGGCACCAAGAAGCAGGCCAAGGATATCGTCCGCCAATACGCGGAGCAATGCGACTCGCCGTACGCCGTCGAGCGCTGGCTGGGCGGCACGCTGACGAATTTTCAGACGATCCGGAAGAGCATCCGTCGCATGGAAGAGCTCGCGAAGATGGAGGAAGAGGGCACCTTCGACGTGCTCAAGAAAAAAGAACGCTTGATGCGGAGCCGTGAACGGCAAAAGCTCGAAAAAGTCCTGCTGGGCATTGCCGAAATGCCCCGTTTACCCGGCGCCATCTTCATCGTCGACGTTCGACGCGAGCACATTGCCATCGACGAGGCGCGGAAGCTCAACATCCCCGTCATCGCGATGGTCGACACGAACTGCGATCCGGATCTCGTCGACTTTCCTATCCCGGCCAACGACGATGCCCTGCGATCGATCGAGCTCGTCACGTCCGTGATTTCTGAGGCGGTCAACGACGGAAAGCGTGCGCGCGAGGTGCAGGAGGCGAGCGACAAGGCGCAGAAGGAGAAGAAGCAGGAAGGCAAGAGTTGAGCACGCGCTCGCCGCGAAGGACCCGGCTTCCTTAGGACGAAAGGACAACGACACGGAAAATAGACATGTCAATCTCGGCAAAGGACGTCAAGCGGCTCCGCGAAATGACAGGGGTCGGTATGATGGACTGCAAGAAGGCCCTCGAAGAAGCGAGCGGCGATTTCGATCAGGCGGTCGATCTTCTTCGCAAGAAGGGCCAGAAAGTGGCGGCGAAACGGGCCGATCGCGACGCCAACGAAGGCCTCATCGTTACGGCCCTATCCGTTGACGAGCGCGTGGGAGCCATTGCCGAAGTGAACTCCGAGACCGACTTCGTCGCCCGGAACGACGAGTTCGTCCGGTTTGCCCACGACGTCGTGAATCTCATCCTCGAGAAACGGCCCGAGGACCTCGAAGCGCTGAACCGCACGAAGTTTGGGAACGGGAAAACGGTCGAGCAGGTCGTCATCGAACTGACAGGCAAAATCGGAGAGAAGATCGACGTTCGCCGTTTCGCCCTTCTCCTCAGCGAGGACGGACGGATCGTTTCGTACGTCCACCCGGGCTCCAGACTCGGGGTACTGGTGGACGTAAGTGGAAACGGGCAGGTGGAAGACACCGGCCTTGACGTGGCCATGCAGGTTGCCGCCCTCAATCCGGTGGCGACGCATAAAGATGAGGTGCCGCAAGAGATCATGGAAAAGGAGCTGGAGATTGCCCGCGAGGCGGCGAAGGCCGAGGGCAAGCCCGAGCACATCATCGACCGGATCGCGGAAGGCAAGCTCGAGCGGTACTACAAAGATCACGTTTTGGTCGAGCAGCCCTTCGTCAAGGATTCGTCGATGACGGTCAAAGAGATGCTCCGGCAGTCGGACGTCGACGTGAAACGTTACGTCCGCTACGCGCTCGGCGAATGATCGGCGGACGGTGCGAGAACGCGGGGCACTCCAGATTTCTGGCGGTGCCCCTTTTTTTGGCGCGTCGAACCGTCGCGCCGCAAGCCGGCGCGCGAGGAACCCGCGCTTCCGGGCCGGCGCTCGCCTGCAGCCGCTCCGACTTGCCGTCGGCTCGACGGCCGGTGACGTCGTTGAAATCAACGGACCGGCGCTTTAGCTTGCGACATTCACCTTGACCGACCCAACGACATGCTGTCCACGCCCCCCAAGCAAAGCAATTACTCCCGGGTTCTCCTGAAACTGAGCGGAGAATCGTTACTCGGGAAAAAGTCGTACGGGATCGACGAAGACGTTCTCAACGCTTACGCAGGAGAGATCGAATCCGTCGTGAACGTCGGGGCTCAGCTCGCCATCGTCATCGGTGGGGGCAACATCTTCCGCGGCGTTACGAGCGCGACCTCGGGTATGACGCGAGCCCACGCCGACTACATGGGGATGCTTGCAACGATGATCAATGCGATGGCGCTTCAAGACGCGCTTGAGCAGCGCGGCCTTCAGACGCGGCTGCAATCCAGCATCAAAATGGAAGAGATCGCCGAGCCGTTCATCCGCAGACGAGCCATTCGCCACCTGGAGAAGAACCGCGTCGTCATTTTCGGAGCAGGCACCGGAAATCCCTATTTTACGACCGATACGGCGGCCGCCCTTCGTGCGCTCGAAATCGATGCGGACGTCTTGCTGAAAGGGACGAGGGTCGACGGGGTGTTCACGGCGGACCCCGAGAAAGATCCGCACGCGAAGCGTTACCGCGAGCTGTTCGGCGGCGAGGCCATCACGCGCGACTTACGGGTCATGGACATGACCGCATTTACGCTCTGCCGCGAATCGGGCTTGCCTATCGTCGTCTTCAACATGAACGAGTCGGGCAACCTGCGGCGCATCGTTGACGGCGAAGAGGTTGGTACGCTTATTCACTGGAACGAAGAGCCCGCGGTGGTGTGAGGGAATTTCCCATGAGTTGAACGGCTCTACGCCGGGGCTTCGCGCGCCCCGGATTCGCAACCCCCCGAGAACGAGGCGAGAACATGATTGACCGACATCTCAAGGAGCTTCTCCGGGAAGCCGAAGAGCACATGGAGAAGAGTGTGGATTGGCTGCGGACGGAGTTGAACGGCATCCGTGCCGGCCGAGCGACGCCCTCGATGATCGAGAACGTCCGAATCGACTATTACGGTTCGCAGACGCCGCTTAATCAGCTGGCGAGTATCAGTGCTCCGCAGCCCGATCTCCTACTCGTGCAGCCCTGGGACCGATCCGCGCTCCCAGACGTCGAAAAGGGTATCATGACGGCGAACATGGGCTTGAATCCAAACAACGACGGGACCTTCATTCGCATTCCGGTGCCGCCGCTGTCGGAGGAGCGCCGCAGGGACCTCGTAAAGACCGCCAGGTCGCGGGGCGAAGAGGCCAAAATCGCCGTTCGTAACATCCGGCGCGACGTCAAAGACCGCATCAAGAAGATTGCCGATGCCGAGAGCATCTCGGAGGACATGCGGTACGAAAGCGAGGAGCGGCTTCAGTCGATCACGGACGAATACGTCGAGAAGATCGACCATCTCCTGGATCGGAAAGAGCAGGAGATCATGGAAGTATGATTGGCGAGAAGAGTGAAGCGCAGCTCACACTCTGACGCACTTCGCTTCTCGCTTTTCATCCCGGATCCTTGAATCACCGGCACGGTACAGTATGTCCGTTTTTCCGTCGCGGTGCGCGACGATCTTGCAAGGAGAGGTGCCCGAGCGGTCGAAGGGGCTCGCCTGGAAAGCGAGTGTGCCGTTAT
>CAZMXY010000050.1:3781-22978 GCA_964570345.1 uncultured Rhodothermales bacterium | reverse complement strand
CTCCCGCCGAAACAAGAGCTCCGGTTCGCCATCGGGCGCATAGGAGTAGGCCTCCGAAACGAAGTCGAACAGCTCGGGACGATTCTCCTGACAGATCAGATGAATGCTCTCGCCGTTGGCGACCATGCCTTGTGCGACCGAGCGCGTCCACTGATTGCTTCCCGATCCACTGAGCCCGTAGCCGTGGACGAGACAAATCATGAGTCGGATGTCATGACTGGACGTAGACGTTGATTTTTCCGGCGTGATACGCACGCTGACACTGGTGGGCAAGCGCACGAGGACTTCTTTCCGTGTTCTTTACCTGTCTTTCAAACCGCGGCGGTCGAAGCGTTCGTTAAGATGGTGTCACGGCCGGCGAGACGACGCCTGGAATCTATTCCAATATCGTCACTGACGTCGATTCGGCGCCGACAAACCTGTAACAGGAGGCGGTGTTGAATCGGACCGGGAAGTCAAATTGCAGGGAGCACATGGAAGTCCAAGTAGATAACACTGGCGATCGTTTCGACCGGAGGAAGGGACCGGCCGCGGTGGGGCGTTGGGTGTACTCTCGACGAGACGCGATCCGGGAGAACGTCCGAAACACCGATACCCGGGTGATCACGCTCGGCCTGTTGGGTGCCTGTCTCGTACTTGTGCTCTGCCTCGTCTACTGGGTGGTCGTATTGACGGAATTACCGTCCGCGGACGACCTGCGTAAGTCCAGGTTTGAACAAGCGACGGTCGTCTTTGCGGCGGACGGTACGGAGCTAACGACGTATCATGACAAGAATAGGAGGTGGGTTCCGCTCGATGAGATGTCGGCCTGGCTGACAAGGGCGCTCATTGCAACGGAGGATCACCGATTCTACGAACACAGCGGGATCGACGTCGTCCGGACTATCGGATCGATGTTTCGCACCCTGGGAGGCGACGTACAGGGCGGGTCGACGATCACGATGCAGCTAGCGCGCAATGCGTTCCCCGACATCTACGACGACATGATCTTCACGCGGAAGGTCAAGGAGTGGATTACCGCCCTGCGTATCGAAGGGATGTATGAGAAAGACGACATCCTCGAGATGTATCTGAACACCGTACCCTTCATGTACAATGCCTTCGGGGTGGAGGCCGCGTCGCAAACGTATTTTCAGGTACCCGCATCCGAGCTGAATGTGAAGGGTGCCGCCACGCTCGTCGGGATGCTGAAAGGAACCGTTTATTACAATCCGGTCCGGCACCCCGAGCGCTCGCATGAACGACGAAACACAGTGCTTTCGCAGATGGTTCGGCACGGCTTGCTCGAGGCGTCCGAGTTCGAGGCCATCGAGCGGGAACCGACGCGGCTCGACTTCAAGCGAATGAGCCGAGCCGATGAACCCGCCCCGCACTTTGCAGAATATCTGCGACAGTGGCTCGACGACTGGGCCGAGCGGTATCAAGTAAATCTGTACACGGACGGATTGCGCGTGCACACGACGATCGACACGAGACTGCAGGCCGTCGCTCAGTCGGCCGTCGACGCAGTGGGCGACGACCTCCAGGCCGTGGCGGATCGCAGCAGTTTCGACTACGCCTGGAACCGGAATCCCGAGCTGCTCACGTCGTTTATCCGGCAGACACATCGCTACCGCGTTCTCGTGCAAAGCGGGCTCGACTCGGCCGCGGCCGTCGATACGCTGCGCGGAATGGAAGAATTTGCCGACTCTTTGCGGCGACAGGCCGAGCGCGTTCAGGCGGGCTTCGTAGCCATCGATCCCCACGACGGACGCGTTCTGGCCTGGGTCGGCGGTCGCGACTTCGGGGAAGTCCAGTTCGATCACGTGGCGTCGTCAAAACGTCAGCCGGGTTCCACGTTCAAGCCTTTCGTCTACGCCGCGGCGCTGGCGAACGGATACTCGGCGAACTCGCTGATCCGCGACGAAGAGGTGGAGTACGTCGACCCCGATACGAGACGGCGCTGGCGGCCTCGAAACGTCGGATTGGCATCGGGTCGGTTGATGCCGTTGAAGGACGCGCTGGCCTATTCGAAAAACACGATCACGGCACAGCTCACGCTGGAACTGGGGCCGCACGACGTCGCCGACTATGCTCGCCGAATGGGCATCCGAAGCGAGATGGATGCCGTGCCGTCGATCGGACTGGGCACGAGCGAGGTTTCCCTGCTGGAGTTGGCCGCCGCCTACGGGACGATCGCCAATTACGGCCGGTACCGGGAGCCGGTCTTCATCACGCGCATCGAAGATCAGGCCGGCAACGTCGTGGCGCGTTTTTCGAGCGAAAGCCGACAGGCCATTCCGGCTACGGTGGCGTACTCGGTGCTCGACATGATGCGAGGCGTAGCGGACTACGGCACGGGCGTTCGGATACGGAACCAGTACGGCGTGCGAGACGACGTGGCGGTGAAGACCGGCACGAGTCAGAACGGGGCGGACGGCTGGTTCATGCTCGTCCATCCGAACGTCGTGATGGGCGCGTGGGTCGGTTTTGCTTCACCGGCGTTCTATTTCCGATCGAATTACTGGGCTCAGGGTGCACACACCGCACTGCCGATCGTAGGAAAGGCCTACAGCGCGGCAAGGCGGGCGGCGCCGGACGTCGTGGCGAGCGACGTCAGGTTCAGTCCGCCACCGGGCTGGGTCGAGCCGGCGCCAATCGACACGACGGGGACGTGGATCGACCAGGAGTATGCGCAGTATGCATCTTACCTCGATTCGCTCGGCCAGGTACGCGATTCCCTCTTCCGATCGGATAATGCGTGGAGTTATACGTCCGAAGCGCCGGACGACGTCGAGGATCTCGAAGACGAGGCGCGGGAGATCGAACGGGAGTTGGCGGAGCTCGAAGCGGAGATTGAGGACGTCGAAGCGGCGGACTCGCTCAATCGAAGGGAGCAGCGCAGACCACTCGGGGGAGGAATCGACGGAAGCTCCGGAGAACGAGAGATTGGAAACGACGAGAGCGACGATCCGGGCGACGACGACAACGATGGCGAATAGCGGCCCGATCCGCCGGTCTGCGGTCCACGGGAAGGCAGCGGCGGACTCAACTCAGTTGTAGCGGGATGCGAAGCAGGTCGTCCACGTCGAACGGCTTGCTTACGTAGGCGGTGAAGCCCATTTCCAGAAAGCGCTCTCGATCGCCCGGTAAGGCGTACGCCGTAACCGCTACGATGGGCGTCGCAGCGTAGGCGGGAATGGCGCGGAGCTTCCTAAGCAGGTCGGAACCGTCCGGGCCGTCACCGAGGTCGATATCCGTCAGAATCATATCAAACGTCTGTCGATAGGCGATCCTGTAGGCCTCGTCGGCACGGCTCGCCACCGTCACGTCGTACCTCTGCTCGAGCAGGGCGAGCAGGAGTTGTTGGGTGTCGACGTCGTCCTCCACCAGCAGGATGCGGATGGAGGACGTGCCGTTGGTGCCCGGGGACGCCGCCGCATCGGCCGAGTCCGTTTTGCTCCGGACGGGGCGCAGATCGCGAGCGAAAGTCAGGTAGAAGCACGAGCCCTCGCCTTTCGTGCTTTCGACCTGGATTTCGGCTCCCATCAGGTCGACGAGCCGCTTCGTGATCGCGAGGCCGAGTCCACTGCCCTGATGGGATCTCATTACCCCGGAGCTCTCCTGCCGGAATTCTTCGAAAAGGTGAGGGATGAAGCGCGAATCAATGCCGACTCCACTGTCGATGACGTCGATCCCGGCCTCCTTGCCGTTCGCCCAGACCTTGACCTCGACGCGACCCTCGTCCGTGAATTTGACGGCATTGCCGACCAGGTTGTGCAGGATGCGATGTAGGGCCGCCCGGTCGCCGCGAATACAAACGTCGTCGTCCACTCCCGGCGCCGAGAATGCAAGCGTTAGATTTTTTTCGTCCGCCAGGGAGCGCAGCAGGTCGACGACTTTCTTCACTTCCTCGACGAGAGGGATCCGTCGTCGATCGAGCTGCATCTGATTGGACTCGAGCTTCGCGAGATCGAGTACCGAGTTCAGCATCTCCATAAGCCGGCGCCCGCTGGTACTTATGAGCTCGGCGAATTCACGCTGTTCGTCCGGGACTTCCTTCGACAGGACCGTCGCGAAGCCGATGATACCCGTGAGGGGGGTGCGGATCTCGTGACTCATGTTGGCGAGAAAGGCCGATTTGAGTCGCGACATCTCCTCCGCAGCCTCCTTGGCAGCGACGAGTTCGGCGGCGGCCGTGACGATGCCGAGGTGATAGCCCTTTGGGCGGCCCTCTTCGTCGGCTTCGGCCAGCACGTGAAGGTGCGTCAAGATGCTCGAGTCGGCGCGCCGCAACTCGATCGGAAAGGTCTGGCGAACTCCGGAGCGAACGCCTCGGTTAAGGTGCCGTTCAAAGCGCCACGTGTCGCCCGGGACGATCAGCGACGAAAACAGGCGGCCCTTCAGCTCGCCCGGCGTCGAATCGACGATCTCGGCACCGAGTTCGTTCGCCTCGATGATACGCCCTTCTCCGTCGAGGATGAAATATCCAACCGGAACGAGATGAAGGGGCGTTCCAAGCATGATAGGCGGCTACTCCCGATAGGTCAGCGAGTTATCCACATACCGGCTCCGCATCCGGGCCCCTGGACTAGGCGGGACAGACATATCGTATTATCATAGCCAGCATCGACCATCAGGTTCTACGGGAGGAACGTTGCACCGTTACAATCATGATACAATGCTATGGGTCGACGGCCGGTCGCCGTGCGCTTTTCGGCGCATATCAAGGGGGCCAGATGCCCAGAATGCGCCGAATGAGCACCATCTGGCCGACGTGATAGGCGGTATGATCGGCCGCGAGCAGCGCTTCCCGAAGGTAGGTCTGTCCGTCGCCGTGCGGAATGGCTCCATGCAAATCGACCTCGTCGTCCTGCACGAGATCGAGCATCGCCTGACGGTCACGGCGGTACGTGTCGATGCTATGCTGCCACTGCTCCCGCTCGGGCGGCTCGGGCTCGACGGGCCAGAAGTCGTCGGGCCATTTGAGAGTCTCGTAGCGGGGGTTGATGCAGAAATCCAGGATGTCGTGCTGGGCGAGCCGTATGTGCTCGAGGAGCTCCCACAGTGAGTATGGTAGGGAAGCGGGGCGCCGTCCGCGCAGCTCCTCCGGAACGTTCTTCACGACGCGGTCGAACTCAACGTGGGCTGACCGCCACGTCATGAGGTCCCCGACATGCTCTCGGGTCGACTGATCGGGATCCATGTTCTCGCGGTTCAAACGTGACGAAGTGCGCCGACGACGTGATTGAGGGCGAGGCGGATGATGACCGTGGTTGTAGAATGTCATCTTACACATTAACAGGGTAATAAACGACTGCGAGTTCGTCGCGCTCGGTGGACGATCCGGCTCGTCGAGGGCCGGCCGGAGCGATGCGGCCGCCTCCGAACCGGCCGCCGGCCGAAGGTGCGTCATCGTTCGAGCGACTGGTTGGGTTCAGTCGCCCGCGGTACTCAGGCGGACGTCCCGCGCCTTGAGCTGAAACGACGTGCGACCGTTCCACCTGTTTTCTTCGAGGCAGAAGAGCAGATCGAGCGGTTCGCCGGACCGCCAGCTCTGATCGAGGAGACCCGCGTGTCCTCCCATCCCGAATCCGATGGCGTCCAAAGCACTCCCCGATTCGTTCTGCCGGACGCTGAACTTGAGATGTTTGCCCCCTTTGCCGACCGTTTTAGGAGCTCGTGAAAGGTGGATGGCATCGGCCCGAAAGACAGGCGGGTCGTTCTCCGGTCCGAAGGGCGCGAATTGCTTGAGAACGGCCCAGAATCGCGCGTCGACGTCGGCTAGACTGATGGGCGCATCGAAGTTGATGGCCGGCCGCAGCAGGTCGGGCGTTACGACGCGGCCGATCACTTCGTCCACCCGATCCTGAAAGGCCGGCACGTCGTCGAGGCGAAGCGTCAAACCCGCGGCGTAGTCATGACCACCGAACTGCACGAGCAGGCCGGAGCATTCTTGGAGGGCGTCATAGATGTTGATTCCGGCGATCGATCTCGCGGAGCCTTTAGCGTAGCCGTCGTTGGTCCCCAGCAAGATGGTGGGCCGGTAGAACCGTTCGACAAGGCGGCTGGCCACGATCCCGATGACGCCGATATGCCAGTCATCATGGTGCAAGACAATCGAATGCCGCAAGCGCGAGGTCAGCTGGCGCTCGGCGAGCTCGACGGCTGCGGAAAGCGTACCCTGGTCGAGCGTGCGGCGCTCGCTGTTGAGGCGTTCAAGATCAGCCGCCAAACGCTCGGCGCGCGATTCGTCGTTCTCGAGAAAGAGCGCGACCGCCAGCTCCGCGTCTCCGACTCGTCCAGCGGCGTTGATCCGCGGGCCCAGGCCGAATACGACGTCTCGAGCCGAACAATCGGTGAGATCGAGCCTGGCCGATTCGGCCAGCTTACGAAGACCCAATCGGGCGGCGGTACGAAGGACGTTCAAGCCGCCGGCCAGAAGGATCCGGTTCTCGCCTCGGATCGGCACGACGTCGCTCGCCGTTGCCACCGCGACCAGATCCAGATACGCGTCGGCGGCGTTGGGCGGATGTCCGAGTCGTTGGAGTAGGGCACGCAGAAGCTTGTAGGCCACCGCGCAGCCGCACAGGTCGGCGAAGGGATACGTGCAGTCCGTTTGCTTAGGATTCACGACGGCGACGCAGTCGGGCAAGTCGGCCTGCGGCGTATGATGATCGCAGACGATCAGATCGATCCCACGCTCGCGAGCGTACGCGGCTTCCTCGACGGCCGTAACGCCGCAGTCCACGGCAACGATCAGGCCGGCGCCTTTTCCGGCGGCGAGATCGATCCCGGCTTCGCAGAGCCCGTACCCGTGCTCGAAGCGGTCCGGGATGAAAAAGTCCACCTCCCCGCCGAGCGATCGGAACGAGGAAGCGAGGAGGGCGGTGGCTGTCGTGCCGTCCACGTCGTAGTCGCCGTAGATCAAAATCCGCTCGCGGACCTCAAGCGCGCGCGCGACGCGATCCACGGCTGCTTCCATGCCGAGCATCAAGAAGGGATCGTGCAGAGCCGAAAGCGAGGGTCGAAAGAAGAGATGGGCTCGGTCGAACGTGTCGACTCCGCGTAGCACGAGGGCACGCGCGAGAGCTTCAGGCAGGTCGTTCAACTGGCGCCGGACGTGCTCGACGAGGCCGGGCTGTGCCACGGGGCGAAGGATCCAACGATAATTCATCGTTCGGGGCGGCGATTTGCGATGGCTGTGACGAGAGTCGTGCGTCGACTTCGGTCTTCATTCGCGAGATACAAGCAAACTTAGCGTCAGGGCATGCCAGCCCGGCGTCATAGCCACAGATCGAAAGCAGAATATGTATTTTGTCAGGCGTGACGTACGACGTTACGGATGACCGCGCGCTGTGGCGGATCCGACTACGGGACGAGACCGCGTCCCATCCGCGACGCGAATTCCCACGCCGATCCTCGGGAACCGTAATCCAATGCACATATCCGACCGACTTCGCGCCGTCAAGCATCACCTTACGCACGGCAGCAGGAAACGACCCGGCACACCTCCGGGGACGCTCGTCTACGAAGGCGAGCAACCCGCCAAGCCCGTCCGCATCCAGCTCTACGACTATACGGCGGATCGGCTAAACGAATACGACGTGTCTGACATTGAGGAGCTGTCTGGATTATGCACGACCGACGGCACGACGTGGATCAACGTCGACGGCGTTCACGACGTAGAAGTCGTCGAGAAAGTTGGGCGTCTGTTCGACGTCCACCCGCTCACCCTGGAGGACGTCGTGAGCACCGACCAGCGGCCGAAGATGGAGGAGTATCCCGACTACGTCTACGTCGTGCTGCAGATGATGCACTATGACCACGAGCAAGCGCAGATCGCGACGGAGCAGGTCAGCATCATCTTCGGCGATGGGTTCCTCATCTCGTTCCAGGAGATCACGGAGGGCGACGTGTTCGACCCGGTACGGCGGCGATTGCGGGACGCTCGCGGCCACATTCGCAACCGGAAAGCGGACTATCTGGCCTATGCGCTCGTCGACGTAATCGTAGATTACTACATGGAGATCCTCGAAGGTCTGGGCGAGCACATCGTGCGGCTGGAAGACCGCGTCACCGACGAACCGGAGCCGGACGTGATGCGGGACATCAATCGGTTACGGCGCAAGGTCGTTCTTCTTCGACGCAGCATCTGGCCGCTTCGGGACGTCATCGTAGCGCTGGAGCGATGCGACCGTGATTTCATGACCACCGAGACGGACCTTTTCTTCCGGGACGTCTACGACCACACCGTCCGCACGGTCGAACTTATCGAGTCGGCCCGAGAGGTGCTGGCCACCCTCACGGATCTGCATCTTTCGACGCTCTCGTTTCGGTCGAACGAGATCATGAAGATTCTGGCGATCATCGCCACGATTTTCCTGCCGCTGACCTTCATTGCAGGCGTCTATGGGATGAATTTCGATGTCGATGCATCACCGTTCAACATGCCGGAGCTGGGCTGGTACTTCGGTTATCCGTTTGCGCTTGCCCTGATGCTCGCAGTCGCCGCGATCATGGTGATCTTCTTCCGACGGAAGGGGTGGATGTGAAACTGCGAGACGAGCGGACGGATGCGGATGCACAGCAGATCCACCTACCCGGTAACCGATCCGTCCGCCCGCGTTTCGAAGCGGCCAAAAGCCGGTAAGATCATTTGATGAACGACATGGTCCGAGTGGCCCCTCCGCTCGCCGTCTCGAGGACGTAGAGATAGGTGCCGCTCGTGAGCCCCGCTCCGTCGAACGTGACGCGGTACGAACCAGCCGTCTGCGTGCCGTCGACGAGCACCGCCACCTCACGGCCGAGCACGTCGTAGACTGCCAGCCGCGCCCTCTGGGTGCGATCGAGCCGAAATTCGATCGTCGTGGAGGGGTTGAACGGATTAGGGTGGTTCTGACCGAGAGAGAAGGAGGTGGGCACCGCGTCGGTCTCGGGTTCAATAGCCGTGCCGATGTCTCCGTCCGCGCCCTCCGACGTCAGGATATTCAGCTCGGCAATGAACGTCCACGTGGCCGCCCAATTCGTGTCCCCGAAAGCCCCGACGTATTCGGTTTCGATGAACCAATCGTCCTCGAGGTTTTGGGCGCCAGTGAGGGCAGGGCTGCCGGGTGCGGGGCGCGGATCGAGGCCGCCGTCGGTCGTCCGGCTGATGCCGCGCAGCTGCGGATCGGCCTGGCGGTTGTTCTGCGCCGCCGCGGTCAGGTAGTCGATAGTGAACGCGTCGTCGGAGAGCGCTCCGGCGCCGAAGGTGCCGAAGAGGTTGTTCTGGATGACAATGTCCCCGGCCTCGAGACGCGCCCGGCTGTCCTGGCCGGAAGCCAGGTCCTCGATCTCGACGGCGGTGCCGACGAAGTCGTGGAAGATGGAGTTGTACCACTTGCCGCCGGCGTTGTCGCGTAGGATCACGGCGTAGTCGTTGTCCGCGTTCGAGGAGGAGGCGCCCGAGCCGATGAAGGTCAGGTTGGCGAGCGTGGGGATGGCGTAAGGCGTGCCGTCTTCGGGATCCGTCCCGCCGTCGCATTCGCACCCGCGGTTGCCGTCGTCCTCGGCCTGGACCGCGAACCAGAACTGGCCGTTGCCGCGGAAGCCCTCGTCGTAGTCGAACGCATCGTCGCCGTTGAAGGCGGAGACGAGGTAGCGCGCATTGACGGTACCGCCGAACCACTCGAAGCCGTCGTCCTCGTTGTTAAAGACCTCGACGAACTCGATGGTGGTGCCGCGTCCGACGCCGCCCATCGTGAGGCCGTTGATTTCGTTGCCCGAGCCGATGTCGGTGCCGCCGTGGCGGATGGAGACGTAGCGGAAGACGCCGGAGTCGTCGTCGTCGTCGGTGCCGCCGTAGATGCCGCGCGACTCGGAGGTCGGGATGCCTTCGATGGCCGACTCGCCGGGCGAGGAGTTGAGGACGGCCTTGCCGAGGATGATGACGCCGCCCCAGAGCCCGCGGGCGTCGAGCGGCAGGTCGTCGGGATCGGTGACGTCGTCGGCTTCGGCGGTGAAGACGATAGGGTTGGTGGGCGTGCCCTCGGCGAAGATCTTGCCTCCGCGGGCGATGATGAGCGCCGACGCATTCTCGCCCTGGCCGGGCTTGCCCTTGACGACGGTGCCGGCTTCGATGGTGAGCGTCTCGCCGTCGCCGACGAAGACGAAGCCGTCGAGGACGTACGTGTTGTCGCTCGTCCACACGACGTCGCCGGTGAGATCCGCGTCGGTCACCGTGATGACATCCTGTCCGAACGCCGCGAACGGAATGAGGAGGAGGACGAGGAGGAGGGTGGATCGTACGGTTCTAAGCATGATCGCTGTATTCGGTTGAGAGGACTTCAGTGGGCAAGGACGCCATAACATTTCCTTAACACCCGCCCAAAACGACGAGGGGCGGCTCGAAGGCCGCCCCGGTCGAAGGTGCAGAGGAGATGGTGTCATTCGATGTTGTAACTGACGCCGAGCGAGTACGAGCGACCGTAGCCGTACACTTCGCTCACGAAGAATTCGTCTTTGTACGAGTGGCCGTACTCGTGAGTCTGGTTGAGCACGTTTTTAACGCGGCCTTTCAGTGCGAAACCGAAGTAGAGTCGTTGCCTGAGCGTCAGGTACAACTGGTGCATGGGCTGCTCGTAGACGTTCGGCGTGCCGCCGGTCGCGACCCGGTCGAGGCGCGCGCCGAAGACGTTGTAGTAGGCGCTGACCGTCGTACCGATACCGGGATTGTCGTACGTGGCGTCGACGTTGACCGTGAAGGGAGACTGTCCCTGCAGATCGCGGCTTGAAGCGGCGTCGGGGTCGACGGCGCGGATGGCCTCAAGCTCGTCAGCTGCAATGTCTACGTCCGACCGAACGAGCGAGACGTTTGCACCGATCTGGAAGTGGTCCAATCCCAGTTTCTCCAGCTTCTTGCGGGCTTCAAACTCGAGACCGAGGACCTCCGCGTCGTCGACGTTGCGGAACTGAACCTCCGGATTGGCTGCGGCTGCAATCGGATTGAGCGCCTTTTCGATCGGATTACGGAAGTACTTATAGAAGGCACTGACGGCGACGATCTCGCCGGGGCGCACAAACCACTCCCAGCGCACGTCGTAGTTGTCGATCAGCGTCCGTTTCAAGTTCGGATTCCCTAGAAAGATGTAGTCGCCGACGAAGTTGTAGGACGCGTACGGTGCGATCTCTCGGAACGTCGGCCGGGCGAGCGTCCGGCCGTAGGCCAGACGAACGTTCATGTTCCGACCGGTCTCGTAGATCACGTTCAGAGACGGAAGGAGGTCGCGTTCGTCGACCCTGCCTTCATCCAGCCGCGTATCCTGGCTCGTGGCCGTCATGTCGGTAGACTCGAACCGGAGTCCGGCGACCGCGCGGAGCCTTCGCGTGACCGGCAGGTCGATCATGACAAAGCCGGCGGCAACACGCTGCGATCCGTCGTAGTTGCTCGAGGCCTGGGTCGCGTCGACGACGTAGTTGCCGAAGCGGAAGAAACGATCCGTGCTGGCGTTCTGGTTGATGCCCAGATTCTGCTCTTCGAAGAAGGCGAACGGGTCGCCGGCGTAGGCGATCCGGTCCTGCCGAAACTCGAAGCGTCGTTCGCGAAAGCGGCGGTTTTTCTCGGCGAAGTTGCCGCCGACCTTAACCTGGGCGCCGAGCCCTGACCACTGCCGGAACGGGATACTCAGCGAGGCATCGGCGATGCGCGATGCCTCATCCATATGTCGGAAATACCGCGTGGGCACGGGATAGATGGATGGACGGATCGCATAGACCGTGTCTATCTTGCCATTGCGCTCGAGCGGCGTGTAATTGTCCGTGAAAAACCGCAGGTCAGGCTCGTCCTGGACCGTCTCCGACGTCGTGGCGGTCCAGACAATCTTCACTCCGCGGTCGCTGAGCGCATGCTCACCACGTACCTGGATGCTGTTAAGGCGCCGTTCGGTGTATCGCAGGGTCCGCGTTTCGTAAGTAGCGCCGGGGCTGAGGTCGCGTAGGAAGGTGCCCGTCTGATATCGAGCCACGGACTCCCCGCCGTGATTCCGCATCAGGTTGACGCCAATCTCGTGTTTCGGATGTAGTTTGTAGGCTACGTTCACCAGTGCGGCCCACACGACTTCGTCGATTCCGCGCGCATCGGACAGGAGGAAGTCGTTGTTCAGCACGTCCGTTTGGGAGACGTGCCCGGTCAGGTTGTAACGAGCAGTCGTTCCTCCTTCGTACCCTGTCGCGCTGCGGCTGTAGCTAAGGCTGGCGATGACGCCGAGCGGCCGCCCCATCATGTCGATCTGATTGCCGGTCGAAAAACTGTAGCTCTGGCTAAGCGGGGCGGGAAGGCGGCTCGGCGCCATAACGCCTTTGAACGACTTGGAGACCTCGTCGAGCTGCTGCGCCTTCTCAGCGTCGGTATACGCCTCGCCCACGTTCGGAATGACGAACGTCTCGTCTTTGAGTATTTCGGGTAATTCGTGCGTCCCGCCGTTCATGCCGAGCCATCCGGCTTCGCCGCCGTGATACGAAAGGAAATCGCCGTTGAGGCCCACGTTGGATGAGGTAGAGAGCGTCGTCGAAAACTGAAGCGAAAAGCTTTCCGGGAACGACCGGGTCGCAATGTTAACCGTGCCTCCCGAGGAGCTTCCGGGCTGATCCGCCGTGAAGGTCTTCGCGGTGACGACGTTGTCGAGGAGATTCGCAGGGAAGAGATCGAGGGGTACGGCGTTGCGATCCGGGTCGGCGCTGGGGAGGCTCGCGCCGTTGAGCTGCGTGTTGACGTATCGATCCCCGAGTCCGCGAACGTACACGTACTTGCCGTCCACGACGGATGCCCCCGTCACTTTCGTCATGGCGTCGGCCGCCGTGGAACTGCCGGATCGCCCTATGGCCTCGGCGCTAATGGCGTCGCTCATCGCGGCCGCTTTCTGACGCTGTCGAAGCAGCGCCGCCTCCGTATTTTCGAGAGCGGCCGCCTCAACCACGACCTCGTCCATGCCGACGGCCTCCGGCCTCAGGCTCAGGTCGATCCTCGTAGTTTCGCCGCCGCTGACGACCACGTTTCGAACCGTCGCCGCCGTGTAACCGACATACGAAAAGACGAGGTCGTATCGGCCGGATTCGACATTCCGTATGACGTAGCGCCCGTCCAGGTCCGTCGTAGACCCGACGCTCGTTCCTTGCAAAATCACGTTGGCGCCGATAAGCGACTCGCCCGTTTCGGCGTCGACGACCGTGCCGGCAACGGATCCGGTCTGGGCGTAAGCTGGAAGTGAGACTCCAAAGAACAGGACGAGAGCGGCGACGAGCGTGCCGCTTCCAGTGTCAATCAATATCATTGCGGGTGGTAACAGGTACTTGGGTAGGTGGCCGCCGTCGTTCGGTATCCGATAGTCGGAACCGACGCCCGAAACCTACCCGGGCGATGTTACCGCCGTGTTATCGCGTGATTACCGTTTGAAGAGCATCAACCTTCACGAGGTCGTGAGAAATCGCAGGGTTCGTATCCTGGTGAGCTTTACCGGATTTCATTGGACCCGCGTGGGACCCGCGTGCAGTATCGTTCGTAGTGCCCGTACCTTCGTGGTGCCTTGAAAATCGTTCGCCCAAGTTGTCGGATTCCTCGAATCAGTACGTCGTCATATTTGCCCTTTGGCTGATGGTGTTTTCCGCCAGCAGCCAGGTGATCATCATCTCTCCCATACTTCCGCGGATCGGCGAGTCCCTTGCGGTTTCCGAGGCCCTGCTCGGCACGCTCGTGACGTCTTACGCCGTGATGCTCAGCATTTTTGCACTAATCACCGGACCGATCTCCGACAAGTTCGGCCGTCGGCGGGTGCTGTTGTTCGGTTGCGGCTTCATGTCGATCTCGCTGCTGCTGCACGGCGTCGCGGACACGTACGTATCGCTGCTCGTCGTCCGGGCACTTGCAGGAGCCGCCGGAGGCACATTGAGCGGCGCGGCCGTCGCCTACGTGGGCGACTACTTCCCGTATCACCGCAGGGGATGGGCGAACGGCTGGGTGATGAGTGGGATCGCGGTAGGGCAGATCGTCGGAATCCCCCTCGGTACCGTGCTCGCCGATCTGATCAATTATCGTTGGCCGTTTTTGATGTTCGCCGTGACGATGGGAGCGGCCTTCGTGCTGATCTTGCGCGTGGTCCCGCAGCCGAACGTCGACAGGGACCAGCGGAGGCTTTCCGTGCGGCGGGCCTCGGTCGACTACTTCAGATTGTTGACGGACCCGGTCACCGGAGCCGCCGCGGCTACGTATTTCCTGATGTTCATGAGCATCGGGTTCTACGTCATCTACCTTCCGGCGTGGCTCGAGCGGACGCTTCACGTGTCGGGTGGAGCCATCGCCTCGCTCTTTTTCGTCGGGGGACTGGCCAACGTAGTCACGGGGCCGCTCGCCGGAAAACTGTCGGATCGCGTCGGCCGCAAGCCCCTCATCGTCGGCTCGTGTCTGGGTCTGGGCCTGGTGATGGTTACGACGACCTACGTCGTCGTTAACATGTGGCTCGCGTACGCGACGTTTGCTTTCGTAATGGTTATGATTGCAATGCGAATCAGTCCGCTTCAATCCCTGCTCTCCGCCCTCGTGCCGGATGGGCAGCGCGGAATATTGATGAGCATGGCCGTGGCGGTCGGCCAGGTAGGCATCGGCATCAGTGGTGCTGCGGCGGGTCTGACGTACACGAAGGTCGGATACGAGAGCAACTGCATTCTCGCCGCCGTATCGATCGGGCTCATGGCCCTCCTCGTATGGAAGGGCCTCCCCGAGCCCGTTGGGGACGTTAGGACGTTGGGACGGGGGGACGTTAGGACGATTGGGAACGTGGGAACGTGGGGACGTTGAGACGTGGGGACGTTGGGACGTGGGGGCGTTAGGACGTGGGGACGTTGGGACGTTGGGACGTGGGGACGTGGGGACGTGGGGACGTTGGGACGTTGGGACGTTGGGACGTTGGGACGTTCCCCCGTCTCCACGTTCCTATGTAGGCAGAACACGAAATGAGTCGATCGTAAAGGCATGCCGAGATCAACGAAGCCGCGCCGTCTCGGAGAGGTGATCGAATCGGTCGTCGATCGGCTGGGCATTCGGAAGGAGCTCGGCGAAGCGGCGATTATCGAGGCATGGGCAGTCCTGGCCGGTGCCGAGATCAACTCCGTCACGGAGTCCGCATGGATGAAGGGCGACACCCTGTTCGTCAAGATCAGCTCACCGACGCGGCGGCACGATCTCCACATGAATCGAACGGCGTGGAAGGATCGCCTGAATCTGGAGATCGGGAGGGCCGCGGTAAAGGAAATCGCGTTCCGATGAGGTGGCGACGCTCGGCCGGGCGGGATCACGCGGCAACGGCCACGCGGCGCCGCTGCATCTATTCATCCCACTTCTTGAAAGCGATGGACGTGTTGTGTCCGCCGAAGCCGAACGCATTGCTCACGGCGACGTTGACGGTTCGCGCCTGCGGTTCGTTAAACGTATAGTTCAGATCGCAGTCGTCGTCGGGATGCTCGAAGTTGATGGTGGGCGGCACCCGGTCGTGCACGGTCGCGAGAATGGCCGCGATGGCCTCGATGGCGCCGGCGGCGCCGAGCAGGTGACCCGTCATACTTTTCGTGGAGGACAGGTTCATCTCGTAGGCGTGATCCCCGAAGACCTGCTTAATCGCCTTCGTTTCGGCCACGTCACCCAGCGGCGTCGACGTACCGTGCATGTTTAGATAGTCCACCTCGCTCGCGTCGATGCCTGCGTCGATAAGGAGCGAGCGCATCGCGAGCGCGGCCCCACTCCCGTTGGGATCCGGTGCGGTGATGTGGTAAGCGTCGGCCGACATCCCGACCCCGATGATTTCGGCGTAAATGTGCGCCCCTCGTTGCCGGGCCTGCCCCAGCTCTTCGAGCAAGAGGGCGCCGCCGCCTTCGCCGAGCACGAATCCGTCCCGCGTGGCGTCGAACGGTCGACTGGCCGATTCCGGCTCGTCGTTGCGCGTCGACAGCGCCTTGAGGGCATTAAATCCTCCGACGCCGAGCTCGGTGACGCTCGCCTCGCTGCCGCCGCTGAGAACGGCATCCGCCTGGCCGCGCTGTATGAGCATGTAGGCGTCGCCGATGTTGTTGTTACCGGTTGCGCAGGCCGAGACGATGCAGTAGTTCGGGCCTCTGAATCCATATTGCATGGATATGTGGCCGCTGGCGATGTCCGGGATCATCATCGGAATGAAGAATGGAGAAATGCGGCGCGCGCCGTTCGCCAGATAGGTGGCCGTCTGATCCTGAAAGGTCTGGAGCCCGCCGATGCCGCTGCCGAAGATGACGCCGGTGCGATCCTTCGTTTCTTGTGCAAGGCCGTCGTCGAAACCGGCGTCCTTCACGGCCTCCTCGGCCACGACCAGCGCGTACTGAGCGAAACGATCGAGGCGTCGAGCGATCTTCTTGTCGAGATAGGCGAAGGGATCGAACCCCTTGAGCTCACAGGCGAATTTCGTGTCGAAGGTCTCCGGATCGAAATACGTGATCGGAGCCGCACCGCTCTCGCCGCGCATCATGCCTTCCCAAAAACCGTCCGTAGACAGTCCAATCGGCGTGAGCGCCCCTAGGCCTGTGATGACAACTCTGCGTCCGTTGTGCATGGGATCGAAATCGTCTCCGCCGAACAGCCAAAAAAAGGCCCGGCCATTGATGCCGGGCTCGACGAACCCCTACGCGGTCTTTTGCTGGAGATAGTCGACGGCGTCACCCACGGTCGCGATTTTCTCCGCGTCCTCGTCCGGAATCGTGATGTCAAATTCCTTTTCAAACTCCATGATGAGCTCGACGGTATCGAGGGAGTCAGCGCCCAGATCGTTCGTGAACGAGGCTTCGCGCGTGATATCGGACTCTTCCACGCCGAGCTTCTCAACGATGATGGACTTGACTTTGCCTTCGAGGTCGTTCGCCATGAGGTAGCCTCCTTTACGTTACCTGATTTCAGTTGGAGGGCCCGTCCTCGGAGGGCCCTCGGAATTCAACGCGTTCGTGCAGACGCATTTCGGATCGCTTAATCGCCGAAATTACGGCAGTGTCGATGGAGAAGCAATTTGACGAAACGGCCGTCGAACGCCCGCAACGGTCACGGGATGGGCTCGAACGCGGTCGTAGAGGCTGTTTGATCCCTCGTTGCGTTAAGGAAAGGAGAATAACGTTAGGACGTTAGGACGGGGGACGTTAGGACGGGGGACGTTAGGACGATTGGATGGTAGGACGATTGGACGGGGGGACGGGGCTTAGGCGGCGATTTCGGCCAGGTAAGACGAGAGGTGGCGCTGGGCGCGGTCGAGGTGCGAAGCGTCGTCGTAGAGGAGATACATCACGACGGCGCCTTCCAGCGTGCTCAGGAAGATCGAGGAGACTTCCTCGGGGTCGACCCCTGGATGGACCACGCCGAGCTTGATCCCTTCTCGGACCAGCCGCCGAATCCGGTGACGCCATCGGCTGATGGCCTCCTGAGCACTCGCTCGTACGAATGAGAAGGCACCCGGGGCATTCGGCGACACGCAGAAAACGGGACAGCCGCCGTGATCCGGCGGGTATTCAACGAGTCCGCGGAATCCGCCGACGAGTCCGGCGAGCTGGTCGAGCGGCCCTTCGTGGGCGAGGACGGCCTCGTCGAGCACCCGATCGGACCGCTCGACACCGTAGTCGAACGCGGCTTTGGCCAGGGTCTCTACGTCGTCGAAGAAATCCGGAACGTCACGAAGACGCAGCTCGCGCACGACGAGATCGAGAGAGGCCGTTGCATATCCGTACCGGTTGAACAGGCGTGCGGCCTCTTCGACTACGCGGGCTCGGATTTGCTGGGTGCGTTCCATGGCTTCTTCAGCGAGCGCCCGATCTGGTCAAGACGCGTGAGGGCCAGTGAATTTACTTTGAGTATCAGACGGGTCGAATCTATCTTAAGCCGCGCCCGTTCGATTTCATCTTTGTTCGCAGCCCTAACGAGCAGCCGGCCGGCACGGCGGCGCGCTATCCACTCGAATCGAAGCAAATAAACTCAGGTCCATCCATGTCGTATTTGTTCACGTCCGAATCGGTGTCTGAAGGCCACCCGGACAAAGTGGCCGATCAGGTCTCGGATGCCATTCTGGACGCCCTACTGGCGCAGGACCCGCGCAGCCGCGTCGCGGTCGAGACTCTTGTGACGACGGGGCTCGTCGTCCTGTCCGGTGAAGTAACGACGGAGGCCTACGTCGACGTACAGACCATCGCACGAGAGGTCATCCGCGACATCGGCTATACCGATCCAATCCTCCGATTCGACTCGGAATCCTGCGGCGTGCTGAGTACGATCCACGAGCAGAGTCCGGATATCAAGCAGGGCGTGGACGAAGGCGCCGGCCTTCACGCCGATCAGGGAGCCGGCGACCAGGGCATGATGTTCGGTTTCGCCTGCCGCGAGACCGATGAATTGATGCCGATGCCGATCACCTACGCGCACGGGCTCGTGCGTGAGTTGGCCCGCATTCGCAAGACCACGGATCTGATGCCGTATCTACGGCCGGATTCGAAGAGCCAGGTGACGATCGAATACGAGGATGATCGAAGGACGCCAAGGCGGGTGCACACGATCGTCGTATCGACCCAGCATGCCGGAGACGTGACGCTGCAGCAGATCGCCGACGACGTCCGGAGGCATCTCATTCCGAATGTCATCGACGAGTCGCTGTTGGATGACGACCTGATCCTTCACGTGAATCCCACCGGCCGCTTCGTGATCGGCGGCCCGCACGGCGACACCGGTCTCACGGGCCGGAAGATCATCGTCGATACCTACGGCGGGAAGGGCGCACACGGGGGCGGCGCATTCAGCGGCAAGGATCCCTCGAAGGTCGATCGATCGGCCGCCTACGCCGCGCGGCACGTCGCTAAGTCGATCGTCGCGGCCGAGCTCGCCGAAGAGGTCGAGGTGCAGATTGCGTACGCCATCGGCCTGGCCGAGCCCGTCTCCATTAATCTGGAGACGCACGGAACGGGCGTCGTCCCGGATTCGCAGCTCGTGCGGGCCGTGCGCGAAACGTTCGATCTTCGACCCTCCGCCATCATCCGAAGGCTGGATCTCCTCCGGCCGCAGTACCGCCCCACCGCGGCGTACGGGCACTTCGGGCGGAACGGCTTTGCGTGGGAGCAGCTCGACCACGTTGAGCAGCTGAAGGATGCCGCCCGGGAGCTCGCCTGAACCTCGCGTTGCAGTGCCGCGCGGCC
>CAZMXY010000050.1:0-3681 GCA_964570345.1 uncultured Rhodothermales bacterium | reverse complement strand
TCGCCGCTTCTTGCATGGACACGATTCATCGGATCAGCCTGTTCGTCGTGCTGGGCCTGCTCGCTGCGCCTTCCACTCTCGCACAAGAGACCTCGGCGCGGCGTGCCGCGTCAACCTATCTCGTGGAGGCGATCCAGGAGCGGGTCGTCTCTGCGGATACGCTGACCCGATTCCGCACGGTACTGCGGCCGGACGGCCGGTTCGACGTCGACGCACGCATCTTGCGTGCGGAGTATGCCATCCGAGCGCAGACGCCGTCTGGCGCCGATCCGGAGACAGCCGCGATCGACTACCTGCGGGCATCGGAAGCCAAATTTGGCATCGCGCGGCCCGAAACCGACCTGGTGGTCACTTTCGTGAGACACGGCCGACGATCCACGCACGTCACGCTGCGACAGACGTATCGCGGCCTTCCCGTCTACCATCGCGAGGTCAAAGTCAATCTCGATGCAGAAGGCCGGCCCACGATGGTCTTGAACGGATTCGCGCCCCACGTGGCGTCTACGCCCGCCTTGACGACGACCCCGAGCATCCCGCCGGAGTCGGCCGTCTCGATTGTGCGCCGTGCGGGTCGCGACGAGCTCGACACGACTGCCCCGGAGCTCGTCGTGTATCCCTCCGATCCCCCTCGCCTCGCCTGGCGGCTGACCGCTCGGCCCGCAACGGGGCTCGTCGAGTGGGACGTGCTGATCGACGCGCACACGGGGGAGATCATCCAGATGCTCGACCTTTCGATCCACGCGCATCGAGTCGCCCGTCCCGGCAAGTACACGCTCAGAGCCGCGGCGACCGGCCCGTCGGCCGGAGCGCCCACGTCGGCCGGAGCGCAGACCGCCCAGCCGACGGCGGCCGTCGAAACGACGGCGCGGGTGGACGGCACCGGACTCGTGTTCGATCCGGATCCGTTGACGTCGGCCGGGGCGCCGTACGGACCGCCTTACGTCGACGGGGACGACGCCGACATTCCGGAGCTCAACGCCGAGCGGAAGATCGTGACGCTGCGGGAAATCTCTCAAGGTTCGGACGACCTCTACCGCCTTGCGGGGCCCTACGTCATCATCGACGACGGCACGCGCGGCCTCGAGTACGTGCCGCCGGTGGAAGCTTCGCCGGACGCCTTCCAGTACACGCGGGCGAACGACTTCTTCGAAGCCGTCAATTCGTACTACCACGTCGACAAGAGCCAGCGCTACGTGCAGACGCTCGACGTCGGATTCGACGTCAAGAATGAGCCTATCCTGGTGAATCCGCACGGATTCTCCAGCGACGACTCTCAGTATCAGCCGGGGGGTAACATCCTCCTGTTCGGCTCCGGCGGCATCGACGACGCGGAAGACGCCGACGTCATCTGGCATGAATACGCGCACGCGCTGCTTGATTTCACGGCGCCCGCCATTCTGAGCACGGGCGACGGATCCGCGCTGCACGAAGGGTGGGCGGATTACTGGGCCGCGTCGTATTCGCGCTTTCTGTCGGAAGAGGACCCGGACATTCCCGAGCATGACTGGGCGCGCGTCTTCAACTGGGACGGCAACACGCCCTGCTGGCAGGGTCGAACGCTCGACCATCCGGGACACTACCCCGACGAGGTCGTGCTGTATCCGACCTCCGGCTGTCTTGCGCACGGCGCGATCTATCAGGAAGGCATGCTCTGGGCCACGACGCTGATGGAGATCTATCCGCAGGTCGGGCGAACGGTCCTGGATCGGCTCAATCTGGCGTCGCATGCCTACATTGCGCAGGGGGTCACCTTCCCCGACGCCGCTTATGCGATCATCCAGGCAGACGAGGATCTCTACGGCGGCGCGCACGCGAACATTCTCGTCGACGGGTTCGCGGCTCGGGGATACGTCGATCCTGCGGAATTCGGGCCGATCCTCACGCACGACGCGCTGGGCAGGACCGAGCAGCTCGGCGGGCACGTGACCGTCGAGGTCACCGCCGTCGGAACGAGCGCAGACGTCGACAGCGTCCTCGTGTTCTTCGGCACGGGGGACTCCCCGTCCAACCGACTCGTGCTGACCTCGCAAGGAGACGACCGGTATGCAGGTGAGATGCCGCTACCGGACGAGCCCGTCACCGTGCGTTATTACGTCGAGGCGGTCGACGAATCCGGTCGTCGTCGTCGACTTCCGTCCGGTGCGCCCATCGATACTTACGCTTTCGACGTGGGCCCCGACCAAACGCCGCCGGTCATCGCCCACGAACCTTTCGCGGAAGTGTCCGTGGTGGGCTGGCCGATGGACGTCTATGCCGAAGTCAGTGACGCCGCGGGCGTGGATTCCGTCTGGGTTGAGTACGAGATCCACGATCTTTCCGGGGCGACCCTGGTGGAAGGTGCCTTTGGGCTCGAAGAGGTCGGTGGAGCGTACTTCGCGAAGTTCCCGGTCACCGCTCACAAAGTGCGGGACGGAGAGTCGGTGAGCTACCGTATCTTCGCGCGCGACGGGTCGGCGGCCGGGAACGAGACGGTCTCGCCGGAAGAAGGGGCGTACGAGGCGAGCATCGTCGAGCAGGGTCTGGTCCGCGCCTACGATTTCGAGGGACTCCCCCAGGGTGTTCAGGGCGACGGGATATGGCAGCGCGTGACTCCGAACTTCGGCCTTCGCGTTGCGCACTCGGGCAGCTACGCATGGGCGACCGGCGGTGCGGGTGCGTATCCGGACTCTCCGCAGCGCGCCGCACTCACCCTGCCTCCAATCGATTTGAGCGGTATCGGGGACGCGTATCTGATTTTCTGGCACTGGTACGACCTCGAGCACGACGGCGAAGCGGAGCCCGGCGAATTCAGGCCCGAAGTGCGTCTGTGGGACGGTGCGAACGTGAAGATTTCGGTCGACGGCGGTGAGACGTGGACCGTCGCCGAACCCGAGGGCGGCTACAACGGGACCATTAGCGATCAGAACCAGAACCCGATGGGAGGAGAGGATGGGTTCGGTGGATTCAGCTATGGCTGGCGCCAGGAGATCGTCCCCCTGCCCGCGGCATCCGACGTCGTCGTGCGGTTCGAATTCGGTACGGACAACGGGAATCGAAATCGGGCATTGTACTTCGCCGGGTGGTACGTCGACGACGTCTCCATCACGACCGTGTACCCGACGGACGACGTCCCACCAATGGTCGAAGCGCTGCCGGAGGAACGGACCGTACTCGTTCCCGGCCAGGAAGACACGCCATTGATATCGCTCCTCGCCGAAGACGACACGGGAATCGAGGCCATCCTCTCCGAATACACGATTTTCGACGGCAATGGAGAGGAGAGCGGGTCGATCCGTCTCGTCATGGCGGCTACGGATCGTGACGTATATAACGGAAGCGTCGTACCGCCGCAGTCGTTCGCGCCGGGTGACCGGATCGAATACCGTCTGCGTGTGCGCGATTTCGCCCGCAACGAGGTCGTTTATCCGAGCCCCGACGGGTCGTTCGTCGTCGATTATCGGGCGTCGCAGCAGGCGAACGCCCTCTCGAGCGTTACGTCGACGGGAGCCTGGAGCAGACAGGGCGCAACGTGGGTGACGGCGGGCGCCGAGGCTCGCTCGACGGTATCCAGCCTCGTCCTCGAGCCGTTCACGCTGGCATCCAACAGCGAGACGGCCGCCTTCCTGCTCGAACATCGGTACGACCTAACCGAAAGAACCGGCGGGAACGTCAAGATTTCGACGAACGACGGATCGAAGTGGA
>CAZMXY010000049.1:6689-23625 GCA_964570345.1 uncultured Rhodothermales bacterium | reverse complement strand
TCCCAACGTCCCAACGTCCCCCCGTCCCAACGTCTCCACGTCTCCACGTCCTAACGTCCCAACGTCTCCACGTCCCCAACGTCCCCAACGTCCCCCCTCGGTTCGTCCACCATCAGACCGAACCACGCGCAGGCGGCCAGAGACAGCAGACCGGCGCCCGCGAACACGACGTCGTAACCGTAGACGTTCGCCAGCCACCCTCCGACTACGCCGGCGAGCACGAATGGGGCCGTCAATACGTTGCTGAGGGCGACGAACGTCGGACGATCTTCTTCACGGCATAGCTCTGCGATGATCGGAAGCCGCGAAATCGTTCGAAGCCCCAACGTCAGAGCCGAGGCCACGAACGCCACGCCGTAGACCGCGACGCTGTCGGCCAACAGGGCAGCCGCGCAGGCCACGATCATCCATGCGGACGCGAGGACGAGATTCATGCGGTGACCCCACCGATCAGCCATGTAGCCGAAGACCAACGTGCCGACGACCATGCTCGACATCACGACGACGGTGAAGAGTCCGGCATACCTGTCGGCTAGGCTCAGCGATTCGATGGCGTCCACGACGAAAAATGCTTCTACCATCGTGGCCGCGATCAATAACGATTCCCCAATGAGGAAATTGCGGAAGTTCCTTTCACGTCGCAGAATGTCCGGCAGACTCTTCAGATACGCGCGATACCGCACGCGTTCCTTCGGCACCACCCGATCGCCTTCGACGAGCAAGTTCAGAAAGACGTACGAGATCATCATCGATCCGAATGCCAGACCGAACAGCAGCCCGAAGCTGTGCGGGAAGGTCCACGCCGCCAGGATTCGTTCGACGATCCATCCCGCGAGAATGCCTAGAAGTCCCCCTACGACGGTCCGCAGAGCGAACATCCGACCACGCAGCCTCACCGGCGTGATTTTCGAAACGACGTCGAACCACACAGGCAGGTTGACGCTGCCTCCCACCGCGGCCAGCGCAAAAAGAACGAAAAAAAGCGGCAACGCGATCGCAGGCGCCAGCCCCTCTATCATCGTGAAGGTCGCGATCGCCAGTAAAAGCCACGGCAGCCGCTGCACCAGGGCGGTCCTGAGCAGCAGCGGCTTCTTGGGTGAGACGCGCCCGGCGTAGTTCGCGATCACGATCTGCGGAATGTTGAATCCCAGGACCCACAAGACGGGAATCAGCGAGACGGCAATGCTGCCGCCTCCGGCGTTCTTCACGAATACGGGCAGCACGGTCGAGCGCGCCGCGAACGCGAGCCCGAACGTGAAGACGGCGCCGTCGAAGACGTTCAAGACGAAGTTGCGGCGAACGATCGAAGCTTGCATTTCGAGGATGGGGTCAGGCACGATAAACTCGTACTCCGCCGGCCCGGAGTCGGACCGAAAACGATACCCCTGCTTCGCTCGCGACCGGTTTCAGTCCCTCGCCGTCAAACAGCTCCGTGGCCTCGTCGAAGCGCACTCCCGGAATGTCGACCGCGACGTCGACCGCCCGAGGCTCCAGGTTCTGGAGGATGAGCATCGTGTCTCCGTCGCTCGTATGCAGGGTATCGACCCGCACTCGCACGTCGCCATGCACGATCGGCCGGCTTACGTTCGCGGCCTCGAGCACGAGTCCCGCAAACAGGGCGCCGTTGGTGCGATCTCCGAGGCGATAATGCCCGAGGGCGACATACGATCCGATCTGGATCGCCGTACCCTTTCCGTACCGTGCCGTCGTGATAGCCGCTTGGCCGTCGTCATATTCGGCAAGCACGTCGGCCCCCTCGACGAAATAGGTTTCCTTGACGATCGTCCCCTGTATCTGCGCACCGGCTTCGAGGCCGGGCAGGTCCTTCGTCAGATGGATGACCACACGGCCGATTCCGTTCGCGACGTCGATCGCCTGCACGAGCGACGTGCCCGCGTCATCTTCATTGATTCCCGGATGGAGGGTCGTAGCCCCCGCAGCACGAACGACGCCCTGCATGTGGTGGTACAGATCGTCGGCTGCCGGCTCTCCGTTTGCCTGTCGAACTTGAAAAACTTCGTGTAAGCCGAATCCGGGTATCGTCGTCGCGTGCCGCCCCTCGTCGCGATTCCATCCACCGAGATACGCCTCGCTGATCAGGACGCCACCCTTCTCGACCCAGTCCCGGAGTTCTTTCGCCGTAGAGCCGTCCAGCAAGTACGGCAACGGGAGGATGACGACCCCGTAGTCGTCGAGATGCCCGTCTGCGACGTCCTTCGGGTGCACGAAATCCGTGCGGATGCTCCGCTCGTACAGCGCCTGGTGGACGCCGAGCAGCGATTGGGTGGCGTTTTTCTCGTTGCCGGTGGCGGCCCACGTGAAAATCTGATTTTCAGGATGATACAGGATGGCGACCTCGGCCTTCGGGGGTTCGGCGTCGAACAGGAAATCGCGCTGCTCCTGCAGGATGCGCCCGCACTCCGCAAAAGCCTCGAGCCATGCGGTCGAGGATCCGTCCAGACGGGTCAGTCCCCAGGCCGGGGCCTCGCGGCCGAGCATTTCGGGTCGGTACTGCCAGAAGATGAAGCCCTTGAGGTTGGCCGCAATTCCGGTAAAGATGTGCCGTTTTACGTCGTCGGCGGTGATCTCGTCGTGCAGGTCGAGCGTGTAGCCCATCAACATGAGCATTTCGGCCGACATCACGGGCTTGCCTCGGGCACAGGAACGCAGGACGTCGTGCATCATCGGATCGTCCATCTGCGTGAAGCCGTGCAGGTCTCCCAGCTGGCCGACGTTCCACGGATCGTTCGCCGTGGAGGTGATCGGGAAACCCTGGATAAAGACGTGGTGGCACATCTTTGGATGACGGTCACCGTCAGCCTCCTCGCACACCTCGAGACGCCGGCGCACGTTGCGGCCGAGCGTGTCGACGAAGAACATGCGCCAATCGATCAGATCGTTGAACGTATTGCGCGTCTTCGGGAGTTCGGCCTGCTCGAACGACGTGTAATTCCGATTCCACGAGGAGTTCAGACGGCCGATCTCGCCGTAGTTGTCGCTCAGCCAGCGGCGAAACTTCGACGCGCACCGCTCGCAGTAGCACATCATGTCGCCGATTTTCTCGGCGTCGTCCGCGTAGAGCCGCATCTGCGACATCGACTGCGTGAGTTCCGGCTCGCTGCCGAAATTCCAGATTTCGAGCGCGGGATGGTCACTGTAGCGCTCGAAGGCCTCACCGAGGAAGCGCATCATGTGCTCGACGGCTTCGTCGTGATTGAGGCAGAGACCCAGCCCGCCGATCTGTCGATGCGCCTGCGTCTGTGGACCGATCCGGCGCTCGTCGAGCGTCAGCATGGACGCATCCGCGTACTTGTCGTAGATCCACGCCGGGGCTACGTCGACTATGGTGTTGAGCATCACCTTAAAATCATACTTCTCAGCGACGTCCATCAGGCCGTCGATGTCGTCCCAGTAAAAACGGTTCTCTTCGGGATGATTCCAGCGCCATTGGATCCAATATTTGATCGAATTGAATCCGACGTCGGCCATCGACTTCAGGTCTCGCTCCCAATCCTCGGGAGGCGGAGACGGGGCCCGGTAATACTGCGATCCAAATGGAAAATAGTTGCTGCTGAGAAGCTCGCGCATGTCCTGTTTCTTCGTGTGTGTGGCCGACGGTTCGCGGCTCCGACGGAAGCGGCCGTCATGGGTGCGCAAACGATTGTGCAGGCGACGCAGTTTACTGCTTTCCAGAGTGTATGTCAATCGCAACCGGACGGCTGCATAGGCTGTGTCGCGGGCTCCGACTTGACGAAGCACGTGAGGCCGGGGGCGATTCCCTCTTCACAAGATCTATCGATCCGGATAGCGGCCAATCGCGTGCCGGTCGACCCGCACGTCCGCCATCACCCCTACGCCCGCGGCCTCAGGTCAAAAGCGCACGGTGCGGCCGGTCTCGGCCGAGCGCCTCGCCGCATCCAATATCCGCACGACCGTCACATTGTTGGATAGAGAGGATAGATCCGCGTCCGCAACCTGAATTTCGCCCCGAATCACGCCGGCCAGGTAGCTGAAGGGGTCGTCGTATGGCGCCTCGCGCGGCTCGAGATTGATGGACGTCTCCTCGCCGCCCGTACGATAGCGGAGCGTGTTGCCGTCCGGCGCGAAGACATAACCGGTCTCGCCGTAGACCTCCATGTCCTTTCGGTTGAACGGCCAGTTCCACGAAGCCTGGATGACGCCCTGCGCCCTGGGATAGGTCAGGATGATGAGCGCTTCGTCGTCCACCTCGGGATACACGTCCGGCTTGATCTGCTGCGTCACGGCCGTCACGCTGAGGGGCTGGGCACCGTTCATTAGCCACGTAACGAGGTTGGCGCCGTAGCACCCGAAATCAATCAGTGCACCGCCACCGTTCAGCGTCGGATCGGTGAGCCATTCGAGAAATTCCTCACTTACGCCGATCTCTTTCGGACCCTGGTGACCGTCGCGCACCACGATCTTCCGAAGATCGCCGTAGCGCTCATCGGAGATCCGCTTACGCGCCTCGTGCACGCTGGCGTACCACGTCGTCTCGTAATTCGTCAGCAAATGGATGCCGTATTCGTCGGCGAGCTCACGCATCCGAAGTGCGTGGTCGAGGCTGACGGCCAGCGGCTTCTCCACCATCACGTGGATGCCGCGCGGCGCGGCCGCCTCCACGACTTCGAGATGCTCGAAGATCGATCCGAACGCGCTCACCGCCTCGGGCCCGACCGCGTCGAGCATCTCATCGAGCTCCCCGTAGAAGAGCTCGGGCTCGAGATCGTATCGATTGGCGTACCGTCTCGCCAGCTCCTCGTCGGGTTCGAAGATACCGACGATCTCGACGTCTCCGCGCGGCTCGCTGCGGAAGATCCAGTGGACGTGGTCATGCGTGAGTCGGGCCACCGCCACGCGCACCGGATCCGCACCGGCGTCTGCATCGGCCGCGTTCGGCATCATGAGCAAAAGGCCTAAGAGGATGGCTTTCATATTGACGTTCAAACTGAGCGTGACGCTACGTGGGAAGAAACGTCGGTGCCGAGTTCCATTTCCCACCCTCCGTTTCGCCGAACGACCTTAAACAGGGCGCACAATCCGCATTCATGGATCTTCGCGTTGGAATCGAGGCCCATCGTAGCACCGGCGACCGACACCCCGTGACCGACCAGAACCACCTGCTCCGGAAAGCGCTCGACTATCGCGTGCGCCGCCTTCGCGGAACGCCGCATCGCATCTTCTTCGCTCTCCGGATAGCTGGGACCTATTTGCGACGCGTACGTCAGGTCGACGCGCGGGAAGCGTTCTACGAGCAGGTCACCCGGCAGCGTGCGGGGGGCATGGGGAAACCACGCAGGGTTGAACCACTCCGATATGCCCGGCTCAATGAAAATTGGCAGGTCGAGTACCTCGGCGATCTGATTTGCCGTCTCGACGGTTCTTAAGAAAGGCGAGGCAAAGAGCACGGAAATGTCCTCGGGCTCCAGGCGACCAGCCAGTTGCCTCGCCTGGATCACGCCGTCAGGCGACAACCCGGGATCGTATGGACGCTCGGCCGTCTTCGGCCAGTCGGGATCGACGAAATCCTGTCGGTTTCCGTGCCGCGCAATCCATACCGTTTGTGCCATGATGCCTTGCAGGTCGCAGAACGTCTCTGGCGGTCGAACGCGACGTCGCCTACGGAGCCTCGCATCTGTACGAGCCTCGCATCGGTACGAGCTGCATCGGTACGAGCTCTCGACGCCCGCCACGCCGAAACGCGCCGCGTTTGCGGAATATGAATACTGGTATACGAGTTCCGGCCGTTCGTTTCCCGATCGACCTACTGTCTCTGACGAATCGCTTTGATGAGTTCTTCTTTCTTCATTTTGCTGCGCCCACTGATCTTTAGTTCCTGCGCCCGATTGTAGAGCTCCTCTCGGGTCCGCTCGTCGAGCGATCGTCTGGGATTTCCCGTGCCCTTTGTCCGCTTGTTGGGCGTACGCCCCTCCTCTCGCCGATCCCGATTGACGGTTCGGGCCGCAATGTCCTTCGACCGATCCTCGGAAGCGCCGCGCTCGAGACTGCTGTCTTTGATTTTCTCGTATTTGCGCCAATCCTTGTTCGTCCATTCCGGCATGGTCGCCACCCTTTTAATTGGGAAGGTTGCTCCCATCGAAATCGCCGCGACGAGAAAGCGTTTCATGCCGGCTGTGACGATCTAAAAAAGGAACGTGTGGGCCCCGGGAGGTCTCGCAAGGACTCAACGGACCCTTGCGTCGTCGCGTCCGCCCTCCTCTCACGGCGTCCATTGCCACTCTGATTGCAGTTTCTTCAGCCTGTGATAGGCCGCCTTCGTTGCACCTTCCGTATCGGCGATCAAGCCACCGTTCGGAATGAAGGCCTGCCCGTCGAGAAAGTCGTACCAGTTGACGGCTTCGATCCACGGCTTGGCATAGGCGAGGGTGTACAACCCCTCGAGCCAGTCCGCCTGCAATTCCTCGTCCCAGTGACGATGCCAGACGTACGGTTCATCCCGAAAGCCGAGCGTATCGAGTTTGATGGAGCGCTCGGACGGTCCGGATGACGTACCGACCTCCGTGAGCTGCACCGGACGCCCGAATTCCTCGAACCGCTCCACGAGTAGGATGACGTCTTGCAGGTCTCTGTGCGGAAAGTACATCTGCTGGCCCGTAATCGTGAAGTCGACGTCTGCGTCGACGAGGTCTTTCATGAACTCCCACGGCGTGCGTTGCGGGTACCGGGCCGGTCGGTCCTGATGCATGCCCAGCTGGACGTACTCGGCGTATGGACAGCAGTTGTTGATCAGGCGGTGCACGTTGGGCGCCGTATCTCTCGCGACGTCACACGCCAACCTGGTGATTTCCACGGCCTGCTCCGGCGTCACGTTCACCTCGTTCGCCCAGTCGTGGAACTCATTGACGACCTCCCAGGCGTACATCCGGTCACCGTAATGACCGACGACCTCGCGCGTGTGGGCTTCGACGTACTTGAGTACCTGGTCGTACGACAGATTCCGCATCCAATCCGGCGTGACCGAAGGATACGGCCAGAAAAGGGGACGGCCCTCGACGGTGACGTCCTCGCCGCGAAGACGCTCGAGCAAAACGTCGCGCGTATCGAACCGCTTGTCCCCCTGGTGCGGCTCGAAATCCGGCATGCCGTCCGTGCCCGTGATCGGGTAGTACGTTATCGTCGCGTAGTCGAAAACGTCCGCGAATCGCTCCATGAAGATGTCCGGATCCATCTGGTAGAAGGCCCGGGCGTCGCAGCCGATGAAGAAATCTTCGCGCGGAGCGCGACTTCGTGTGTCGTCTCGGGCTTTCTCGAGCTCCATCCGCTCTCCGGCCCACATCGCAAAATAGAGTGCCTTCTGCGCCAACTCTCCGATTCGTTCCTCGTCGGGAGCACGCCCGGCGTCCTCGTAATATGATTCGGACAGATCGACGTATGCTCTCGTCTCTCGAGACGGTCGCCAGCCGGTCGCCTCGTGCCGCGCGCGCCGCGCTCGATTTCGAACCACGCGGCTCTTTGCCAGCTCGTAATTGAGATTGACCGTCGTCGTGCGGCCCTCCGGCGGCAGCGAGTAGAACTCGCCTCCGTTGTCGGCCGTGATGAAGATGAAGCCGAAACCCTCGACGTTCCACCTCGTGTTGATGCCGAAGCGCTCCTCGCCGTTCGCATCCGAGATTACGACGCGGTCGTTCTCCTCCGCGACGATGTTCGAATGGAAGGCGTCCCATTTCGTGTCGCTTGCGTACGCCCATCGAAGATGCGGACCTTGACCCCGCTGAACGTAGACCGGCTCGAACACCAGCGTGCCGGCGGCGGTCCGGCGCGCCGCGCGTCGCGGCGTGAGGATCGTAGGAACGGTCAGTGATGCCGCGCCGGCGGCCGCCTGCCGTAGAAAAGAGCGGCGGGTAAGTCGCATGCTCGGTTGGGATTGTGATGGATGATGACAAAGCGCGGATTTCGAGACGAAACGAGGCGTCTCGTCCGCCCGTCACACGATAGCCTCCAGGTGGCGCCTTCCGAGACGCAGGCCCTCCTTGACCTTCTCCTCCGCGCCCTCGTATTCGGGATCCTCGTGTTCGATGGACAGGACGCCCTCATATCCGACCTCGCGCAGCGTGGCGACGAACGCGCCCCAGTCGACGCCCCCGCTTCCGGGCATTCGGTACCGCCACCAGCCGGAGCGCCACGGATCGCCGCCGAGCTGCTCGGCCAGCACGCCGTATCGGTATCTACCTTCTTCTACGAACTCGGCGTCCTTCGCGTGCGCGTGGTAGATCTTCGGCGCATAATCTCGCGTCGCTTGCAAGTAGTCGATCTGCAGCCAGTAGAGGTGCGACGGATCAAAATTCAGGCCCAGGCCGTCCGGAACTTCGTCGAAGAGCGCATCCCACAGCTCCGGTGAATAAGCATAATTGCCGGGCAGGCCCCACTGCACCCAATTCTCCATGGGACAGTTCTCGACCATGAGCCGCACGCCGCGATCGCTCGCATAGGCCGTCATGTCGCGAAATACGTTGCCCGCCTCCCGGATGATCTCGGGGGGCTCGGCCGGCCAGGCGCCGACGAACGTGCCGACCAGCGGTACCTGCAGCATCTCGGCCGCGTCAATCACGCTGCGCAGGTGGTCGTGATGCGCGCGCCGTAGAGAGGGGTCGGGGTGTAGATTGTTTTCGTAATACGCCATCGCCGAGATCGACAGGTCGTGCTCCTGCAGAACGTGCCGCGCGCGCTCGGCGTCCTCCGACCCGAGTCGGGCAACGTCGATCTGCCCGGCTACTCCGCTCCGTTTCGAGTCGACGGGCCACGCCGCCAACTCGATGCTTTCGAATCCTTCGCCCGCGGCCCAGGCCACGAGTTCGTCGAACGGTACGTGACGTAGGCACGCTGTCAGGAAACCTATCTTCATGAGGACGAGACGACTTGTTTGTCATCGAAAGCTCGGGCCCGCGCCACGAGGCGTTGGAGCTGCGGAACGTCGATCTTCTGCGATCGATCGTAGAGAACGAGGGCGGGAATCACGCCCAGCTCATCGTAAGCCGCTTCCTGGCGGGCGAATATGGGACTCGTCGGGTGCTTCGTGAGAAGATGGGCGGTCAGCCGGGTATACGGGCTGAACACGTAGGCGGATATCGGGTGGACACGACGCCAGTTTCTCGCGCCGTCGAGCCCGTGCACACCGGCGATGCTGTCGATTCCGTGGATCTGCGCCATCGGAAGCGCACGCACGACCTGCTCGTGAAACCCTTCCCCGGCAAAAAGAACGTCCGGGAACGCCTGTTGGAGACGCTCAACGTGTTCCCGCATCCCGTTGACGAAGTTGGGTCCCCGGCCGACGTTGAAGGCGAGTAGCGTCTGGTCCAGGAAAATGCCGTCCAGCTCGAACGAACCGACGAGGTCCCCGAAGACGGTCTTCATGTGCTCCGTCCACTCCTCGTGACCGGGATTCACGTACGCGAAGAACGGCTCCTGCAGCCAATCGCCATCCATGTCGTTGCCCCAACCCATGGGTCGCCCGAAACAATCCACCACCTGATACTTCCGGAATCGCTCGTAGAGGGGGTGCGAATAGGCGAGCGCGAGCACGTTCGTGTGGATCATCACCCGATAGCCGAGGTCGTGCGCCGCGTCGACGAGCCGCCGGAATCCATCGCGTCCCCCGCATTTCAATGCCGGCTCGTAATCGGGCGCTTCCGAGTCGATCCCGTTGCCGGCGAACCCGGGCAAATAGAGGAGCGTCCTCGCCGGATCGTGAAATTCGGCGAACGCGCGTACCCGGTCGATCATCTCATCGAACGTGTGCCGCGATTCCGGCACCTCCTTATTCATCCCCCAGATCTCGAGAATGAAGTTGACCTCCTCCGCCCAGGCTGGAAAGTGCGGATGCTCACGGTACGGCCGAGCGTCAAACGCACTGCGAATCCAGTCCCGTTGAATGCCCGCCGGCTCGCGCCACGTGCCTTCATATCCGTCGAGATACCATGAGGCCTCGAGAGGTGCAGCCTCGAGAGGACCTTCGGCCTCCAAACCGAGGCCCAATGTGAAGCGCTCCTCCTCCGCGTCTTTCCGCTGGACGCGCAGGACCTTCAGGCGCGGATCTACCTCCATCGTGCGCAGCCACACGCCGTTCCGGTCGTCCATTTCGCCGACGGCAAACTGAGACTGCCACCAGAAAGGATACTTATACGAAACGGTCGTGCCCGCCGGCATATCGGCCCCGAGCACCTGCCCGCCGAGGGCCGGAACGACGACGCGACGGAGATCGAAATCCTGAAGGCGCCACTCGAGCATCCAGGTCGGACGGGGTACCTCCAGCTTCGCCTGCCACTCAATACCGTGCTCGGACGCCGAGAGGCGGCACGTCAGGCGAAACGCTCTCGCCTCGTCCCTGAGCACGAAGGCGACGGCGCCGTCTCGTGCCTCCACATCCTCCAGGTCGGTCAGAAAGAAGGGATCCGACAGTCGATCCGGCGTTCGTACCATGAATCGCTGCGTCGTCTCCGCGGCGACCTCTCGACCCGTCGGACGGTGCACGAGACGGACGACGCTGAGCGGATTCGCGGCGTCCATCTCGAGTCGTAGCTGCTTGGATTCGATCGAAAGGACGTTCATGGGCGCTCTATGACGACCGGCTCAATGCTCTTCTTCGTTACGTCTTCATGCGGCGTGCGGCGGCGGAAGATCACGAAGTAGGTCGCCTCGTCTTCGGCCAGGGGCAGGCATGCGCTGTGCCATACGCCCGGTCCGATGACGACGGCCTCTCCCGGCTCGGCGACGAAGGCTGCGACCGCACCGTCATCCGACGTCACCGGCAGCACGAGGGCATGATCGACGGGAATCAGGATCTCCGGCGTCCGAACGTGCCGCTCCATCCAATCGACCACGGCGCGATCTCGACGAAAGACCGTGCAATATCCGATCTCCGTTTCTCCTTCGATGCCGTAACGTCCGGCGTCCGACCAATACTTGAAGCTGTCATCCTCAGCCAGCGGAGGCCCGGCGGGACGTACGGCGACGGAGCCGTAGGGGCCGAAGTCGTCGCTGCTGAGGCGCTGAGTTTGTATTCGTTTCATCATTCTCTCCGCCCCGCATCTTAACGGGTGCGATCTCAATACCGTTGCCCGGGTGTGCACATGTTCGCCTCCCGCGTCCGCCCAACCGTGGGGGCTCCCGGGATGTCACCTGACAAGCAACAACTCCTTCGTCGCGACGAGTCCGTCGACGTCCAATCGGTATACGTAGACGCCGCTCGCGAGATCGCCGGCTTCAAACCGAACCTCGTGGCGACCGGCCGGCATAACCTGATCTACGAGCCGAGCAACCTCTCGCCCGAGCACGTCAAATACGCGAAGCGTCGTGTTCCCCGAGTGCGGTAGCGTGAATCGGATCGCGGTAGACGGGTTGAACGGATTCGGATAGTTCTGCTCGAGTGTCACGCGTTGCGGCAGATCGTCGCTTGGATCCGCTTCCGCATCGACATGCACGACCTGATCGGCAAAGACGAGAATGCGGGTCGACGTCGCCGGCATCTCAATAGCTACAGCGGAGACGTCCGCCCCCCCGACTTCGAAGACGTCGCCCGAGACTTGATCCGTAAGATAATAGGTGGTATTCGCGTCAACGCCGAGCTCACCTTCCGAGAGGGACAGCGTGGCGGTTACCGAATTACTGGTTGGATTGATCACGCCGAAAACGTTCTGGTCGCCCAGCCATCTCCGATAGGAATAGACGCTCGAAGGGCTCGTGTCGACTTCTTCGAAGTGATCGCTCGTCAGCGCGGCGAGTCTTGCGCGTATTTCGATCAGCCGGACGTAGAACGGGTAAAGCCCGAATCGGCTCTGGTCCTCGATCGGCGTCCCCTGAAAGTATACATACCAGCTACTATAGGGATGTCCGGATCGGCCGATCTCCTGGCCGTTATAGATCAGCGGTACGCCGGGCAACGAAAATAAAAGCGCCGCGACCATTTTCGTCTGTTCGAGCGAGTGATGCTCCACAAAGCGGAACGTATCGTTGTTCTCCATAAAACGGAGCACCTTCGCATCCGAATGCCAGCCGTCGCCGCGGTTCGTGAGCGCGTCGTGCAACAGATTCGACCGCTGCAGCTCCGGAGCGGCATTGAAGATCGTGCGGTTGTCGGTTTCGCTGAAGTCGAGCTGCCACGTCCAGCGTGAAACCCAGATCTGGCCTGGATACCAATCGTATGCGATGTCGAACCGTCCTTCGAAAGAGTGCGGCTCGGTGGCCTTGTCTTCTCCCAGGAGGAGCACTTCTGGCTTATATCGTTTCAGGGCCCGCCGCCAATCTTGCATCATCTCAGGCGTGCGTGCATTGGTACCCCATACGGCATCGATGCGGTACCCGTCGACGTCGAACTCTTCGATCCAATATCGCCCCGCCTCGATCATCCACCGCTGCACTTCAGGGTTGTCGTGATCGATCAAGAGCAGATTCTCCCAGAAATACCGTAAAAACTGCACCTGGCCCATCGGACGTGGCCGATAGTGCATCGCGTACGGAGCGTCGTCCTCCTCCGTGAGGTAAAAAGCGTAATAATGGGAAAGCGTACCGTGCTCAGCCGCATCCTGGGCATACGGATGCTCGGCCGCCGTATGATTGGGCACGAAATCCAGGAGAACTTTCAATCCCAACTCGTGCGCTCGATCGACCAGCAGCCGCAGATCCTCTTTCGTTCCGTAATCCGAACGCACTTCGAAATAGTTCGTGACGTCGTACCCTTGTCCTCCGGCATGAGTCTGAAAGATCGGCTGAAGCCAGATCGTGTTCACGCCCAGGCGGGCGACCTCTTCGAGCCGATTCAACACGTTCGCGAGACCACCTCGCTCTTCAAAGATGTACGGGGTAATCGCGAAAATGACCGCTTCGTCCACCCACCGAGCGTGGTCGTGTTCGATGTCGAACGGAGTGACGTCGCCGCTCGAATCGACGGTGACGAAGGTGCGCGCCCTTCCCTCGTTTCCATCCTCGTCGGTCACCAACAAGTCGAAGAAATATTCGCCCGGCGGAGACGAGGGCGGAATGGTTGTCGTTGCCGCCGAATCGTGTGGAGAGGAAATGGACGTCGAGACAGGATTGTCCGGATCGGCCTTCCACCGAAAGGCGAACTCGGTCCCGGTCGGATTCTCTATGGTGCGCCCCAGCAGCCGTATCGTGCGGCCGCTGACGTCTGCATGAGCGAACACCTCCGGGCGAAGCTCGTAGCCGAGATGACGGCGCAGCGTATCGGAGCAAACCGACAAGTCGTTCGTGCAGGCTACGATCACGTTTTCACCTTCGCCCAGCAGTACTTCGACTGTAAATGCACTTCCGGTCACGTCAAAATCGAACGCTTCACCATTGACCATGACGACGCCCGTCGAGATGGCGCCGTCCACCTCGCCCGTAACGGTCTGCGACCGAAGCCATGCGACCGCGTCCCGCTGCGTCCACGCAATCGCCTGTCCCGTCACGGGCGGCGCGAGCGCGAAGACGACGCATGCGGTAAGGAGTCCCGCGGCGATCTCGTTTCTCAAAACGTCACTCCTGAGATCAGGATGATATTGGCATACGGCGTCATCTCGCCGGTTCGAACGAAGAAGACGTTGCCGGCAGCCCTCGTCATTTCCTTAAATCGCTCGTGCGGCACGACCTTCATCTCGACGTCGGGAAGGATGTCCTGGACGGCCTCGAAAACGCCGGTGTTTACGCGCTCCATCTCATCCGCCACGACGGCACCTTCCACCTGCAGCTCCTGAAGCACGACACGGAGCGTCTCGAGGAACCGGGGAACGTTGGACGTCAGGGCCAGGTCGACGACCGAGCTGCCGTTTGGTATCGGAAGTCCCGCATCGCAGACGACGAGTCGGTCCGTATGTCCCATTCCGGCCACGATACGCGCGAGGTTGGCGTTAAGTATGCCGTTCTTTTTCATCTCAATTCCCTCCTTCCAGTACGGGCTCCGGCTGGTCTCTGAGGAACGTTTGGATTTCGTCGAACGAGGGCATCGACGTCTGGGCGCCCATCCGCATGACACAGTAGCCGGCAACCGCATTCGAGTACGATATCGCGTCCTCGAGAACCTGCCCCCTGCTCAGGAAGAAGGCGAGCGCTCCGGTAAACGCGTCCCCGGCGGCCGTCGTGTCCACCACGTCGACTCGATACGCAGGAAATGATCTCACGTCGTCAGACGTCACGTACAGTACGCCGCGTTCGCCGAGCGTTAGGATCACGTGGCCGACACCCCGCTCGATCAGCCGGTGGGCCGCCCGGATCGCCGAACGGTGATCACCCACCACCACTCCGGTAAGCCGCTCGGCCTCCGATTCATTAGGTATGATGTAATCGACCGCCTCCAGAAGCACGTCGGGGAGCTCTGTGGCGGGAGCGGGATTCAGAATGACTTCGGCTCCTCGCTCTTTCGCAAGCTGCGCTGACCGCACGACGGTCTCGAGCGGAATTTCCAGCTGCAGGATGACGATTCCGACTCCGTCGAACAATTCCGCCTTAGATTCGATGTCTTCCGGCGTCAGTTTCATGTTGCTTCCCGAGACGACGACGATCTCGTTCTGCCCGGAATCGTCGACCGTAATGAGAGCGATGCCCGTCGGGGCTGTCGGGTCGATCGAAACGTGGTCGAGATTCACACCGTCCGCAATCAGGCTGTCGAAGAGCCGTTCACGAAACATGTCCCGACCCATCTTCGCAAGGAGCGTCACGTCGCCGCCGAGCTTCGCACAGGCGACGGCCTGATTCGCACCTTTCCCGCCGGGATACGTCCCGAAATCACGGGCCAGCACCGTCTCGCCGGGGCTTGGAAACCGGCTGGTGGAAACGACCATGTCCATGTTGGCACTGCCCACGACCAGTACCGAGCGCGTCGTAGCCTTATCGCTCATGTGTCTGTGCCTTTGCTGGACGGGATAGAACGTTAGTCGAGTTCGCCGGCATGTCGCTCGGCCAGACGCCTGGCATGACGTGCTCGGCCGGTGGCGTGTAGACGGCGCAAATAGTTCGGAAGGCTGCCCCGAACGTGGAGCGGTCCCTCGCGAAGAACGGTCATGAGCGGATCGACGTTCATCGTACTGGCCTTCATCATGCCGCTCGTCCAATCTTCCAGCAATGTGGCGCCGAGCCGAACGAGGTCCGGCCGATCAGCCGACAGGTTCTCTTGTTCGTGCGGATCGAGAGTCAGATTGAAGACCATGACCGGATCCACCATCTTGTAGCCGTCATGATGACTTCGAAGGTAGAGATAGGCCTCGTCCTCATGATCAAATCGGACGCCTCGCTGTGCGGCATGTGCACATTGGCTCAAAACGAGGCAATCGCGGCCGCTCGACCGGCCGTCCCTGAGCTCGGCCGCGAAAGAGACGCCGTCCCAGTTCGACGGCACGGTGCCGCCGGCCAGGTGGACGACCGTGGCGGCCCAGTCGAACTGATAGTGCAGCGCGGCGTCTGTGCGCGTCGTGGTCAGGCCGGGCCACCGCACGATGAGCGGCACGCGGCACGTGGTGTCGTCGGCCGTCTGGTGGTCGCCCCATACGTTGAGCTCGCCCATGCTTTCACCGTGATCGGCGCTCACGACGACGGCCGTCTCGTCGAGCACTCCCAGCTCCTCGAGCTTACCTACGAGGCGGCCGACGTGATCGTCCATGTAACGGATGCCGACGTCGTATCCGTCAAACCACTGCTTGACGGCTTCCATGGAATCGATCGTCGTTGGAAAGCGAGGAAATCCCAGAAAATATTCTTCGCCCCCGTACCCGTGCGGCTCCTGCGGACTGTGCGGCCCGAAGCCTTCCCATCCGCGGCGCCAGACGTCCTCCGTCATCCAGTCGGGAATCGGCTCCGCCTCAAACGGATTGCCGTAATCGACCGGCGTTCGATAGGGAATGTGCGGATCCCAGAAGTTCACGTGCAAAAACCAGTCGTCCTCCGCTCCGCGACGGTCCAGCCAGTCGAGAGCGATCGGCGCGACCTCATCAGCGCGATCCATGCCTTCGCGGCCGGAATTGTGAATCTCGTTGTAGCCGGCGTACCAATGCCATGCCGCATGACGCTCGGCGAACGTGCTCACGCTTGCCGTGCGGTAGCCCGCGCTTCGAAGACACGTCATCCAGCTCGTGTCATGAAACGAGTCAGTCACCCAGCGCGACGGGCCCTCGATAAACGGCTGGGCCGCCGTTCCGCCGTGGTTTACCACGCCCGTTCGAAAACCGCAGCGGCCGCTCCAGGTAGCCGTCCGCGACGGCAGGCACGGCGCATCGCTCACGTAGACGTTGTCGAAGCGAATCCCCTCCTCCGCCAGCGCGTCGACGTTCGGGCTGGTGTTTCGATGATATCCGTAACAACCCAGGTGATCCGGTCGCAGAGAATCGACGTCGATGTAAAGAATTCGCATGATCAATCGTGTCACATGCCGACGATCGAAACGTCGACGGCTCCATACACGTCGACTCTTATGTGGCTAGGACTCATCGTCTGCAGACAGCTCGTATCGATGCTCATGTATCAGGCGCGGCGCGGCGAAGAGCCCGGACGCCTGCCGCTCCCCCTCGAGAACGTTCATCAGCGTGTTCGTCACCTTGATCTCAACGCGATTCGATCCCTCACGGAGGTGCTCCGTTACGTCGAGGCGATACGGATGCCAGGGCGCGATGAGCGATTTTCCTCCGTTGATCGAAACCTCGAGCACGTCCTCGCCGCAGTCGGCCTCCAGAAAGACACGCCCCGTACCGATGTAGTCGGATGCCACGTCGACTTCGCATCGATAGACGCCCGTGCCGGAAAAATAGGGATAGCCCTGACTGGTCCAATCTCCGACGTCGATCTGCGTGCGAGGGACCTGAATCGCGTCGTCCACCGATAGGGCGAAATCGCCGATGATCTTCAGTAGGTCGAGCATGCCGTCGGTCCGGCGGGTTACGAGCAGTCGAACGGCTACGACGTTCCGTCCCTCTCGCAA
>CAZMXY010000049.1:0-6589 GCA_964570345.1 uncultured Rhodothermales bacterium | reverse complement strand
GGTCGCGGTCGCGTGATCGAGCGACTCCCGCGAAAATCCCACGACGACGTCGTCGTCGTCTGCGACCGCCGCGACGTCGACGTTTGCCTCCGTAACGTGCGGATCCTCCGCGACGTCGTCACCGAGCACGACGACGTACGATTCCGACGCCGGAAAATCGAGCTCGAGGACCAGGCGCTCCCCTTCGATTCGGTAGACGGGCATCGGCCGCGTCTCACCCGTGTTCGCGTTCCAGAGCTCGGGCTTGCCGATCCGCTCGAAACTGAGGGTGACCCGCCCCTTGTCCTCCTTGCTGGTGTTCGTGAGGAAGTACAGGTCGAAACCGTCTTTGCGGCGGTGCAGATAGAATACGTCTTCGTTGCTGATCGTAACGTCGGGGGTGCAACACGCGTTGAGCACGTCGCGCAGCGCGGCCTCGGCGTCGTGGCCGGTCGACGTTGCGGCCTCCCTCCTGGAAAGGCGGTCGAGCTTTACCGATTGATTCGACAGCCCGGCGCCCCGGAAGAGATAGAAATTGCCCATCTCCTCGAGGTGGTCTACCCCGAATGAGATCCCGTTTCCCTGCTGAAATCGGCCCAGCACGTCATGGCCGTTCACGCCGAGGAAAGACTCCAGGGGAGACACCGATCGATCCCCGCCGGCCTCAAGGAGACCGACCGGAACGATCGTATCGGCGATGACGCTGCCGCCCTGCGCAAGGAAATCCTGAATCTTTCGGTACGACGAGGCCTTGACGTGCGTGACAGGCGGAAGAATCAGCACCTGGAACTCCTCGTCGGCAATCTTGATGAGCCCGTCTTCCACGACGGCATCGGCCAGGACGTCCTCGTCCACGTAATCGAAATCGAAATGCAGCCGTAGCAGTCGATCGGTGAGCCACTGGAACTCCGATTCGATGAGCCGTCCGACCTTCGTCGTCGTCTGCGGCATGTAATTGACCCAGACGCTGTTGATCGGATACAGCATCAGTATCTTCGCGACGTGCCGCCCGCCGGAGAGGACGTGGGACAGCCTCGCGTTGTATTCGATGAAGCGGTCGTAGTACTTCCACCACGTGTGATGATAGAACTGCGACGGAGGCCAGTCGCGCTTGCGCTCGCCTTCGATCGTGTAGTGATATCCGTGATTGTTGAAGAGATTGACACCCAGGACGTATTCCCAGTTGTTCATCCACTTCATTCGCTCGAGCGTGCAATTCCAGTACGTCCCGCCCATTGACTCACAGAGCAAGCGCGTGGAGCCGAAGTGATGTGCGGCCGAGCTGCCTACCTTCAGCGCCACGTGTTGGCTCGGTTCGTCGCGCGAGCCGATCTTCGGGTAGAGATGGTCGACTCCGATGAGGTGCATGTGCCGAAGGTACTTGAAGAAGTTGCCTTCACAGCGCGCGGCCAAGCGCAGATGCTCCTCGAATAGGAGGTGCCCGGTGAAGATGACGCCATTCTCGTCGCACCAGTCCCTCAGCCTCTTATAATAGGTGTCGGCGTACTGCTCCGTCAGGGTCCGCCAGAAATCGTAGCGGATCTGCGCCGTCTTCTCTCCAATGTCGGCATACAAGGCAGGCAGATAGGGCTTCAGTCCGTAGCCGCGGCGTTCGCGAAAAATCTTAAACATCCGCTTCGACCACGGGACCACGTAATTCTGCATGCCCACGTGGTAATAGTACATCGCCGGCTCGTCCGTGAAGAAACCGGGAACGGTTTTGCCGAACTCATGTCCGACGGTTTGCTTGTACTTCTCGTGCGTCAGCTCGATGAACTTTTCGGTCGAGGCCGGATTGAGCGTGTCGATGTAGAACGGCGCCTCTTTCTCCAGGAAGTACATCAGCACCCAATCTCCGCCGGGCGCCTCCCACGCGATCGTCTTCTCCCAACTCAGGTTCTTGTTCAGATCCACCGGATTCTTGATGACCGTGTCGTACTCTTCGCCCCGCACGCCATAGGCCGCAATCGGATTCGAATTGCCGGTGGGCACGTAGCGGTCATCGTGGGCCTCGAGAAAGGTGAAGATCGGCCCTTCGAGCCGCAGCGGCACGAGCTCGAGGTAGCGTTGGCTCAGATCGGGATCGGCCTCCAGCACCTGCTGCTCGGCCGTGCCGCTCGGCCAGTCCATCTCGTCGTAAATCCACGCGTCAATGCCGATTTCGCGAGCTCTCTCGACGCAAAATTTGACGCGATCGAACCATTCGTCAGACAGATAGCCCACGCCCAGGCCCATCCTACCGTGAATGAAGAGGCTGCGCACGCCGCGGTCGTAATACTCGCGGAGCTGCCACTCCATCTCGTCTTTGTCGAGATCGCCGTTCCAGAACCAGAACGGCACGATGCCCATTTCGAGGGGCGGTTTCGTGAAGTTTTCGCGGGTGAGTGTGACGCCGTTTACGACGCGTTCACTGAATGCCATCTATTGAAATCGCTTGAGAATCGTATTCCTGCGTGAGAACCCCAAAATCCTTGTCAAAATGCGAGCGTCAACGAGAACCTGTGCGGAGCGTCGAGAAAGTCATACGAGACGTACGCGTAGTCGACGCGCACTTCCATGCCGGATATTTCGGGGGCGATGCCGAACCCGAGGGCCAGATTCCCCTCCGCATAGTTCATGCGGTATCCGCCTCGAACGGCCAGAAAATCATTAAACGTGTATTCGCCCCCGACGTGAAATCGCTCGTTGAAATCGTTCGTATTGATCGCCTCGACACCGACGCGAAAGACGTGGCCGCTGCCGAGGCTCGTGAGCGCATTGCCGTCCGGGCTCATCAGATTCATCGACAGTCCGATTCGAAAGACGATGGGAAGATCGAACGATTCGGTCTGGCTCCCCTCCTCGAGAAATTCGACGCCGCCACCGAAATTCTGAGCGCTCATGGCGAGGCGGATGCCCTTGTATCCGATGTCGTAGTTCGTGCCGACGTCCCACGCGAACGTGGAGGCTGAGTAGGTGAAAAGCCCCTCGTGGACGTACTTCCCGCTGAGCCCGATCGACAGCCGGTCCGTGAACTCGCGGGCGAACGTGAGGCCTGCCACGAAGTCGTTGCCCGAGAACGTATTCCCGGTTCGCGTATCACTGGCGCCGGTCCCAATCGTAACGAGCGCCTCCGGAATGTCACCGTAATCGAGCGATGCGAGATAGCCGGCGATAATGCCGACGCCACCCAGGCGATAACCGAGCGCGCCGGAGACGTAGTTCATGTCCCCCAGCCATCGGACGTACGAAAAGCCCGTCTCGAACTTGTCGATGCCGGAGATGTTGGCCGGATTCCAGAAGACGCCGTTCACGTCGCGCACGAGCGCGATACTGGCTTCACCCAGCGCCGCTTGCCGCGCGCCGATGCCGATCTTCAGGAACTGCAGCGACGTCCGAGCTCCCTTGTTGAAATCATCGCTCGGTTCCAGACTCTGGGCCGCGACGGTGCCCGCGCCCCAGATCAGCATGCACGCCGACATGAAGATGATCGCGGCCGACCGCCCAACCTCCTTCTCGCGTTTCGTGAAGCTCATGGTATTCACACAGATCTTAGCGCTAGCTCCGTTTCAGCGGATGATCACCACCTTGCCGGTGACGGCGCCTTCCACGTCCTCCGCGTTGGAATTCACGTGGTAGACGTACAGGCCGGGGGCGACGAGGAGTCCCGAATCGGTCTTCTGATTCCAAACCGCCGATCCTGATAGATTCCCGCGCGCGTCCGGACCGTGTTGGATCGTACGCACGAGATCGCCCGAGACGGTATAAATGCGAATCGTGGCTTCTTCGGGCAGATTCCGAAATTCTATTCGGAATGGGTCGTCGATCCCGAAGCTGCGTTGCGCATCATTGAAGACGTACGGGTTCGGGACGACGTAGACGTCGAGCGAGCTGACCGGCCCGGCGGCGGCCGACGTAGGCGGCGTTCGATTGAACCTCGTCTCGTCGTCGGGAGCGTACCATTCAACGTCGGCCGAAGCCAGCTCGGGGAGGTCGTTCACGACCGTCCCGTTCGCCGACGTCCACGGCCCGGGGTCCGAATTGTACGCCGAGACGTAATAACTGTAGCGGCGTCCGAACTCGACGTCCTCGTCAACGAAGCTGTATCGCCCGAGACTTCCGTCGAACCATTGCGCGAAGTCGGCCCTCGGAACGTCCGCGATCAGATCCCACTGTGCACCGCGTAGCACGGGGTCTTCATTCTCGCTCACGTACTGAAAGTCCCTCGATCGGTAGACCCGGTATCCATCGAGGTCCGTCTGACCGTCGTAAAAGACCGTACCGGAACCGTCGACGAGGCTCGTTTCCTCCGCGATGGTGCCCCAGGTAACGGCGATCGCCGCTTCCTCCGTTCCGCGCGACGCGTTCACGGCATCGACGTCCGGCGCGGGCGGAGGCTCGGGCGCATCTGCGGCAAGAGGCACGCCGTCGACCGTGGCCCCGAGTCCCCAACGAACGGCCTGGCGCGCCAGCTCCGCGTTCCTCTCGAGGGCCGCCAGGCTCGAGTCGGGAAAATGACCGTCCGGATCGCCCGTATTGACGACCTCGAAATCCATTACACCCGCGATCTCCGCCAAGATGAACCGAAGCGAATCCCCCGGCGCCAGATCGTACGGACCGTACGAGAAGGTATAAATATTATGCCGCGTGCCTCGATTGCCGAGCTGCTCTTGCAGGTCCGGCGTGGTGACGAACTCGTAGTACTCCTGGGGGGTCCGATCGGCCGGCTTAAAAAATTCGAGGTCGAGGTCTCTGCCTCGAAACTGTCCTCCTTTGTGCGTATCGATCCGGAGCACGTCCGCGGTGGCCGAGCTTCTCGACGTTCCGCTCGTGGGCGCAGCGTCGAGAAGTACCCAGCCGAACGCTGCCGGACTCATCAACTCGGGACCGAATCGCCGCTCCCAACTCCGGTCGGGCTTCACCTGCCACGACCAGTGGGGAGGCGGTTCGCGGCCTCCGTTATAGTCGTATGACGCGAAGAGGGTGCGATCGGAAGACATGTAATAGAAATCGGTATACGGAGGTTGCCAGCCGAAGCCGCCGGCCGCGATGGGTACCAATTGGTCTCCCGAGAAATTGATCGTGCTCTTCGTGTCCGTAGAGATTGCGGAGTGGAACGCGACGTACAGGCCCTCCAGCGTCTGCTGAAATGCATCCGTATTCGGTACTACCTGACTCGTGAGGATCGATACGAAGTCCCCCGTGTTCTTCAGAACGTAGTCGTAGATGATGAAGTCACGAAAACCGGGATACGACCACTGATAGGATCGGCGCGTAACGGTAATCCCGAGATTCGTGGGAAACGTCGCAATGGTCATCTCTTCTGGACGAAGCGGATTGAAATCTTCATCCTCCATGTAATTCGTAACGAGCTGCACGATCGGTGTGGGCGCGACGAGTCCTCGATTGCCGGAGACGCCCTGCGCAAAGAACTCGAAATCCTGCGGAGTCGGCGTAAAGGCGGGAGGCTGTCCCGGCACGGTTACGTTTCGCGCCGCGAGAATTAATCCGCTCCGGAAATTGTGCATGTTGGCGTTCGAGAACGTGTTGATGGCGTTCTGCTCGTTGCAACACGGATGGATAAATCCCTTGAAGCCGGGAAACATGCCTTTCGGATCGAACGAGAGGAAGTCCCACGCCCCCGGGTCGCCGATGAATCCATTCCCGTAAAGTGTCTCCCAGATCCGCCCGCGCTGGTGGAACTGTTTGTCCTCACCCTGCGCCTCTGCCGTCCTCGGCACGACGAATAACCCCGCGAGCATCAGCAGCCCCAGCCCCACGCCGTATGTGAACGTGGAGGTCGGCCAAGCTCGCGGACGTCGCCCGAAGTTCCGCAGGGTCCTCGCTTGTTTGGCCACGGTCTGTGAAAGCATGAATGTCATCGGTAGCTCTGCGTTGAAATTCGCCTACATCTCCAGCGTGATGCCGAACGTTACCGACCGCGGAAGATTGCGGAACTGGGCTACCGGCATGATCGGCGTGCCGTCGCTCGTAAGGCTCGGAAGGAAATCGAAGTCGCTTTCGACGAACCTCACCATGTCGGCGTGCGAGACGCGCTCGAACGTGCTCAGCGCCAGCCACTGATGATTGAAGAGATTCTCGACTTCTACGTACGGACTCAGGCGGACGCCTGCCGCGCGTATCTCTTTCCGAGCCCTGAAGTTGACGTTCTGATCGACGGGCCTCGTATAGATGGCCCCGTCGACGACGAAGATGTCTTGACGCAGATGCTCGTCCGGGAAGTTCGCGTAGTAATCGAGCGACAGGGAAAGATTCTTCATGAGGGTGCCCAGCGTTCCGGACCAGTTTGCCGGCGTCTCGTAGAACAGTCCCGCCTTGAAGATGGGGTTCTGATAGGCCACGACGTCTCCGCTGGGCGCAAAACGTACCTGATTCGGGGCAAAGGCCACCGGGTCGCCGCTACGGCCGTGGATCCGCACCTGCGTCGTGTAATTCGCATATCCCCACAGCGCCCCCCAGCGGTACATAGAGGGTACCTTGCGGATCGACAGCTCAATGCCTCGGACGTCCCCGTAATCGCCGTTGCCGTTCGTCCGATACGTGCCCTGGGGCGTGCTGACCTCGACCGTCCGAAGCGTATGCCGGCTGTCCTTGTAAAAACCCGTCACGT
>CAZMXY010000048.1:20860-24060 GCA_964570345.1 uncultured Rhodothermales bacterium | reverse complement strand
CGGTCGCCTGAGACTTCGAATTGGGCCAGGGGCACCCATGGACTGCCGTCCTGACCACGAGGCATTCCGCCGTTTTCCGTATCTTCTAACGAGTTCCGTGTTCGTCGAGAGGTTGGCCGGGCCAGGTCCCACACTATAGGTTGCGGCGGCGCAATACGGATCACGCTGTCGCCTTTTTTTGCATTGTGCTGATGAGTGCTCCGGAGACGACACCCGTGACGGCTCTGCTCCAGGCCGCTCGATACGGCGACGTGCAGGCGTTCGACGCACTTTACGAGCAGGTCTACGGTGAACTGCGGCGCCTGGCACACGTCGTGCGGGACGGGCAGCCCGGTGAGACACTCAACACGACGGCACTCGTGCATGAAGCCTACCTGCACCTGTTGCCCTCGGCGGATCTTTCGTGGCAAGACCGAGCCCACTTCTTCAGCGTGGCGGCCCGGGCCATGCGGCAGGTCCTCGTGCACTCGGCCCGCCGACGCTTGGCCGAGAAGCGAGGCGGCGGAGCACCGCACGTGACGTTCCATGAGGGACTGCACGCGCCACGGCTCTACGTCGAGGACATTCTGTCCCTGGACGAGGCCCTCGGGAGGCTCGAAGCCCTCGATCCCAGGAAGGCTCGAGTCATCGAATGCCGCTACTTTGCCGGGCTGAGCGTCGAGGAGACCGCAGAGACGCTGGGCGTCGGCTCGGCCACGGTCAAGCGCGACTGGCGAGCCGCGCGCGCGTTTCTCACGCAGGCGCTGGACGGCTGATGAGATCGAGGCCATGACTCCGGAGCGCTGGCGACACATCGAATCGCTCTTCCACGAAGCGCTGGACCGTCCTTCAGCGCACCGAGCGGCGTTCCTGGAAGAGGCCTGCGCGGGTGACGACGCCCTGCGTGCCCACGTCGAATCCCTCTTAGCGGCTGACGAGAACCCCGCGGCTCTCTTCGACGCCGCTCCCGATCTTTTGGCCCATGAGCCGCCCGCGGGCACACCCGCCGCCGCGCAATCCATCGGCCCGTACCGCCTTCTGGAGGAGATCGGACGAGGCGGCATGGGCGCCGTATACCATGCCGAACGCGCCGACGGAGAGTTCAAGAAGCGGGTCGCCCTCAAGCTGGTCAAGCGCGGCATGGACACCGATGACATCCTCCGCCGTTTCCGCCATGAACGCCAGATCCTGGCCGCTCTCGAGCATCCCAACATCGCCCGGCTCTACGACGGAGGCGCCACGGACGACGGGCGGTCCTATCTGGTCATGGAATACGTCGACGGACTGCCGATCGATCGGTACTGCGATGCCGGAAGGCTGAATGTCAGCGAACGCCTCGCGCTCTTCATCCAAGTGTGCGTCGCCGTACACCACGCCCATCAAAACCTCGTCATCCACCGGGATCTGAAGCCGTCAAACATCCTCGTGACTGACGACGGAGACGTGAAGCTGCTGGACTTCGGGATTGCGAAACTAATGGAGGATCCGGGCGACGGCGAGACAAAGCTTCGCACGCGCACCGGCATGCGGCTCCTCACGCCGGAGTATGCCAGTCCGGAGCAGCTCGCCGGCATGCCCGTCACGACGGCCAGCGACGTCTACGGCCTTGGCGTGGTCCTCTATGAGCTTCTCTGCGGACGCCGGCCTTATGCCACCTCCGGCTCGAGAGAGGGGCCGACCGAAGACCTTCGGCTTCTCCCGCCGAGCACCGCCGCCACACGGCCGATCGAGAGCGGGCACGGAGACGGCGCCGATTCAAGGGTTCATCCGGAAGACGTCTCCGCCTGCCGTCGGACCACCGTCGACGGACTGAAGCGACGCCTGCGCGGGGATCTGGATACGATCGTGCTGAAGGCGATGCAGCCGGCACCCTCGCGACGGTACGCGTCGGCCGAGGCCTTCCTGGCCGACGTCAAGCGTCACCTTGCCGGCCAAGCCGTCGAGGCGCGCCGCGACTCGCTGGCGTATCGGGCCGGCAAATTCGTCCACCGACACCGGCTGGGCGTCTCGTTGGCCGCGGCTTTCCTCGCGCTCCTGGTATCGGCCACGGTCGCCATCTCCGTGCTCCAGGTGCGTGCATCCCGGGAGCGAGACACCGCCGAGGCAGTCGCTCAGTTTTTGGAGGGCCTCTTCGAGGCGTCGGACCCTTATGCGCGAACGGAGCAGCGGCTGGACACGCTGCGCGCGCTGGATCTGGTCGAGCTCGGGCGACAGAGACTCGGTAATCTGGATGAACAGCCGCTGGTCCAGGCGCGTCTCGCCGACATTCTCGGCAACGTGTACCGGGGCGTCGGCGCCCACGATTCGGCCGTCGTGATGCATCGAAAGGCGCTCGAGATTCGCCGGACGCACAGAGGCTCGACGTGGCGGGAGACGGTCGCCACGTTGCATAACCTGGCATCCAATTACATTCGATACGGCCAGTTTGACGAAGCCGCCCCGCTCCTGGAGGAAGCTCTCTCACTCGTACCGCTCGGGGAGGTCGGCGCCCGCGGAAACCTCTTGCAGCCTCTCGCGAACGTGCACCGGGCGACGGGAGACTTCGATCTCGCGCACACATATCTCGAGGAGTCGATTGAGATCCAACGCTCCGTGGAACCGTCCGACGCACCGACCCTGGATCTGGCGTCGAGGCTGGCGGACATGTCCCTGCTGCTGCGCGAGATGGAAGAATACGTGGCCGCCGAGCGCTGGATTCGCGAAGCCCTCGAGATTTGGGAATCCGTCGGGCGCGACCATCCGGAGAAGGCGTCGCATCTGATCAGCCTCGGGGCCGTCCTGCAAAATACGGGCAGGCTTGACGAAGCGGAGGCGGCCTTCCGTGAGGCGCTGGCGATCGAAACGAGAATCCTCGGAGCAGACCACCCCGTCATCAGCATGACGCTGACGCATCTTGCCGAACTCGCGCGAGAGAAGAAGGATTTTGCAACCGGCGTCGAGCTCTACCGGGAAGCCCTTCGACGCATCTCGTCGGCCGATCCGGAAAACACGGGCGTGGCCATTGTCTCGGGACTTCTCGCCAACGTGCTGCGTGAGAACGGCGATTATGAAGAAGCCGAAACCACTTACCTGCGCTCCATTGCGCACATGAAGCGCGTTTTTCCCGGGACCCACGTGCGCATCGGACGGTCGTATGTCGGGCTGGGGCTCAATTATCAGTCGATGAAAGCCTTCACGAAGGCGGAAGCCGCCCTTCTTGAGGCCGAACGGATTCTCGGATC
>CAZMXY010000048.1:17911-20760 GCA_964570345.1 uncultured Rhodothermales bacterium | reverse complement strand
GTCTGTGGGGAGATGATCGCAAATTGCCCCAAACGTCAACAAGGTCGGTGTTGTCGGCATATCACCCTACAAACGCGTCGATCACACCTCAATCCGCCGGGACGATCACACCTCATCCGCCGGGTCGATCACGATTCAATCTTCCCTTTATGGGTTTGCGAGGAGTTACTGGTCCACCTCATGCTTCGGATTATTCTGACGTGCGTCACGGTTACAACGCTGCATTTCGTCTGTCATCTTCATCCGGCCGCCGCCCAGAATTCCCTCAGTGCTCGCGTTCTTGATGCTCACGAGGAGGAGACCCTCGCGGGTGTCAACGTCGTCGTCGAAGGCACCTCCATCGGTTCAACGACCGGCCCAGACGGGCTCGTTACCGTTTCGCCGATTCCCGACGGGGAGCGGACGCTCGTCTTTTCCTTCATCGGTTACCGTACGGAGCGCCGCACGTTCACTTTCCCCCGCTCGGAGTCGGGCGTCGTCACGGTGTACCTCGAGGAAGCCGACCTTAAGCTCGGGCAGGCGACAGTGACTGCCACCCGCACCAGCCGCACCATTGCCGACACGCCGACGCGCGTCGAAACGATTGGCGGCGAAGAAATCGAGGAGAAGATCGCTATGGATCCCTCCGGCATTTCAATGCTCCTCAACGAGTCGCCGGGTATCGTCGTGCAGCAGACGTCAGCCGTCTCGGCAGGTGCCGCCTTCCGCATCCAGGGACTCGACGGCCGCTATACGCAGCTTCTCCGAGACGGCTTTCCGCTCTACGGCGGCCTAGGTGGAGGACTCTCCCTGCTTCAAATCCCGCCTCTTGACCTGGCGCAGGTGGAGATCATCAAGGGTCCCACATCGACGCTCTACGGCGGCGATGCGATAGCCGGTCTCGTCAACCTCGTGACGAAGCGGCCGAGCGAGGAGGGCGAGCGGTCAATCCTCCTCAATACGACGACGGCCGGCGGTCTGGATCTCGCGGTCTATGCCGCCCGGCGCAGCAATCGGCTGGGCTACACGGTCCTCACCTCCGGCAATCTTCAGCGTGCGTACGACGCGGAGGGCGATGCCTTTACCAACCTTCCGGCAACCCGGAGACTCACCCTCACCCCTACGCTCTATCACTATGGCGCGGGTATGCTGACGGTAGGCCTCTCCGGTACCGTGGAGGCACGCGAAGGCGGAGACGTTGCGGTCATCCGTGACGAGGCCGACGGCTATACTGAGCGAAATGAATCGGCGCGACTTACTGGATTTGCCGGATACGAACGCGCACTATCGAATGCGACGCGTCTAACGCTCAGCACGAGCGGAAGCTATTTCGAGCGGGCACTGGACATCCCCGATTTTTGCTTCGCCGGCAGCCAACTCTCCACGTATTCGGAGGCGTCGGCTACCACACGTCGACGAGCGCACGACCTGGTCGTGGGCATCGATCTGCGAACCGAACGGTTCGACCAGTCGAAGGGCGAGGCAGCCGCCCTCGATTACGCCTATGGCTCCGTGGCAGCGTTCGCGCAGGACACGTGGGACGTCACGCCCGTCGTGGCGGTAGAGTCCGGTCTCCGCGTCGAAGGCCACAGCGATTACGGCATGTTCGTTTTACCCCGGCTTAGCCTGCTGGTGCGTCCGGCGGAGCGGCTGGCGCTTCGCCTCAGTGGAGGGCTTGGGTACAAGGCGCCGACGCCTTTCCTGGAGGAAGCGGAGGAACGGGCGTACCGCGGAGTCCGGCCGCTCGCGGACGTCCGGGCCGAGCGCTCGATTGGCGGCAACGTGGACGTAAACTACCGGGCGATCCTGGGCCCGGCCACGCTTGCGCTCAACCAGGCGGCGTATCTCACACGGCTGGACCGTCCACTTACGCCCGTGGAGGTCGGCAGTGCGCTCAGCTTCACCAATAGCACGGGCTTCGTAGAGGTCTGGGGCTCGGAATCAACCGCGAAGGTATCCTACGGAGACGTAAGTCTCTTCCTCGGCTACGTCTTCCTCAATGCGGATCGCGCCGAGGGCGGTGAGCGCGAGCCTCTTCCGCTGACCGCCCGGCACCGAACGTACTCCGTACTCGTGTGGGAGCGACATGGTCGAGGCCGCATCGGGCTGGAGGCGTACTACACCGGGCCGCAGGCACTTCCCGAGGGCGGTGAGGCTCCAAGCTACCTCATCGGCGGTGTGATGGCGCAGTGGCGGTTCGGCCGCGTGAGCACCTTCGCAAACCTGGAGAACGTCCTGGACGCACGGCAGAGCAGGTCGGGCCCGCTCGTTACCGGTCCACGACGAAATCCGAGCTTCCCGCCCATCTGGGGACCTACGGACGGCTTCATCGCAAACGGTGGCGCAAAGCTCGATTTTTGACCCACCTCGTGATGAGCGCGTGCCGCCCGCTCGTAATCAGACCACGGCGGGCTCGTCGAGCAGGTGCTCGCAGGCGGCCTCGCACCGGCGGCAGGCCTCGGCGCAAATGCGGCAGTGCTCGTGCCGCTCGGCATGCTTCTCGCATTCTCGCGCGCAGGAACGGACGGCCTGGCGCAGCGACTCGATCTGCGCACGCACAAGGGCCTCGTCGCCGCGCGTCTGCCGCGACAAGATGCGGCCGGTCGCCGAGCAGACGTCCGCGCAGTCCAGATCCGTGTGAATACACGCCCGCAGCTCGGAAACCCGCTCCTCGGACAGGCAGGCGTCCGCGCAGATCGTGCAGGCCATCTCGCAGTCGAAACACGCCTCGATACAGGCGGCCAGGGCATCGACGTTCATGATGGCAGCCGGGTGGTCGTTCAGCATTTCACGTGTGTTTCTCATCTCATGCCTCCTCACGATATGCCTTTCTCATGTCGTGTCACGATGGATACCGTGCTTGGTGTCAC
>CAZMXY010000048.1:0-17811 GCA_964570345.1 uncultured Rhodothermales bacterium | reverse complement strand
CTCACGATATGCCTTTCTCATGTCGTGTCACGATGGATACCGTGCTTGGTGTCACCGTGGACTCCCTACTTACGCGCGCGGTCGGATTCGGAGCCGAGCGAATCCAGGCATAACAGCCTCGTCACGCCGGCGGCGCCACGGCCGGTGCTTCCACCCAATCGGTAGCGATTGACACCTGTCGTTCGATAACTTCGCCCTCCGCCCTTCCCACTTTGAACGTCGCAGATGCTTCCCGACTGGGCACCCAACGCCCACCCCCTCGTGGTACATTTCCCCATCTCGCTGCTCGTCGCCGCGGGCATCGTCGACGTGATCGGATTGTTCTGGCGCTCGTCGCGCGGCATGCACGTCGGAGCCGTCGTTCTGTACGCGGCCGGCGCGCTCGGGGCACTGGCGTCGTACCTTACGGGCAACCTGGCGGCAGACACGGTAACCGTTCCCACCGAGGCCGTTTCCACGCTCAATACGCACCAGGACCTCGCCCTCTACACCCTCATCTTCTTCGGCGCCTTCGCCGTCCTGCGGGTCGCACTCCTCAGCCTGAAGAGCAATCCGGCGCTCTTCCTTCGAATTATCGTCGTTCTCGTCGGCATCGGAGGCCAGGTGCTCGTGTGGCAGACGGCCGAGTACGGCGGCCGTCTCGTCTTCGAGTACGGCGTGGGCGTCGCAGCCTTGCGGGAAATGGAGGACGAATTGAGGACGCTGCAGCGACGGCAGCGAGCCGCTCAAGCGGCGCCGTCTCTGCTGAACGGAGGCGGGTTTGAGTGGACGATCGGTCCCGGCGCCGAGGAGGCTTTTGCCGATGTCTTCCGCTTCGTGGAAGGCTCGACTGAGGATCTGACCGTCCGGGTCGACGAGACGACCGACGGCCACATCGTGGTCCTCGACGCCCGTGGTACGCCGGTGATGGTGGTGGCCGGGGAGAACCTCGTCGGTGTGGATGCCGAGGCGGAACTCGACGTGTCCGGTTTTTCGGGATCCGTAGCCCTGGTCCACAACGTGATCGGGCCGGATTCTTACCACTTCCTCCGGCTCAACGACGAAGCGGAACTGGGGCGCGTCGTCTCCGGACGAGCCGAGCGGATGGGCGGCGAACCGATCGACGCGGCCGGCTGGACGACCCTCCGGGCAACGGGCGATCAGGGGCATTTTTACGGATATGTCGATGGCGCGACGATCGGTCACGGCCACGCCACGCATCCCGCGCCGGGTCCTGCCGGATTGCGTATCGATGGAGAGGGTACGGTCCGGCTGCGGCGGATCGACGCGCGGCCCGTCAGGTAACCGGACGTACGGTCGCGGCGGCGGACGCGTGATGCATTGCCGTCGCCACGCGCTCGATTACGGCTCTGAATCGGAGTTGCCGGGCTCCGCGCGGGTGAAGCATGCGTCAATCGATTCCGCGATCTCAAGCCCGTCCTACCGATCCGCCGGCGCCGACGGCGAATCGACTCCGTCGATTTCCCCCGCAAGCGCGTATCGGTGATCTACGGTCTGCGGGATCGTCGCCGGGACCCGCATCGTGGCTACGACTCCCGCGTGATCCGACGGCCACAGCCCCGAAGCCGTCCGATCCTGCGGCTCTTCGCCGACGACGTCGGCGAATACGGCCCCGAGGCCGCCGTGACCATGCCTCTCGTCGTTGGTCTTGAAGAGGATCAGATCAATCCGCTCGTCGAGCATGGACACCGGATTCCGCAGGTCGGCGGCCTGGCAGCAAGTATGACCCGCTCCGCCGTGCGGCTTCACGCTGCGCGCCCACACGTCGAGGTAGCCCTCGGACAACAGGAATTGATAGGTATCTCCCGTCGGCGCCGGCGTGTTGAAGTCTCCGAGCAGCACGATCGGCAGCGTCTCCCCTTCCAGCGAGCCGAGCAGCTCCTGCGCCTGGGCCATCTGAATCGGAAGTGCGAACGGTTCCAGGTGGGTGTTCACAACGCGATAAGTGCGGTTCAGAATCGTCGCGTCCACTGCCACGTAGCCCCGCGGGAGAGAGAGCCCCAGGCTGGGCAGTGGCAGTCGTGCCTGGAAGTTGGCTGCGACCAGGCGCGAGACGTCCACGTCGTGCCGTGCCAGGATCACGTCGAAATCGGTGACGCGGACGTCGTCGAACGTGAGCGGATCCGTTCCGGTTAACATCGGCAGCTCGACATCGGCGTTCCGGATCGATCCGGCGACGCGGTAGTCGAGTCCCCGGGCTTCGAGGGCTTGCAGGAGAATGTCGAGGTAGTCGAAGAGCACGTCTTCGGCATCCGTCGGTACTTCGCTGAGCGCGTCGCCGGGCGACTGGAGCCGGATGACGGTCGCCTCCTGAATGCCGACGAGGTGGGGCCGTGCCTGAGCGATCTCCTCGGCCAGGGCCTGGGCACGCTCCGGAAAATTCGTCGAAAGCAGCGTTCCGAATGCCTGCGCGGCGAGCACAGGAAGCTGCTCCGGCGAATCGGCCGAGAGGACGATGCCGACGTCGGTGCCGATGTAGAGGTTGCGCGTCATCACGGTCAGGCCGCCGGGCCCCTTGGCAGCGTGGCTCAGGCCTTTCGATGCGGCGACGACGCTTGCGTCGTCGAAACGTTCATCCGTCGACGGCTCGGAGTCGAAGGCGTTGTCCTCCACCAGCGAACTGCAGGCGCTGAACAGGAACAGGAGAGCGGACAAAAGCAGGAGACGTGATTCTTTCCACATGATGCACCTCCACGATGCCGACCAGATGAGATGTATATACCTGAGCATTTTCTAAGCTTCACTACGTTCAACGTCGATCAGATACTCTCAACGACAACGTTTCCGGGTACACCGATTGTACCAATCATGCAACCGTCATAGACAAACTCGTTACGGCTAACTAATTCATATCGTGATGTATTATCAACTACCTATTCAGGTAGGATCCTCTCCTCGATTCGTCTAACGAAATCCTTCTGGACGAGACCATCTGAGGCATGCCCGTCTCAGCGGGCGCGTGCCGCGGGCGCGTCCTGGATCCGTCGGACGAGGTCCATCGTTGGACCGTGCAAACGCCCAATCACGTAGCGGCATCATGGCTCGAGCAGACGCGGCACGCACCGAGGGCGAGGACTCCGCGCTCGAAGAGTCGGCTCGCGAACGACTCGGAGTGGAACGCTGGGACCGGCCGCTCATTTTTCGCGAGACGGCGGAGGCGGCCACCGACGTTCGCCTGCCGTATTGGAGCATCCTCGTCCTCTCGGGAGCCATCGCCACGCTGGGGCTCGCCCTCGACAATGCGGCCGTGGTCATCGGGGCCATGTTGATCGCGCCGCTGCTCGCGCCGACGATGGGCCTGGCGCTGGCACTGGCCATGGGGGACGTTCGGCTCGCCTCGCAGTCGGGGATTGCGATCGTAGTGAGCACGGCGCTGGTCATCGTCACGGCCATGGTGCTCACGCTCGTCCTTCCCTTTCAGACGTTCACACCGGAGATCACGGCGCGCACGCGTCCGACGACGCTCGACCTCGGAATTGCGGTGTTTTCTGGACTCGCGGGTGCGGTGGTGTCCGTCACGCGGCGCAAGGGCCTCTCGGCGGCCATTCCGGGTGTGGCCGTGGCCGTGGCCCTCATACCCCCGCTGGCCGTGGCGGGCTTTTCCGCGGGCGCCGGGTTTCGATGGTCGTTCATCAAAGGCAGCATGCTCCTCTACGGGGCGAATCTCGCGGGCATCGTCTTGAGCGGTACGCTGGTTTTTCTTCTCATCGGCATGCACCGCCCCAACGTCATGGCAGCAGCCGCGACGTGGCACGCCGACGTTAGGCCGACGCGGCTGGCCGCATGGGCTTCCCGCACGCGGTGGTTTCCCCGTCTCGGCCCCGTCCGCTCTCCCGTGGCGCGGATAGGCCTGGTGCTGGGCTTCGTCGTCGCGCTCGCCGTTCCGCTCTCCATCACGCTCGGCGAGCTGGCACGAGAGACGCGGGTTCAGCGCGCCGTCGAACGTGCGTCAACGGTATTCGAGGTCCGGGGCCGTTCGTCCATACTCAGCCTCCAGCCCGCCTTCGGGAACGGCGAATCGCAAGCATTCCTTCGCGTGGCCACGACGGAATGGTTCGGCGACGATGCCCGAGAGACGTTCGAGCGCATCGCCTCGGAACGCGCCGGCGAGCGGGTCCGATTGGTCCTCGAGCAGCTTCCCACCTCGTCTGGGGACCTCGATCAGCTGGCCGGTCTGTTTCCGATCGTCCGGCAAGAGCGCGCTCCGGGACCACCTCCGGATCTATACACGCTGCTCGCGCCCGCGAGAGAGCGCATTGAGGCCGCGCTCGCCGGACTAACCGTCCCTGCCGGAATTGAGATTCTCGGTTCCGAAATGCTCCTTGGAAGCGCCGCCCGGCGTCTACTGACCGTCGGATATGCGGCCGAGCAGCCTCTTAGCAGAGACATCGATCAGATATTTACTCGTCAGCTTCAGATGGCCCTCTCCGCTCCAGACCTGAGAGTACGATGGGATCGCGTGCCGATGGACACGCTCTCGTTGACGGGAACGGCGGCCGACAGCACTCGTCTCCGCGAGGTCGTGAACGCCATGAGTCGCTACGATGGTCTTATGCTGGCCGTGCTTGCGGATACGAGCCAGGGCGCGGCACGCTCGGATTCGATGATCGGGCGACTCGTGCGACTCGGCGTCGAGCGGAGGCGTCTCGATGCGCGGCACGCGGAGGATCGCGCGCTTCGACTCGTGCTGCATTCAAGCGGAGGATAGTTGCAGCGCGGTGGTCGTCGCTCTGATCAAGGATAAACGTGGGCCAGGTATCTCGTCCGGCGGGAGCGAGATTCCATATGGGACAATCAGAGTGAAACGGCCGGTAGAGAGCGGCTTTTCGACATTCTAATCGATTTCGCGTGCCCGACGCATGAGCACCACCCAATCCTCCTCGCGATCGGCATTCGGCCGGCCGATGTCGTGCCGTCCCGGTCCCGTGACGCGATCGACGGTCCCGCTCTGCAACGTCCCGCCTCCTCGAGGATCGTACCAGCGAATCTCATAGGCGCCGGGCTCGAGCTCGACGCTCGTAGGTGCGGCCGAGGGCAGATAGACCGCATACGTGTCGCCGGGACGCGCCAGAACGTAGGCATCAGCCGAGGAAGCCAGGGCGTCGTCAGGAGTCATCTCCCAAAACGGCAGGTACTCATGGAAGAATGAGAGGGCGTGCCGGGTGTAGTTCCACATCGCGTCGCGGGATCGCCAGTCTTCAGCGTTGAGGTCGTTGTGCGGAGATTCGTAACCGAAGTACCACTCCACGCCCGCTCCTCCAGCCATCAGATTGCCCCAGAGCACGTGGCGGCGTACGGCGTCTTGATTGCCGTCCGGACCGTCAACCGTGACCCCGACGTTCGCGGGACCGATCTCGTCGACGCAGACAAACCAGGTGTGCCCACTCGCCTCCGAAGCCTTCACCCACTTGAGCGTTGCCGCGTGAACCTGTCGAAGGTCTCCTACCTGCAATGAGGGGCCGTCGATCTCGGAAAATCCGAGCAGGGGTTGATAGATCTCCTCGTGGTCGCCCGGAAACGTGTGCACGACGATCGGATGATCGTAAGGATCGACTGCGCGCAAATACGCGGCGAAGGATTTCCGCTGAGCGTCGGTATTCGGGGCGCCGGACTCGCCGGTGGAGTCCTTGTATCGATCATCCCATCCGTTCTCCTCCCCCAGATTCCAGACCAGCGCAGGATGGTGGCCGAAACGCGCAGCGAGCTCGCGGTAATAGAGCTTCCGTTCGTCCGCGAAATCCGTCTGCTCGCCAGCGTATCGCTCGAACAGCGCTTCATTCTCCGTCTCGGTCAGGACGACGTGCATCAGGATGCCGAGGCGGTCCATGTGATCGAACACGAGGTTCCACTGGTCGAGCTTCGAAACGTCGTAGCGATCGCGCACCTGCGGATCGATCCACGGCCACACGTCGTCGCCGTCACCCTCGACGTTCATGGTCAAAAAGTAGACCGAGTTCATGCCCTTGGAGGCGAGATAGTTCAGCGCGCCGATGATGCCCTTGCCGCGGCCGTCGCGCCACGTTGGATCGCCCGGCGCCCAGTCGGCCACGTGCGGTTCGTAGCGGTGCAGCGGCGCGGTGTTCGCCTCGCCCTGCTGCGCCGTGCCGGCGGGCTTGAGGGAGTAGGTGTTGTCGAAGCCGTCGTAGGCCAGGAAGTTTTCCGGACTGTCGGCGCCGCCCTTCAGAAAGTAGATGCCGTCTTCGAATCGAAGGTATCGCTCGCCCTTTTCATGACGAAGGATGCCCTTGCCCTGCAGGCCGGAGTGCGGACCTTTCGGCGCACGAACCTCGAATGTGCCGGCAATACCGTCGCCTTTTCCCGGCTCGCCGATCGGCGAATCCGCGGTCGTCGCCGCGTCCGGTCCGACACGAACGGACGTTCGATAGGACCATGTCCCGCTGTCGGGCGGCACGAAGTGCACGCGCCACACGTCCCCATGGTCGGCACCACTTTCGCCCGCGTTTCCGTCCGCGGCAAAATAGCCCGGAACGAGGACATTTCGCCCTGTCGTCTGATGCGTGAGGGTGACATCGAACCGAACGTTCCGAAACGGATTCGGAACCGCCGATTCGGCCGTAGAGGGACCGGTAAAGGTGATCGTGAGCGGCATTCCCCACTCGAGCGGACCTGTAACGTGCTGCCCTGACGCACTCGTCGCCGGGGCCGTCAAGACGAACGCGATCAGGATGAAATAAGATCGTGCGTGGTCCATTTTTCTCGAGCAATACTGTAACCGTCACCGTCTAGATCTGCAGCTACCTCAGTGCGACCTTCACCCGAAGCGTCCTGGTTCCAACGCGACGCGTAAGGAGGAGGTGCTCCTGCGCTCAGAAGTGCCGTCAGTGAACAGGTAACAAGAACGTCGTCAAAAAGCAAGCGTCGATGAAGTGGGATGGCCCGACTTCTGACGTGTACGCCGAGACGTTGGGATGAGAATCTAAGCCGCCGGCGACGTCCCCTAAGCTTGCCCCACGCGCGGTAGAAGGCGTATATTCATACGAGCAATTCCCACAAGCCGGCCAGACGATTCCGCCGCACGGCCCCTGGGGCGTATCATGATTTCTGTCGGTGCTCTCAACATTTTGAGGCGTCATGAAAGCACCCGACCTGGTCCTCGCCGATCTCGATCGTGAAATTCCTCTTGTGCTGGCGCGCGGTGAATCACTCCGGCTTGAGCAGTCGAAAGGATGCGAGTACGCCGTGCGCTGGCGTTCCCGCGGCGTGGTCATGGTCGTCGCCGTCACGGACGACGACCGCATCGTGTTGGTTGAACAGTACCGTCCCGCCGTACGGCGAATCGTGATCGAACTGCCGGCCGGCCTCATCGGGGACGTCGCCCGCGCCGAGTCGTCTCTCGACGCCGCGCGCCGCGAACTGCTGGAAGAGACGGGCTACGAGGCGCGGGAGTACGTACAGGTCATGGAGGGGCCCGACTCGCCCTGTATGGCGGAGACGATCCGGGTCTTTCTAGCTCGCGGAGCGGCCCGAATCTCGAATGGAGGCGGCGATTCCGGCGAGGAGATCACCGCTCATGCTGTTCCGCTGGACGGTGCGGCGGAATGGCTGAGGACGTGTATGGCCGAAGGCAAGCTGATCGACCCTCGTATACTGGGCGGCATCTTCATTGCCACGCACGCCGACGCGCTCGGTCACTTAGCAGACGAAAGAGGCGCTGCAGGTCTATCCGGAATCTAGGCGAGAGATTGCATGCGTGTCTATGACGTGATCATCGTCGGCGCGGGCCCGGCAGGAAGTGCGCTGGCGGCTTATCTCGCCCGCGAAGGCTACCGCGTGCTGCTGCTGGAGAAGCAGCGGTTTCCGCGCGACAAGGTATGCGGCGACTTCGTCAGTCCCAGGGGACTCGCATTCCTGCGGGACCTCGGATGCATGAGTGAGATCGAGCGGACGGGCTACGTTCGAATCCGAAAATCGTCCATTTTCCTGAATGGCCGAAAGATCTCGGAGGGATATCTCCCACGTCTGCCGGGATATCCTCCGTACGGATGCGCCATCCCTCGTTCGCGTCTCGACGAGATCATCTTCCGACAGGCACAGAACGTTGGAGCGGAGACGGTGGAAGACTGCCGGGTGGACGACTTCTATACGGCCGGTGACGCCGTGATCGTTCGCGCGGGCGTGCAAACGAGTCCGAGACGGTTTGCCGGGCGATTGATCGTTGGGGCGGACGGTGCGCAGTCAACGGTGGCGCGAAAAGTAGGCCTCGATATGCAAGACCACCGCTACGTCCTGGCATCGATTCGGGCCTATTCTCACGGACTTCCTCTTCGAGAGACCATCCTCGCATTCGACGAAGAATTCTTCCCCGGATTCGGGTGGATTTTTCCGGTGAAAGACGACACCTGCAACGTCGGTGTCGGGATGGTGTCGGAGCCGCTTACGAAGGAGGGAATCCACTTGAAGGCGTTCTTCGCGAGGTTCAGGGAATTCCTGGAAACCCTGGCGGAGCACCACGGCCATCGTGTCGAGATCGGCCGTCCCGTCGGATGGCCGATCAAGACGTACGGCGGCGCACGGCGGAATTATTTTGACCGTGGGCTGCTCATCGGCGAAGCAGCCTGCCTCGTCGACCCGATTTCCGGCGAAGGGATCCCGCTGGCGTTGGAGTCGGCCGCGATTGCCGCCGACACCATTCGTGACGTCTTCCGCAGCGGCGACTTCAGCGAGCGCGGCCTGGCCGGCTACGAGTCTCGGTGGCGCGCTCGTTTCGATCCGGATCTGAAGATCTCGGATTTAATCGTGTCGATGATCCGGAACCGACACCTCGTGAAACTATGGATGACGTCGTTCGAGGTGATGAGCCGAACGGCCCTCGACGATGAACAATACGCCCTCAAGACAGGAGGTATTCTCGCAGGGCTTGTCCCGAACAGGGAAGGATTGTCGCCGGACGTCGTGCTCAAATCCATTTTTCATGGACCCGAGTTCTGGTTACGCCTTTTCGAGATTTCTCCCCAGCGCCTTCTACCCGATCTGGTGAATCGACTGCTTGACGCAGCGAGCTGGCAGTCGACCGCGCTGCAGCACGTTCTGAATGACGTCGAATGGTCGGCAAACTGGTGGAGAGAAATCGACCAAAAGCAGCGGCAGGTCTTTCGCACGACGTGGGGTGGACTTGGACCCGTCAAACGATACGCGAGCACCCGCGAGTCGGACGACATCGCCCTGCGTATCTATCCGTCATAAATAAGCCGCCTACATAAATCATGAGAGCCGATTTCGACACGCATCGTGACGTCTGGGGGCCCGTTCTCGCGGGCCATCTCCGCATATGGTCGGAGCTCGTCTACCGGCCCGCCCGCGCGCTGCGCGACGCGGGGTTGTACCCGTCTGCAGAGCTCGGGACGCCCCCGGTGCCGAAGCTTACGGGTGGAGGACCGTCCATATCGCGAAACTATCCCACACTAAACCTTCTCGACGAGCTGCCAAGCGACTACGAGCGCCTGCGGCAGTTTGACGCCGCTGCACGCGAGTATCAGTCCGCGGTCGAACCGTTCTCAGCTCCTATCTTCGACGAAGCGATGACTTACCTCGAGCCGCACCTTGTGGACGATGCGCGAGTTCTGGATCCTTCCGCCGGGCCCGGGCGCGAAGCCATACTGATGGCTCGCCGCCTGCCGCAGGGGGAAGTCATCGCCGCCGATCTTTCCGGGCCGATGGTACGGCTCGCGTGGCGCCATGCGAAGGAAGCACACCTGGATAACGTGGCCGTCTTTCAGCAAGACGCAGCCCGCCCACCGGACGTTTTTTCCGCGTACTTCGACGTGATTTATTGCCAGCTCTCCTTCCATTATTTTCCGGATGGAAAGTCGGTGGCGGAAGCGTTTCAGCGCGTCTTGAAGCCGGGTGGAATCGCTCTGATCGTCGACCCCGGTCCGAGTTGGTTCAATACGCTCAGCGCTCCGCTGGCAGCCCTCGCGAATCCCGCCTTCGTCCAGTACCGGACCGGCGAGGAATTCCGCGACCTTCTACTCGCCGCCTCGTTTCGGGACGTCTATTGGACGGAGTTTCTTCCGGGAATGGGGCTGGCCACCGCCGTGAAGTGAGTGGGGAACGGCGATATGTACGATCGGGACGTAATCAATCAAGCCCTCGACTACACACGTCTATCGGTCGCGGAGACCCTGAAGGCGCTGATCGAGGCAAAGCGCAGCGTCGCGGGAGCCTACACGCCGTTGTACGACCTCCTGGCGGATTACCCCTTCCGCAAAGGGAAAGCACTCCGCCCTACCATGTGCATCAGCATGGCGCGAGCCGTCGGAGGATTCGGCCACCTGGCTCTGACGACCAGCGCGGCGCTCGAGCTCTATCATAACGCATTTCTCATTCACGACGACCTCGAAGACGGTTCCGAGTGGCGCCGCGGAAAGGACACTCTTCACGAGCTCGTCGGCGTTCCCCGAGCCGTGAACGTCGGCGATGCAACCAACGTGCTCGCGGTGAGCTTGCTCGTGGAAAATCTCGCCGTCGTCGGCGTCACGAAAGCTCTGCACGTCCTCCACGAAATCGAGCACATGGCGAGACAGTCCGTAGAAGGGCAGGCCATGGAGCTCGACTGGGTCGCAACAAATGCGCACGACCTGGACGACCAGGACTATTTTCGCATGTGCGTGAAGAAGACCTGCTGGTATTCGTTCATTACACCATGCCGGCTGGGTTACATTGTCGGCACCTCGGCGTCACGTGAAGAAGACATGGAGGCGCACCTGTCGGCCATCACCCGGTTCGGAATGGCCCTCGGCATCGCCTTCCAGATTCAGGACGATCTGTTGAATCTGGAGGGCGAGCTCGATCGATATGGAAAAGAGATTGGAGGCGACATTTACGAGGGGAAGCGTACGATGATGATGAATCACGTGCTCGCAAACAGCGGTGGGGCCGCCCAGCGGATCCTTGAGATCCTGTCTCTCCCCCGCCGCGAAAAAACGTCGGAGCACATCGCCTTCGTCCTCGACCAGATGGAGCGCGCCGGCAGTTTCGATCATGCGCGCGCGGTCGCTCGACAACAAGCCGGCCGTGCCGCCGAGCTGCTGGCGCAAATGGTGTTCCTCGTGCAGGAAACACCAGTGCGGACGGGCGAACGCTGGGAAGTCGACGTGGTGGGACGGCGGTTCCTGCATGAACTCGTTAAGTACGTCGTCGACCGCAACGTATAGCCACGGCCTCGGATCGTTCCTATCACCCCTGTTCGTAACGCTATGACGAGTGGCTCAGCCTCGCCGATCTCGGAGCCTTCTTTTCGCCTGACCGGTCGGGCGGACTCGGTGCTGGTGATCCGGCTGACGGTACACAGCCGTATGATCGCTCCCGCCGTGGTTCGTCCCGAGATAGACGACTGGGTATTGGCCGACGGAGGCATCCGACCGGCTGAGATAAGACTCTCTCCATCGCACGTCTATCTGCGCCAGGGCGGAACGGCTCGTCTTACCCTGACCACCAGGCTTCCCGCGGACCTTCAGCCGGGCACCGTGCTACACGGCGGGCTCCGTTTCCCGGGAATTGAAGACGAAGTGCTGCCGCTCGCGCTTGAGATCCTTCCGGCAAGGGAAGAGCCGAAGCCGGCGGAGCATCAGATCAGTGTTACGCTGCCGCTTACGGGCTACGACAGAGCCGGCGGGGACCAGGCAGACTCGAAGGCGATTATTACGCTGCTCGCCGGCATGGCAGGGCTCGAGGTCATTCCGGCTCGCTGGGTCGTCGCTGAATTGATCGCGACGATTTGCGAGCGCGGTGAAGCCGTTCGCAAAACCGAGGAAGGCCGGCTGTTTCTCGCGAAGCTCTCGCGTACAAGGTTCTACAAGAACGGGGCACTCGCCTTTCGAGGGGCCCACATTACGGAGTGGCTTCTTGTGGGTGTGAGCGTGTCGTCAGGTCTTCATTCCATCCTGGCCGGCGCCGAGCCTCAGGGACGAATGCTCTATACGTGGGAGCGCTGGTTGCTCAGCCTGGTCGACACGGATATCGAGCATTTCGAACGGGAGGACGAGGACGGCGATCCTGAATTGCATTTGCCGCCGCCACCGCTGGAAGAAACCCTGCGTACGCTCGGGACGGATGCCGAACGGTGGTTCAGCAGCTTTATCTTGGGTCTCGTCCAGATCGCCCCTCGCATCCGTTCCGTTCTCCAACAGCTGTGTGACGAGCAACCCGACCTGCCGGAGGAGAGCCCGCAGGGCGATAAAACGAAGGAATCCGACGTTCTCTCTGAGGGAGGCTCGCTGCTGCGGTGAGACGGGACGCGCATTTACTCTATCTCCTTGAGGATCTCCGCATTCCGCTGGAGGATCCGACGAGTCCGACCGACTGGAAGGAGTGGTATCACTTCGTCATGTTCGAGCCGTCTGAGGACGTGCGCGTACTGGCCAACGTATCTCTGTCGGGAAGGCCGGGATACGGCCAGATATCCGTAACCGCGTTGGCCTCATTGCCGCAGCCGGACGGGCGGCATCAGACTCACGGCTTCTGTCGAGACGTCGACTGGGAGCCGGGCATGGTGAGCCGCGCACCCGTACGCATGACGGCTACGTCTTTCGAGTGCCTTATCGACGGGCCCCGTTCACGCTTTCATGCCGATAATCGTGCGGCGCGGCTGGATCTTCGCCTCGAAGGAGAAGTCACCTCCCAGCCTGTCCTGATCCCGGAGTACGCCCCGTTCGGGAGCGGCTTCATCGGGTGGGGACTCGCGCCCGGTCTCGACCTTCGCGGCTCTATTTCCGTAGCCGGCCGGTCCATCCCCCTGACCGAAAAGTGGTTCTGCTATCACGATCACAACTACGGGCGTTTCCGCTGGGGCGACGACATAGGTTGGATCTGGTTTGTCGTATCGACACGGAATGCCGCCGGCGAAGAGCAGACTTTGGTCCTCCACAGGGGCAACAATCGAGACGCATCACGCGCCGGCGCGCCTTATCTCTTCGTATACGAGCAGCGGGCGATTCGGAAGGTGTTCATGGGGAATGCCGTCGATATCGCCTGGACGTGGACGGACGATCCCATTCGTCCCACACGCCTGCCGGGCAGCATGGCGTCCCTGTTCGCAGACCGGTTTCTGCGCGTGCCGAACCGCCTGCAAATACGGGCGGCGGACGAACGGGACGGTCTGTCGCTCGACATGCGCGTCGACTCCCTGCTCGAGCTCGTTCTACCCGACAACGAGCAGCGGCAATACACGTTCATCAAGGAAATGAGCGGCAAAGCTACCGCACACGTAACGATAAACGGCCGCTCAATCGAGAGCGAAGGAACCTTCTATGCCGAATTTGTCCATTGAGGGGTCTGACCGGCTTGCCGACTTGCTGCAGCGTCTGGTTCGTATCCTTCGCGAAGAAGGAGGATACACCTGGGACCTGGTCGTGCGCGTCACGAGCGGTCGCATTGCAGTGATCGAATTTGACGGCCATCGGCTTCAGCTTGAGGGAATCGACGGCGACTCATATGAACTCCGAACGAGTGCTGCAGCGCCCGGTAGCCCGCTCAATTTCCGCACCGATGCGGAGACGGTTCGCGATATTCTTGCGGGCCGCATCACACTCGACGAAGCGCTCGCTACGGGTCGTGTATTCGTGCGCGGCGAGCTGGACGATCTCCTAGGAATGTACCGGATCGTCATGAACGTGCTCGCCGATACGCCCCGCGTTCCTCGCCTGCGTCGACTGGGTGAATACTTCGAGAGGACCTGGCCGGATGGGGATGCCGGCGGCCCCCCGCGTCCGCTCGAGACGCAGGCGCCGCGGCACGGCCATTTTATCGCACAGATTCCCGAACCCGTGCTTCGGATTGAGGTCGATCGCTAGGGCCTGGACGGCCCCCCTCCACGTCCGCCTTTTCCCGATCGCGGCGATTCCGTCTCATCGGCCTGCGAACCCGGCGATGGAGGTGTCGCTTCCCGAGAGGTAGGTTCGCGTAGGTCGGTCTCGGATTCCTGAAGCGCTTCCTCCACTGAAATCACCAGTCTGAAGCTCTTCTCACGATGCTCCAGAAGGAAGACCTCGGCATGATACGTACCGGGCGTGACGTCCGAGGAGACGTCAACCGCGACGATCACCCTCTTCTTCTCCCCGGGCTCCATTTCAACGCGCGGCGGCTCCATCGAGATCTGCAGTCCGGCTTGCGGGACACCGGATTCGTCCGTCACCTCCGAATGTCCGAAGCTTGACGTAATCGATTCATGATGATCACTCTCGAGGAAGAACGCCGTCTGAACGTTCGCGCCGGGCCGGCCGCTCAGGGCAATGTCGAAAAGAGGTCCGCCAATCTCTCTCCTGGATAGGGGATCGGGCCGTCGGACCGCTTTAAGGAGGTTGCGTGAGACGTCGACACCGAGATCGATCATTTCCGAGGCATGGGATGCGCTCACGCGCACGTAATCGAGGAGCGCCCGCTCCAAGACTTCGCCGCCTGCTGAGGCCAGCTCCGACGACTCGAGCTTTCCGGCACTCGCCTGCTTTATGATTTCGGTGGCATGCTGAGCGAGTTCGGCATTCGCCGCCAGGGACTTGGCTGCGAGATTGCGGAGCTCCTGCAGCACGTCGGCGCGCTCCCGTTCGCTCATCCCTTCTTCTCCTCCCTTTTCGACGCTTTCTGCGGTCGATCAGGCCTGATCGAGACGTCTCCCCGCCCTCTGCGCGGTTCACAGAAGAAGTGCTTATCCCAGCTTACGAAGTGGACGTCCAGCCTGGCTTCGTCAATGGGCTCGGCCGTCGGCACATTCACATAGGGCTCCACATGAAGCGTAAAACAAATGTTCTGGTTGTATTTGTTCTCTCGCACCACGACGTCGGTACTGAAGTTCTGGCCTGCCTTGTATCCCTGCGAGAGATCCAGCCGCATCTCGACGAGAGTAGACTCATGCGGCTCGAGCTGAAGATTCGTCTTGTCCACGGTGGGCTGGGACGGCGCCGCGTTACCGTGTTCGTCCTTCAGCGGCCGCACCCCGACCTTGTACTGGCGCGCCTTCGACGTCGTGTTTCGGACCTTGAACGGGACGAGAACGACCTCGCCCGCATGAGCGCGGCGCGCTATCGTGATTAAGCACTCCGGCGGGCATACCACCTCGGGTGGGCAACAGGGGGTGGCTCGGCGGGAGAAGGTGCCGGCGGTCGGCTGAAGAGCGCTGACCAGCGCATCAAGCTGGGTACCCATCCGACGGCTGCTTGCGATCGTTTCCTCGACCATCTCCGAAGCGACCGCCCCTGCCTGTCTCAGCGTCGCGCCCAGGCTCTGTTTTTTTGTGGATCGGATCATGACTTTTAATGCTGATTCATCGAGTGGCGGACTTGCCCTTCTTACGGGCTCCGGGCTCGCCGACGATGACGTAGCTCAGAAGCTCGTCGTAGATCCGGATCTCGCCCTCGTACGCGCGTTCCATTTTGACGTCTTCCGGAAGCTTGAATGTCATATGCATCAGGATGGATGCGCCCGGATCTACGACTGTTGCCGCCTCTTTTATCGTTAGCTCGATCCAGCCGGCAATGTCGGCAGTTACGCCGCGTACGAACGCGTCCAAGACCGCCTGGCTCCCCTCTTTTCCGTTCTCGCGGATTGCCTGCACCAGATTTCGGCAGACGAGATCCATGTCCGTCGCCGTGCCGTGTCGGAGTGGAGGCACTTCAACGGGTACGTTCCCCTCATTCACCAGCAACACGTCCGCTTCGTGTGTCCGACCTGCCTCGAGACCGACAAGATAGAGGCTGTCGGGAGCGAGAGAGACTTCGATGAACGGATGGACGCTGAGACGTACGGGTACCTCGGTCTTGCCGATCGACACGGAGGCCTCATACACTCCGGGAGGCGTCTGAGCGTCCAGGGTGACTTGAAGTGGATGACTTTTCGACTCGTCCGGTGCGAGCCGGGCGCGTACCAGCAGGTGATCTCCCAGAGGGGCGGCCTTAGCGCCCTTCTTTCGCGCTTTAGATGGGCGGAGCGGGAGGTCCCGTACGAACAGCTTCTCGCCTGCGCGATTCTGCAGAATCAGATTTCCCGTCAGCATGTGCGGCGGTCCGCTCAGAACGATCGCCTCTTGTGACGTGCTCACGTTCTTGACCGGTGCGCCCGTACCCCGCGTCGTAATGGTCATCATGGCCCCACCTCATCACACGTGGACGGTCTTGTGGGTACCCGTTTCCTCGGGGAAGGGTCTCTCGTCGAGGTCCGGACAGTCGGGTTCGCAGCGCTCGTACGGATTCGGCTGGAATGGCTGCGTGATAACCTGCGACTCGCCACTCAGGCAAAGTGAGAAGATCTCAATGCCGAAGAGTTTGAAACAGAGTTGCTCATAATTCGGCATCTGGATCCTCAGCTTGGGCGTGAGCAGGTCCTTGATGTTTTCGAGCGAAAGACGAGGAATATTCAGCAACTCGAACGTCGTAGCCAGGGGCTTCTCCGGATTTCCCTGCAACGTCGTAGTGATCGGCTTGTCGGGATCGCCGAGCAAAAGTGTAGCGATCGGCTCGTTCGGATTACCTTTGACGACCGTGGTTAGCGGCCGGTTGGGATCGCCCTGGATCTCCACAGGATCCAGCGAGAGCCCGCCGCCGAGAGTAATCGTGTACTTGCTCGGAATCTTGACGGAAGCGGACATGAGTACTGACCTCCGGAATCATGGGGTAAGATCGATCGGCCATGATCCATCCGTTCTCGACAGCGCGTACCGAACGGCCTCGGAACACCTGGATCAGAAGAACTCGCGCTGCTCCGGCTGTTTGAGAACGGTACGAACGGGGCGGGTTTATTGCAATATGCATCCAGGACCACCGGCCTGGACTACCGGGACGGCGTGGGAGCCAACGCAGCCCGCGCACGGCGCTCACGCGTAGTAGCGTCGAATCGAAGCCGCCACGCCGTCGAGATCGGGAAAGAGGTGCCGCTCCTCGATCCCTGCGAGATCGAGCTGATCTCGTACATGCGACACCGCGTCGGCCGGAATAACGAGCTTCGTGAGGGCCTCGGTCAGGCCCTGCTCGTCCAAAAACGCTTCGAAAGATCGCGCCGTGTCCGTACAGACCGTGAAGGCGGCATGCTGCGCAACGATTCGCGCGTCGAGTGAAGGAGGTTCGATCAGGCACGAAAACGTCGGCGTCTCGTCCTGAATGAGATCCCAGACGGTGAAGTCTCTTTTCCCACCGAGGAGCTTCACTTTGCTGACGTCCTCAATGCGTAGAGCGAGCGCGGGGAGGTCGTAGGCACGATGGATGCGCTGCCAGTCCAGCCGCCATATCGCGCACGCGCTCTCCGGCACGGCCGAGGTCGTGGCAAAGTGTGCCGCGACCAGGGGCGAGTAGGACCAATCCAAAAGCCGCGTCGGCACTCCGTGGTGCTGTGCGATGACCAGTAGCTCCCAGTCATCGATGGGCGCGGCCGGCAGGAATGGACGCGAGTATCGGGCAAAGTTGCGAAGGATGTGCGCCTCGAGGTGCCGCTTCGAGTGTGGGGGATCGGTCCCTCCAAGGCGGTCGAGGGAGGTCAACAGCGGCTGCCTCGGGGAGGAGGCACCATGATAGACCCCGGCATCGCGACGGCGCCCCGTGGCGGGATCCGGCTCCGAAGGAGTCACCGCCTCTATGAGCTCCCCCAAGCTTCTGATCGTTCCTTCTTCGATCTTCATGCGTCCGGCGCCCGATCAGTCGACGGGGAGGAAGGGATGCCGCGCCGGAAGTTTGGGCGCCGTCGTCCGGTCCAGAGGGTGAACCGCCTCGGAGCGGTCGAACCACACGTACTCGTCGAACTGGTCCGGAAGGACGGTCAAGAGATCGATGAGCAGCGTGGCCAGCCCGGCCTCCTGGAGGATCTCGGCTA
>CAZMXY010000047.1:0-24164 GCA_964570345.1 uncultured Rhodothermales bacterium | reverse complement strand
CGCCGAGATCTGATCCTGTACAATGCTGTTTATGAAGGTACCGCGGAAGCCCTCCGGCAGGGACAGTCCGGCCGTCTTGTTCACGGATCGAAGGACGTAAAAACGACCGTCGCCTCCCTCGAGGTGTAGCGACGTAGTCTGCAAGCCTCCGCCTCGTTCGATCGGCGTGAGCCCGCCGGCCGTCTCCTCAAGGCCGATAATCGGCACGTCCAACGGGGTCGTCCACAACTGTCGATAACCCGATCCGAAAATTCGCCTCTTCAGCGTGCCGGCCTCGTACGCGGGATCCGGCTCGACGAGCATTATGCCCTTGCTTCTGAAAGAGTACGGCGACGGAGCGGCGTTGGTCGGCACGCCCGCGGCGGTACTGGAGTCGGATTGGCTCTTCTCTGCCAACTTCGCGGACTCGAGCTTCTCTTGAGCCTTCGCACTATCGGGGTACCCGAGGTGTAAGAAGGCGATGATCAGTACGGCAGGTACCGTCGTATAGAGTCTTGGCACGAAATTCTTATTCTGTTGATAATTCGACCTGGACGTCGATCGACCGGTCGTCGAGCATGGTATGACTAGGCGTGAGACGCGCTTACGTTCGACGCGGAGCGCAACGATGCGGTTAAAACCAGCCTGTCGCCCTCGAGAGCGGGCCGGATTCGCCGCGGATTACGTTGAGAACTGTTTCGCATGCGTAGTCGGCGGAAAGGTCTACGGACGCGGGTCGGTACGGCGCCGGCACGCGATCGGGACGTCGATTTCGTGCGAGGCCTGTCGACTAACTTTTGGACGTTTGATCGTAAGGTACGCTGCCGCGACACGTGGCAGGAGCCTTCCGGCGGCGGCCACGCGCACCGACGGCCGGAAAGGCGTGAAGTAGTCCGACGAACGGTCCCATGACATGCCGACAAATTCTCAATCAGCGCGGTCGACGATGCCGGCCGTTTTCGAACGCGAATGACCGACGATTCCGTTGCCGCACCTGCCGCGGCAGGCGCCGAACAGCTCATTCCTCCACCGCCGGACGAGCGGAGATTCGACCGCTCCATCATCGAGGGTCCCCTGCTGCCGGCTGTCTGGAAGATTGCCTGGCCCACCATGCTTCAGAATGTGATCGGTGGGTTTCAGGGGTTCGTCGATCACGCACTGGTCGGTCACTATGTCGGATTCGCGGGAAATGCGGCCATAGGCGTGAGCTGGCAGATTTTCCTGGTCGTCATCGTCTTCATTACGTCGTTGTTCACTGGGATGAGCGTGCTCGTCGCGCGCTTCGCAGGTGCCGGTGCAACCGACAAGGTTGATCGCACCGTCTACCAGGCCTTCCTGACGGCGATAGGGATCTCGCTCTTACTTGCCCCGATCGGCTACGTGCTGGCACCGTGGCTCCTCGATCTGGTCAACGCCGCGCCCGAAGTTCAGGCCGAAGCTCTGCCTTATCTGCGCATCATGTTCCTGTTCAGCAGCGGCATGCTCGTCTTCTTCATGCTTGGCGGTGCATTGCGCTCAGCGGGCGACGCACGGACGCCGCTGCGCCTCGGAATCGCCCTCACGATTCTTAACGTCGTGCTAAACGTCATTCTCATTCGCGGACTCGGACCGGTTCCCGCATTCGGCACGGCGGGTGCGGCCATGGGGACGGTGATCGCGGGCGGAGCTGTAGCACTTTACGCGCTGGTAAAGCTCTGGGGAGGTGGATGGGTCGTGGCTTTTCCACGTGGCGGTTCATTCGGCCTGGACTGGGGGATCATCCGAGCTCTGTTCAGATTTGGACTTCCCACGGGCATTCAAGGGATTGCGATGAACGTCGGAGGTGTTTTTCTCCTGGCATTCGTCGGTTCGCTCGCCCAGAGTGCGGCAGCGCAGGCGGCCTATGCCGTCTCGTACACCCAGCTATTCTCTCTCATCACGTGGACGTCCGTTGGATTGATGGGTGCGGCTGCGGCCGTAGCTGGTCAGAATCTCGGTGCGGGCAGCGCGGATCGCGCCGACCGGGCCGTTCACCTGGCCGCTCGCATCGGGATCAGCACGGCGGCGGCCGTCGGGGCGCTCTTCTTCTTTCTGCCGCGGCCGCTGCTTGCCGCCTTCGGCATGAATGAGCCCGTCGTCGTCGAGATCGGCGTCGAGCTCCTTCGCATCCTCAGCCTTTCGGGTCTCTTCATCGCCGTTGCGCTTACGTACACCGGCGGACTACAGGGAACCGGTGACACGAAAAGTCCCCTCTACATCTCGATCGTCTCGCAAATCGTCGTCCCACTCGGTATGTGCTTCGTGATCCAACAGACGGGGACGCTCGATCCGATCGACATCTGGCTCGCGATCCTATTCGGTCACGTCACTCGCTGCCTGCTGAGCGTGCTGCGTTTCAATCAGGGGAAATGGCGGACGATTGCCGTTGACATCGGTGGTGAGGCGTGAGGAGATCCGTGCAGCGTAACGGAAGCACAGGTGAGGACTGACATGAACGTACGAGCCGCGACCCGACGCATCCGCTCCGGCATCGTTCGGTTCGACTTAGCCGGCGTCGTTCCGTGCAAGTGTACGACGGGATATGCACATCGGAATTTCGTAGCCGCATCGGAAGACGGTATTCACGCTCACAGAACCGCATCCGCGGGGATAAATGGCATTGAAGATCCCCGATCCGCTCGCGGCGGCGTGCCGCGTTACGCCGGAGCGAGCGGCCTGGCTGGAACGGCTGCCTGACGTCGTTCGCAACCTTCAGCGCCGATGGACGCTCACGGTCGGAGCGCCTTTCGAAAGCGAGGTAAGCTGCGCGTGGGTCGCGCCCTCCGTTTGCGCGGACGGATCAGTCGCCGTGCTGAAGATCGGCATGCCTCACATGGAGGGTCGTCACGAAATCGACGGCTTGCGGTTCTGGGACGGCGACCCGACGGTGCGGCTCATTCAAGCCGACGCCGACCTCAATGCCATGCTGTTGGAGCCCTGCCGACCGGGGACGCCACTTCGGGCGGTGCCGGAGGCCGAGCAGGATGTCATCATCGCCCGGCTACTGCAGAGACTCTGGCGAAGGCCGCCGCCACGCACTCCGTTTCGTCCGCTCTCCGACATGACGACGCACTGGAGTCAACGCACACGGCCTGACGCCGTCAGGCGATTCGACGCAGGGCTCATTCGCGATGGACTACGCCTCTTCGACGAATTGCCGCGCACAGCACCCACGCACGTGGTGCTGGCCACGGATTTGCACGCCGGGAACGTGCTGCGAGCCGAGCGTGAACCATGGCTCGTGATCGATCCGAAGCCGTTCGTCGGGGACCCGGCATACGACGCGACGCAGCATCTCCTCAACTGTGAATCGAGGATGCGCGCAGATCCGGACGGCACGATTCTCCGGTTCGCGGAACTACTTGGCCTCGACCACGAGCGGATTCGACTATGGACGTTTGCCCGTCTCGTGGTCGCGTCGCGAGATGATGAGTTTCATGGCGACCCATTCGAGGTCGCTCGAGCGATCGCTCCGTAGGTCCGTCATAGCCGTACGGTCCGAGCCGTTGCCGAGCGCGTTACTCGTGGCTACATAAGACGCAGCCGTGCCGGAAGTGGCCGTTCAGCGCCTATTCGTTTGGCGAACACGACGATCGGGCGTTCGTGCGGATGCCACGGGTGCGACGCAGCCGTGCCGTGAGTGTCGACTTGCTCGCCTGGCGCCACGATGCGCCGTGGCGGGGCTGGCTCCGCTTGACTATCGATGGAGCCGCAACGGCATCGCCCTCTCTGATGACGGCGAGCCCGTCATCGCCTCTCGTTCGATCAGGGCTCGCTTTCGCTCAATACCCCAACGGTATCCCGTAAGTGCCCCGTCGCTCGCCACGACGCGGTGGCACGGGACGAGGACGGCGACAGGATTCGCGGCGCAGGCCTGCGCCACGGCCCGGACGGCACGCGGCCGACCTATCCGATTGGCGATCTCGGCGTAACTGGCGGTCCTCCCGGCCGGAATGGTGAGGAGAGCCTCCCAGACCCGTCGCTGAAACGCCGTGCCGCGCAGGTCCAGTGGCACGTCTAGGCCGCCTCCCGGCGATTCGATGAATGCAATCACGTCGCCGGCGAGACCGTCGAAATCCGCGCCTGCATCAATTAGCGTACCGCCCGGGAATCGGCGTTCCAGCTCGCGATGCAATGCTTGTCGATCGTCGCCGAGCAACACGCCACAAACGCCCGTGTCGGTCCATGCCACCAGAGCGAGCCCGAGCACACAGTCGGCGACGGCAAACCGGATCCCATCGGTCGCCGCGTGTTCGAGCTTTAGGGACGCAGAGGATTCATTCATGTCCGGTTCCGTTATGTGATCTATTCATGTCGGTCGTAAAAATCGGTAATGTCGGCCTGCTCGGCCGGCCATTTTCGGACGTCGATTTCTCGCCCGAGAGAACCCGTAGAATCTCCCGAACGCGAGGAGAATCCGCCGCCGCAATTTTGATTGTCGGGTCTCCTCGAGCAGATCGATCGTTAAACCGGGCCGCCACAAATCTTCCAGGGCTCGTATGTCCGAAAATGGCTAGTATATCGCTCGAGTATCAGCTACGTTTAAGCCATGTTGCAGGACCAAGCCGCGCTATTCAGGGCGCTTTCATCCCGAGATCCCCGGTTCGACGGCGTCTTTTTCGTCGGCGTGACGTCGACGCGGATTTATTGTCGACCCGTCTGCACGTCCAGAACGCCCAAGCGGTCGAATTGCCGCTTTTTTCCCAGCGCCGCGGCGGCGGAAAAGGCGCGCTTCCGACCGTGCTTACGTTGCCGGCCTGAGCTGGCTCCGGGATGTGCGCCGATCGACGACGCGCGACGCATCGCCGTTCGGATTGTTCGTCACGTTGAAGAAGGGCTGCTCGACGACGGTGCCGGTCTGGAAGAGCTCGCCGCGATGTTCGAGTTGAGCGCCCGCCAGATCCGCCGAATCGTACAGACCGAGCTCGGCGTGTCACCGATCCAGCTAATACAGACCTGCCGCCTGCTTCTTGCCAAACAGCTGCTGACGGAGACGACCCTCCCGATCGTCGAGGTCGCGTATGCCAGTGGATTCTCGAGTCTGCGCCGCTTCAACGATGCCTTTCGCACGCGATACGGCATGCCGCCTCGCCGCTTGCGAAACGACGCGAACGACGCGGGTGGCCGCTCGGCCTCGAACGAACCCCTGACCCTTCAATTGACTTACCGCCCGCCTTTCGACTGGTCGGGCATGCTCAGCTTCCTGCGTGCTCGGGCGCTGAAGGGCGTCGAGACTGTTAGTGAGGACGGATACCTACGTTCGGTTCGGCTCGGCGAGGCGAAGGGATGGATTTACGCGCGCCACGATCCGGCGAAACGCGCCTTGCTCGTCGAGGTCAGGCACTCCCTCGTTCCGTCGCTACCGGCCCTTCTCGGACGGGTGCGGCGCCTGTTCGACCTGAGCGCGCGTCCCGACGTCATTGCCGCGCATCTCATGCAAGACGAGCTGTTGGAGGACGCCGTAAAGCGAAATCCCGGGCTGCGCGTCCCCGGCGCTTTCGATGGCTTCGAGCTGGCCGTACGCGCCATTCTCGGTCAGCAGGTCTCAGTAAGAACCGCCACCACTCTGGCCGGCCGATTCGTCGAGGCGTTCGGCGAGAGGATTGACACGCCTCATGCGGATCTGACCCGTCTGAGCCCGACGCCCCGTCGGATCGCCGAGGCAAAGATGGACGACGTGGCGGCACTCGGTATCGTCAGGACGCGCGCGCGGAGCATCATCGCGCTCGCGGCCGAAGTGGCCTCCGGGCGGCTCAAGCTGGAAGCCGGTGACCCTCCCGACGTAGCGATCAGGCAGCTCGGCGCCCTGCCCGGGATTGGACCCTGGACGGCGCAGTACGTCGCCATGCGAGCGCTACAGTGGCCCGATGCCTTTCCAAAGGAGGACGTCGCGCTACGAAACCGTCTCGGCGGAGTGCCCCCGGCGCGGGCGGAAGAGCAGTCGCAAGCCTGGCGTCCCTGGAGAAGCTATGCCACACTGCACCTGTGGAACCAGCCTGTCCGCCTTCAAGAGGCCGCTTCGCCGTGATGCGAGCTTCGTGCCCCGTCGCCGTAGATGATCACGACGGACCCTGCCGCGGACGTTCGTCCCGGGGGCAGAGGCGTCCGAATCCGCCTAACGGGACGACGACCATCGCATTCGAATTGCCGGAGGCGAGAGACGCGCTCATCATGTACGACCTGTTGGGTAGCAATTGTCGCCGCGGGCGCGCCGCTTAGCCATCGATTGCATGCGGCGGAACATCGCGTCCGCCGACATTGTCGAGGGCTTATCCCGAAAATATCCCGCCGCCGCCATGCGCAATGTGATCGTAACCGTTCTTCCCGTCCTCGCCCTGCTTGTCGCAGTCGCGGCTTGTGATGATCCATCCGGGCGCGAACCGGAGGACGTCGCGTCACAATCTTCAGGCGACACCGTTGCCGCAGGCACGGACGATTGCCCACCACTCGAAACGCGCGAGCGCGAAGCGCCCGATCAGACGCCGGCGCATCCGGGCCAGACGCGCGCATGTGAGGACGTGTCGGGCATCGCATTCGACGTCGTCGTGGTTGCTCAGGGCCTCGAGCACCCGTGGGCCGTGGAGCCCCTCCCGGGCGGTGATTTGCTTGTCACGGAGCGACCGGGTCGCCTGCGAATCGTCTCTGCTGCGGGCGAGATAGGAGGGCCGATCACGGGCGTCCCGGACGTGCACGCCGAACGCCAGGGAGGATTGCTCGACGTCGCGTTGAGCCCGGATTTCGATGCCGACCGCATGATTTACTGGAGCTACGCCGAGCCTCGAGAAGACGGCAACGGGACTAGCGTCGCTCGCGGCATGTTGTCGGCGGACCGGCAGAGCCTCGGACAGGTGGAGGTCATCTTTCGGGCCATGCCCACCTACGACGGCGATCTCCATTTCGGCTCAAGACTAGCCTTCGGGCCCGACGGTATGCTGTACGTCACGACGGGCGAGCGCTCCGACGCCCCCATGCGGCAGTACGCGCAACGGCTCGACAGCCATCTGGGCAAGACGCTTCGCATTCGGCCTGACGGCTCCGTCCCGAGCGACAATCCGTTCGTCGGTGAGCCCGGCGCACAGCCTGAAATATGGACGCTCGGCCACCGTAATATCCAGGCAGCGGCTTTCGATCCCCAGGGACGGTTCTGGGTGGTCGAGCACGGCACGCGGGGAGGGGACGAGTTAAACCTGATCGAGCAAGGTAATAATTACGGATGGCCGCTTGCCGCGTACGGGATAGAATACTCCGGGAATCCGCTGCCTGGCCCCACCGCGCTTCCCGATTCCGGCTTCGTTCAACCTGTCTATTACTGGGATCCGGTGATCGCTCCATCCGGCGCTCAGTTCTATACGGGAGATGCCTTTCCGGATTGGAACGGGAGCCTTTTCGTGGGGGCGCTGAGGGACATGAGACTCGTGCGGCTGACGATCCAGAACCAGCGGGTGACGGGCGAGGAGCATCTCCTCAACGACCGCGGCCAACGGGTGCGTGACGTGCGGCAAGGAGCCGATGGAGCCCTGTACGTCGTCACGGACCAGCAGGATGGTGAACTCTGGAGAATCGCTCCCCGAAATCCGGACGTTCAATCTCCTTGATCTAAGTAATCGAACGCCGACTGTCGCGATCGAAGTCCCCGTTTTTCAGGGGACCGAGTTCGATCTTCCGGCAATTCTTCCTGCACCCTAGGCTAATACGCTTTCGCGCCCTGAATCGCGCACGAAGAGGCACGAACTGCCGGTGTGGCGGACGAGGGTCGTGATGAGGGCGTGGTGCACCTCTCTCGAAAGGGCGAACAGGTTTAGGTCAGCCTGCGGCGCATCGGCGACGTGCTCCAGAAGACTTCCGTGCCGCACCCATCGCTCCGTCTCTTCAGGAAGGCGTGCGTCGCGAACGAGACGGTCGAGGAAGTCTTGAGCTCTCAGCGCATCCTGCGCATCTTTGTGAATCGTGGACAGCCGCAAACGACTGCCCATATTGCGGCTGATCTGATAGGCAAGCACCAGCATCAGGTCGAGGTTTTCCATTCGAAGAGCCACTTCCCAATCCGGACCACGATCGTTCAGCCACACGTTGAGAACACGCTCATAGCGCAGGCCCGCATCCGGATGAAGATGCAGAAGCGCCACGCCCATATTGAACTCGTCGGCCACGTCCACCAGCGCCTGCAACTTTTCCTGGTTGTATAGGTGTGCGAATCCGACTAAGACGTTCGGAGGCGAAGGGGTGCTGCGAAAGATGGTCACGGCCGTCTCGACGCCTTTCGCGAGATTCGGCGCCTCAATTACCATCGCGGAGGCATGCAACGCGTCGCTCTGTATGACCTTCGTCGCGACCGATAGGGTCTCGAGATCATCCGACGATCCGTTTCCGCCGGCCGAATCCTGATCATCGGATTCTGCCCCGCGATCGGACGTAGCGTCCTGTGACGACTTCGAGCCGAAGAGATCTTTGTCGGCCATTCCGAGGACGGACCCGCGCGAGGTCCCGCCGGGAGGGCGCGGTGGGCGAATTCCGAGGATGCGAATCGTCCCGTTCGGCTCGGTGATGAGTCGCAGGAATCGGTACGTGCCGTCGAGCTCGCTACGCGACTTCACGGGGATCAGCACATCCGGCCGCCACGACCTCGCCGTTTCCTGCTCGGGCATACGGGCAGTCTGGCGCGTGATCCAGTCAACCAGCGCATTCAGGACGCCGCTGCGGGCCACCCCGGGTGACCGAAAAGGTCGCCGAGTGAGAAGGACGAACAGGGCGGCAACCAGCGTGAGCCCGATCAGCGAAAAGAATGGACTGATGACGAACATGGCGACGAAGCACACCACCGCTCCCGGAATCGCGACCCAACGGGACACCTGTAACGTCGGCCGGAATGAGAATAGACGGAGCTCCTGTTCCAGCAGGACGAGGACGTGAAGCGACAGGTAACTCAGCAAGAAGAACAGCGTTACGAGTACGGCAATTCGATCAAGATCCCCCACGAGAAGCGTCGTAAGAACGAGCAAGACCGTGGCGGCGACGGCGGCTCGCGACGGAGCAGCATGAGTCGAATTCCCGAATCGGTCGCCTGTCGGTACGATGCCCTGGTCGGCAAGCGTCTGGAGCATCTTCGGTGCGGCGGCGAGCGTCAGAAGGGCGGCCGCGAAGGTTGCCGCCAGAATCGCCGCCAGCACGATCGGTCCCCAGGCCGCGTAGTCCACCATTATCATGTAATTTGTCAGCAGCTCCGCCGGCGGGGCCACGCTGCCGTACCAAATCGCCAAGACGAAGTAGATAGTGAATGCGACGCCGACCGCCGCGAGCGTACCCCACGGGATACTTCGGCGCGGATTTCTGAGCGCATCCGGCATAACCGCGCCCGTCGTGAGCCCCCCACCGGCGGCGAACAAAATGGCGAACAGAAGCCAGAATCCGCTTCCGTCGAACGATCCCCAGAGATGCGGCTCATTGAATCCGCCGGCTACACCGTTGATCAACAGGCCTATCAGCGCTGAACCGAGCGATGCGACGACGAGGACGAGCGCTACGTCCTGCACTCTAAACGTGACCGTCGGGGGAACAAACGTCGCTGCCACGACCACCGCGAACATACCATAGGCGACGAGCATCTGAGGGTGATGCGGAAAGGCGGATTGCCAGGCCTCGGCAAAGCCGTATACGTAGAGCGCGACGAGGAAGACATGCCCGACGTAAAGCGGAATTCCAATGCCGCCTCCGGCCTCGAAGCCGAGCGACCTGCTGATGATGCCGACGATGCCGCCTCCACCCGCTCTGGCGTTCGTGGATACCGAGGAGAGAACGAATGCACTCGTCCCCATGATGAAGAACGCCAGCAGAATGACGAGTGCCGCTCCGAGAATGCCGGCATGACCCACGACCCACCCCTCGCGTAGATATGCCATCACGCAGACAATAGTAAGGAAAGTGGGCCGAAAGACGCCTTGAAACGTCCCGTGACGTCCGGTCTTGTCGACTACGCGCGCGTCCTGCGAACGACCCGGCTTCAAATCCGGTCCGGAATCCTCCACAGGCGTCTCCGGCGCCAGAACCCCTCGGATTTCATTCATAAGTCTCCGCCTCCAATCGAATCGACAGGCCAGGACCGGGGACCTCCTGAGATGGATATATCCCTCATCGTCGGCGCGACAAAATAAGCGTCACTCAGCAACCGTTCCAGCACGTGGCGGGCGGGTCGAATTCGAAGCGCGGGCCGGCCGACGTTCGTGTAAAGGTGTGTCCGAGACGAGTGAAACATCAAACGCCCGACCTTGCCTTCCGTGCGAGGGTTCTGCCTGTAAACGACGGCGATAATGTCACCGAATCGCAACACTTGAGTGCCGTGACAGGCTCACTTGCCGGCGAATCAGGCTGTATCTTTCCGCCTGACGAAGTCAATTTTCAAGCATTACCCGCGTCTCCAAAAATTGCACTGAGATTCGCCATGAAAAAATACTTCATGATCGCTTCCCCTTTCCTTTTGATCGCCGCACTGGCGCCGGCATCGTCGAGTCCCGCAGTTGCCCAGCAGGACGAACACGCCCATTCCGACAGCGTCATGACGGGTGGGGGCGAGTTTCCAGAGGGATGGCACGCACGGGTGGACGGCGACGAGCCGGCCGACGGCGTCGTCTTCGTGACTATGGGCGAGGGCTTTCACGCAACGACGGGCCCGGCGGCCGTATTCTACAACACGGACTGGAATCTGTCCGGCGACTACGAGTTCGCGGCGCGTTTCACTCAGACCAAGGCGCCGGCCCATCCGGAAGCATACGGGATCGTAGTCGGCGGCACCGATCTCTCCGGTGCCGATCAAGCGTATTCGTATTTCCTCGTTCGGAATACGGGGGAGTACTTCATCGCCAATAGGACGGGAGACGAACGTACCGTGGTGGTGAACTGGACGAAGCACGAAGCCGTAAAGGAGCAGGATGAGAACGGACGGCAGATCAACCTGCTCGGAGCGCGCGTTGAAGGGGACGACGTCGTTTTCACCTCAAACGGCGTCGAAGTCGATCGCCGGCCCCGTAGCGAAATCCATTCCGACGGTCTCGCGGGTTTTCGGATCAATCATCGTCTCGACGTCCACATCGACCCGGTGCATCCGTAGCACCTCGAATCCAGAGCAGGAGGGCAGATTCTTGGTCGGGGAAATCAAGTCTCGGATGCCTCTTCGCATTCGTCCTGGATCCCGATGGGTATGAAGTTGAAATATGGTTCGAATAGCGGCCGCGCGCCTCTGAATTTGAATACGTATCCCCCCTCACGCCTCGTCCTTCCGGCGCTATTCGTTCTGTGGCTGGGATGTATGACTCCGGAGGACACTCCGAACACACGACCTTCCTCCGAACCACGCAACGACACCACGGCCGCCGATGCCTCTCTCTGGAGCCGTGAGGGTCTCGAAGCGCAGCCGCGTATGGCATCGCTGCAGCGGCAGACGTCAACGGATCTCGGCTACGTGCCCGGTACTACGTCCTGGCGCCGTGCGGACATAGACGTGTCACGAGGAGGCGAGGAACCAGCGTCAGAACGAGCCGACTCTCCCGATGCGCTGCTGACGCGATTGACACCGATCCTCCGAGGAGCAGGCGAGGTCGGCGGGGACGTTTGGGAGCGGACGACACGAATATGGCAGGAACAAGAAAATGAAGCCGTGGCCGTCGTGCTGCACTGGGGTTTGAAGGACGATGCCCTTGCCGGCCACGACTATCGGGTGACCATGCGTCGAAACGGGCAGGGCTGGCATATCGATCGCATCGACGAACGATTCCATTGCCGCCGGCTCGTCACCGAAGACGGATTGTGTGTCTGATTCGGGCGTTCGTCAGCGTCCGCATTCTCAAATCCGTTCCGGTGCGGTCATCATCAGCGGACCAGCCTGATCACTGAGCGGCTAAGAACGAACAATGGTCGCCGTCGCCGTCGATCATTCATACCGCAGGCTCGTCACGGGATCGGCCAGTGCGGCCTTGATGGACTGATAACTGACCGTAAGGACGGCCAGCAGCAGGGATGCGGCGCCCGCGATGAGGAAGATCGACACGCCAAGTGGGGCCTGATAGGCGAAATCCTTGAGCCACCATTGCGTAGCGAGATAGGCGAGCGGCGAGGCGATGAGAAAGGCGATGCCGACGAGGCGCGCGAAATCGCCCGTCAGGAGCGCAACGATCTGGCCGACCGTCGCTCCAAGCACCTTGCGAATGCCGATCTCCTTCGTCCGGTTCTCCGCCGTAAACGCCGCCAGTCCGAACAAACCCATGCACGCGATCAGAATGGCGAGCAGCGCCGCCGCACCGATGACGCTTCGGACCTGGCGCTCGCTCGTGTAAAAATCCGCGAGGCGCGCATCCAGGAAATTGTATTCGAACGGATGATCGGGGTCGAAGCGCTCCCCGATCCTGCGCAGCCCGTCGATTACCGCCGGTACGCTACGAGCATCCATCCGGATCGTGAAATAGTCGATCACGTCTATCGGATTCGTGCGATATCCGATCACGAGCGGTCCGATCGGAAGATGCAGCGATTGGTAGTGGAAATCTCCCACGACGCCGGCCACTCGCGCCTCGAATACGTTCGGACAGTCTGAGCACGAATCGTCCCCGGGAACGCGCACGAGATCGCCGATCGAAAGTCCGAGCTGTCGCGCGGCCGTCTCGTTCACGAGCACCGACGTCGAGTCTGTGGCGAAGCCGCGGCCGAAGCGCTCGCCGTAAACGAGATCGATCTCGTAGGTGTCCAGGAAGTCCTCGTCAACCCCGAGGAAATGCACCGTCGACACCTGCTCGCTGCCGGCCCGAGCAAGGTCCACCCGGGGAATGTTCTTCCAGTCGCCGGGAACGTTGTTTGAAACCGAGACACGTTCGACGCCCGACACGCCGGCGAATTCGTTTTTCACCGTCTCGAACGCATTGCGAACCCGGCCGTCGTTGATGTCGACGACCACGAGTCGATCCTCGTTGAAGCCGAGGCGAGTATTTTGAACGAAATCGAGCTGCTCGTGGAGGGCGAGCGTACCGACGATGAGCGCGATCGACATCGTGAACTGGAGGATGACGAGGCTTTTCCTCAGCGGCGCGGTACCGGCCGGGATCGTGCCGGCTCCGCCAAGCACAGTGGCCGGGCGAAATCGAGAGAGGTATAAGGCCGGATAACTCCCGGCCAGCAAGCCTACCACGAAGGTGAGGAGTATAGCACCGGCAACGATCGGACCGAAGTTCATCGTGGCGATGGTCATCGATTTTCCAGCCACTGCGTTGAACAGCGGGAGCGCGACCCACACGAGCCCAGCCGCGAGCGTGAGCGCGGCACAGGTCGTAAGAAGAGATTCGACGAGAAACTGCCCTATGAGCTGGCTTCGGAGTGCGCCGACCGTTTTTCGCATGCCGATCTCCCTCGCCCGTCGCATCGACCGGGCCGTCGACAAGTTGGTGTAGTTGATGGCCGCGATGAGTACCACAAACAGCGCCACGGCTCCGAACAGGTACAGATACGCCGGCGATCCCTGCGCGCGATTTTCGTCGAAGTCGACATGGCCTGAGCCCAAGTGGATCTTCGACAGCGGCTGCAGATAGGGCCTACGGATTCTTGCCGTCTCCTCGTCGGCCAGGAGAGCCATCGTTCCCGCCACGGCTGCATCCACCCTCGAGGCGGCCGCCTGCGGAGCGAGCTGCAGGTAGGTCATCACGATCGAAGATTCCCAGCTCATGAGGTAATTGCGCCAATCCTCGTTCTGAAGCAGTGTTTCGAACGAGAAGAAAATCGACTTATTGACATGGGTGTTTGCCGGAAGGTCGATGACGCCTGTAACGGTGAAATCCCCGATTCCCTCAACCCCGATCGTTTGGCCGATGGGATCTTCTCGACCGAAGTACCGCTCCGCAGATTCGGTCGTCAAGACGACCTCCTGCGGATCGTCCAGGGCGCCCGACGCGCTGCCCGCTACGAATCGAAAATCGAACATCTCGAAGAACGCGGGTTCGGTGAAAGCGTGGTCGCCGACGTAGAACCGAGCCTCTCCACGCTCGACGACGCGACGGCCTGTGCCCATCGCGCCGACCAGGCGGGCGGCATTCTCCACCGCAGGGACCGTTCTCCTTACTTCGGGTCCGAGTGCACCCGAGGTGTAGGCATAATGCCGTTTCGCTCCGTCCGCCGCCTCACGCACCTCGACGATGCGGACGATCCGATCGGCGTTCGCGTGCATCGTGTCGAAGCTCAATTCGTCTTGGATGTACAGCAGGATGAGAATGCACGCGGCCAGCCCGACTGCAAGTCCGACGACGTTTGCGACGGACAAGAACGGATACCGGCGCAGCGTCCGTAGGGCGACGGTGAGGTAGTTTCTTAGCATCTCGATTCTGCTCGATTCAGATTCTTTCGTTGGGACGACCGCCGACGGACACCGGCGTGCGTTCACGCAGACGCTTCCGGATGTGCCGCGTATTTTCGTTCCATGAAGTTTTCCGTGACGACGTGCCCGTCGAACAGGTGCACGATCCGGTGGCTGTACTCGGCATCGGCCGGGGAGTGGGTGACCATCACGATCGTCGTGCCGGCCTCGTTCATCTGCATCAGCAGATTCATCACCTCCTCGCCGTGAACGGAATCGAGGTTACCCGTCGGCTCATCGGCAAGGATCAGCTTCGGTTCGGCGACGACGGCCCGAGCGATGGCGACGCGCTGTTGCTGGCCGCCCGAGAGTTGCTGCGGGAAATGATTGCGCCGGTGCATGATGCCTACGCGCTCGAGCGTCGCGTCGACCGTCTTCTCCCGTTCCTTCGACGGAACGCCGAGATATAATAGGGGCAGCTCGACGTTTTCGAAGACGGTGAGTTCGTCGATCAGGTTGAAACTCTGGAAAACGAACCCGATGGATCCCTTCCGCAGGTTGGCCCTGCGGCGCTCGGAGTGCTTGGAGACCTCCTGGCCCAGGAAGTTGTACTCTCCACTCGACGGGTTGTCGAGCAGTCCCATGATGTTCAACAGCGTCGACTTCCCACAGCCGGACGGCCCCATGATCGAGACGAACTCCCCTGCCTGTATTTCCAGATTGACGTTGTTGAGCGCCGACGTCTCGACTTCCTCGGTCCGGTAGACCTTCGATAGATTTACGGTTCGGATCATTTTGATGTGTATGGTTCGGTTTAAGGATAATTCGGCTCTCCAGCGAACTCGGATCGAAAACAGAAATAGCTTCCTCACTCGGAGCGCAGCGAATCGACCGGATCGGTCAACGCCGCCCGAAGACCCATCGAGCTCACCGTCAAGAAGGCAACGACAAGGGCCGCCGCTCCCGCCAGTGCGAAAGTCCCCGGTTGAAGGTCGACGCGGTACGCGAAATTCTCGAGCCATCTTCCCGCCGCAACGTACGCGAGCGGAATGGCGACGAGCAGCGCGATGCCGACCAGGCGAAGAAACTCCGTCGAGAGCAGCATGACGATCCGCCCAACCGACGCGCCGAGCACCTTGCGGATGCCGACCTCACGCACGCGCTGCGTCACGCTCCACGAAGCCAGGCCGAGCAGCCCGAGGCACGCGATGAGGATCGCGAGGATCGTGAAGGCCCCGGTAACGGAGATCAGCCGTGTTTCCTGTTCATAGAGCTGGTCAAAGGTGCGGTCGGCAAATTCGTAAGGAAGATCCCGATCACGGTCGACGCGCTTCCATGCCTCCGCAGCGGCGGCGAGTGCGGTTTGCGCCCGGCCGGGACGAATCCGTGCCGCCACGAAATTATGTACCTGGTTCTCGGGAGGCCTATAATGGTGGAGGATGGGCGCGATCTCGTCGCGCAGCGCGTCGAAGTGATAGTCTCGCACGACACCTATGACCTCGTAATCCGCATCGCCGGTGCGCACGGACATACCGACGCCGGTCTGCCAACCGAAAGATCTCAGAGCGGCTTCGTTGATGATGACCGACTCATCGGCATCGGTAGCGCGCTCGGCGTCGAAACTACGGCCTTCGACGAACGGAAGATGGTAGGCGTCAAAGTACTTCGCGTCGACGAAGGCACGTCGCATGCGAAGGGGATCCCGATCCCCCCAATCCTCCGGTCGAACGAAGGTGAACCAGCCGGACCACCGTCCCGGAGCATGGCTTGCGGCCGATACTTCGACCACGTCCTCAATTCGGCGAAGCTCCTCCTGGAACGTGCCGATTCGTATGGCGGCCGCCTCGGGGTCGTCGAAATCCCCGGCCTCAACCGGGATGACGATCACGTTTTCGCTGTCGAATTTCAGCTCCGCCGTTTGAAGAAATTGGAGCTGGCTCCGCATCACGAGAGTCAGGGCGATGAGTCCGATCGCGAGCGTGAATTGCGCGACGACGAGGCCGCTGCGCAGCTTGATGCCGGTGATCGCCGGCGCCGACGTGCCGCGGAGCGCTCGGACCGGTTTGAATTTCGATACGTGGAAGGCGGGATACGCCCCGGCGAGAACTCCGACCAGGAGGCCCAGCACGATCAGCACGGCCGGGAGATACGGCATCTCCGTCGTCCTCAGGCTTAGCTTGAGGCCGTAGACGTCGTTGAAAAACGGCAGCGTCAGACGAACGAGGACGAAGGCGAGGCCCAGGGAAACGAGACTGAGAATCGTGGATTCGCCGATGAACTGGAAAACGAGCTGCCGCCGTTGCGCGCCGAGGACCTTACGCATCCCGATCTCGCGCGCCCGTTCCAGCGAGCGCGCCGTCGCTAGATTCATGAAGTTGATCGCGGCGATGAGTAGAATGACGAACGCCACGCCCAGCAGGATATAGGCATATTGCCGGTTGCCCGTCAGCGCATCGTAGAGTCCGTGCAGCGGCTCGAGTTTGAAATTCGTACGAGCAGCCGTTTCCTCGTCCCAGATTCCGCGAATGAGCGCGGGGAAGCGGGCCTCAAGAGCGGCGGCACTGCGGGCGTCATCGAGGAGCACGTAAGTGAACAGAAACGAGCCGCCCCACTCATCGACCACGTCGGCATACCAGGGAACGCTCGTCACCGGCAGCGCGACGTTGATGTCGATCGTGGAATTGCTCGGAATGTCGTCGAGCACGCCCGTAATGGTATAGTCGACCTCATTGTTCACCCGAATCGTTTTGCCAATCGGATTCAGCTCACCGAAGTAGCGCGCCGCAAAGTCCGTCGACACGACGGCCGCCGTCGGATGGGCGAGCACCGTCGCGGGGTCGCCTTTGACGAACGGGAAACTAAACATCTCGAAAACGCCCGGATCGGCGTAGGTCACCTGTTCCTCGAATCGCTTGTCGTCGAAACGAACCCAGGCGCTCGCATCCCACATCCGTACGGCCTTCCGAACGGCCGGATATTCTTGCTCGAGACGCTCGGCCAGCGGCACCCAGGTGTCGCGCGTGATCTGAACCCCGGTCGGCGTAATGCGCTCTTTGTAGATCTGAAAGATGCGCTCGCCGTCCGCGTGAAAACGATCGTAGGACAACTCGTGCCGAGCGTAGAGAAAAATGAGTACGACGGCGGCCAGCCCCACCGAGAGACCGACGACGTTGATCGCCGAGTATCCTTTCCGCTTGAGCAGATTGCGGATCGCAACCTGGAGATAGCTACGCAGCATGATGGTGGTTCATCGTTATTCCTGGCGGGACGCCGCTTGCCGGTCGTACGTCAACAGATATGCCAATCATTCGAAAAGGGCTAAAATGCCGCCCCACCGGCCTCATACAAGCGACAACTCGTCCGTTTGCGAACAAGAAGTGCGCGTGAACGAACGCTGCCTGGCTCACGACACCCATCAATCTTGAAGTACCAGCCGGTCCGCATCGCCGAACGTATCGTAACTCGAAGTTATCACGCGCTCACCGGGCTCGAGGCCCGTGACGAGCTCGAAATGAGTGGGATTCTGCCGGCCGAGCTGGATGAAGCGCTTGACGGCGTAGTCTTCAGACGGATCGAGCACGAAAATCCAGTTCCCACCGGTCGCCTGATAGAATCCGCCGCGCGGGACCATGACGGCCTCCGCCGGGTCGCTCATTTCCAGCCGAAAGCGAAGCGTCTGCCCGCGCCGGATGCCGGAAGGCGGTTCGTCGACGAACTCAAAATCGACCTCGAATCGACTTTCACGCACTTCGGGATACACTCGACTCGCCACGAGTTGATACTCCCGCCCCGAGAGTTCGCCTCGGGCCATCTGCCCGCGGACCACCCTGGAGATGTAGAACTCGTCGATCTGCGCCCGCACGCGGTAGCCGTCGAGGACGTCGATCTGTCCGAATCGAAACCCGGACGTCCGGATTTCGCCCACTTCCGCATTCAGTGCAGAAAGCTGCCCGTCGACCGGCGCGCGAAGCGTCAGATTTTCGAGATTGTGTTGGATGACGTCGAAATTGGTCTCCATCCGCGCGAGCGCATCCTCCATTTGAGCGACTTGCGACTCCATCCGAAGAGAGTCCTGCCGGAAGGCCTGAAGGGTGAGAAATTCGCGGCGCTGCCAGTACTCATATTCGTCGCGCACAGATTCAAATTCCTGCTGCGAGACGAGCTGCTTCTCGTAGAGATCCTGCTGGCGCTCGAATTGCCTTTCGAGCCTGCGGATCTGATAGTTCATCTCGGTAAGCTGTTGCCGCAGGTTTAGCGAGTTCATCTCCATGTTGAACCGGGTGTTCTGCAGGCGGTCGCGCTGTTCAATGCGCTGCGCCTCGGCGTTGAGCATCCGAAGCTGCAGATCGTTGTTCGACAGGCGAAGGATCGGCTGCCCGGCCTGGACGTTCGATCCTTCACGGATGAAGACTTCCTCGATTCGGCCGCCCTCGACGGCGTCGAGGTACACGGTGGTCCGCGGCAGGACCGTACCTGTGACTGATATCAGCTCTTGGAACGGCCCCTCCGTGACGGCCGCGATCGTGACCCGCTCCCGATCGACGTTCAGCCGCTTCCCACCCGTACTCGACGCGACGGCGTACATGATCAGCGCAATGAGCGCCAGTATGCCCGCACCCATGGCGACGCGCATGGGAGTGAATAGCTTCTTCTCGATCTTGCGATCAATGCCTTCTCCGGAACCTGATGCCGATCCCGACGCTGATCCGGACCCTGATCTCGAACCCAGCCCCGACCCCGACCCGGACCCTGGGCCGGACCCCGATCCGTTCAGATGCTCCGGCCCGGCGTCGGTTTTCGATGTGCGATGACTTCGTGTATCCATTATCCTATCTGATGTGGGCGTGCCCCCGCTCAGTCGTGACTGAAAACACAATCGCCGTGCCAGGGACGCGCATGCCCGTTCCCGACCAGATACGCGCATTCAACTGCGCCCGGGTCGAAGATCGGTGTTCGGGCACGCAACAGGGGGTGTCCGTTTTCGTACAGCTGCGGACCATCGTCGAGACACCTCCCGACGCGACGCGATCCGAGAAGGTGGTGATTTTACGGCGGCGGAATGCATGTTCCTGGACGGGCGCCGCCTCTTCCGCGAGAACGACCATTTCCCCACGCGTGCTCTCACCCACCTTGCCGGAGCGAGGGGAGAACCGGACGAGGCCGACGCGGATAGAAGCCTCCTGGAGAGCGGGCCGACTAAGCCACGCTCACACGTACGGAATCGGAATATTCATTGGACTATGAATTTAGAGCTGGGCGGCAAAGTTGCACTCATAACGGGCGGGAGCACGGGCATCGGCCTGGCCGTGGCCCGCGCCCTCGCTCGCGAGAACGTTCATCTCGCTCTCTGCGCACGGGATGAAGCCGCAGTTTTTGGAGAGGCCGCGCGGATTCACGACGAATTCGGCGTGGATGCTCATGGCTTTCGGTGCGATCTCACCCGAACGGACGACATCGACGCTCTCGTAGCGGCCGTGAACGGCGTATTCGACGGCGTCGACGTCCTAATCAACAACGCGGGGCAGGGTACGGATGAGACCATCATGTCCGCGCCGGATGCAAGATGGCAATATTATTGGGACCTCCACGTCATGGCCGCCATTCGGCTGGCTCGCGCGTTCGTCCCGGCGATGCGCCGCCGCGGCGGAGGAGTAATCCTCAACAACGCCTCCATTTGCGCAAAGCAACCGCTCGGACACGAACCCGTTTACAACGTGACCAAAGCGGCTCTTGCGATGCTCTCAAAGTGTCTCGCCGACGAGCTGATTCGGGACGACGTCCGCGTCAACTGCATCAACCCCGGCCTCATTATGGCACCGGCCTGGGAGTCGGCCGCGAGGCACGCCACCGCAGACACCGAGACGGACTGGCGGGACTATCTGGATGCATTCGCGAAAGACCGAGCACCGATCGGCCGGTTCGCGACCCCCGAAGAGCTGGCCGACTTCTTCGTCTTTCTCTGCTCTCCTCGCGCGAGCTATTGCGTCGGCTCGACGTACTATGTCGACGGAGGCTGGCTCAACGTCGTGACGTAATTTCAAATGGCGTGAGACGTAAGCGGAATCGTCTGGGCCTCCGGAAGGACTGAAGGCTGCATGTGTACCTGAACGTCGGAGAAAAACGCACGAAACGGAGAAAGCTGACATGGCGGTACAACCAATTGCCGACGGCTATCATACCGTCGCGCCGTACTTGATCGTGGATGACGTGGCTCGTTTGATTCGGTTCATCGAGCGAAGCTTAGCAGGACGGAAAATTCGCCGCATGGATCGGCCGGACGGGTCTATCATGCGTGCCGAAGTGCGGATCGGCGATTCGGTCGTTATGATGGGAGCGGCGACGGACGAGCACGATCCGGTGACGGCAATGCTCCATTTGTACGTGGACGACGTTGATGCCGTCTATGATCGCGCGCTCGAGGCCGGTGCCGAATCGCTGCGCGTACCTACAGACGAGTTCTACGGTGATCGGATGGCCGGCGTGTAAGATCCCTGGGGCGGCCAATGGTGGATCGCAACCCATGTTGAGGACGTTGAGCCGGAGGAGCTCGCGAGGCGCGCGGAGGCTCGGTGACGTCTCGTCTCGGTTCGGCGGCTCCGCAATCGAATCACACCTGCTCGAATCACACCCGTCGGCCGTTTGTGCGCCTCTTTCGACACGTTCGGACGGTCAAAGCCGCGTCTCGCTCAAAGCGCGCCGCTTCAGCCGCAAGGAATTTCGCGCGGCCGAGGCCTGCTCCGGTGTTCGGGCACGTAACATCGGGTGTTCGTTTTCGTACACTCTCTTGAGCCCCTCGTTGCGTATACCTCCTCCAGGCTCCTCTCGTGACGTAGGAACGATTCTTGGACTGTCGTCCATCCACCCGTACGACGAAGCCGGCGCCTCAGAACTCCCTTATTGCCCACCCTAAAGGTCATCCACCATGCCCGCCGAATTCGGACGAATCCTCGTCGTCGACGACGATGAGGACGTGCTGCAGGCCGCGCGCCTGCTGCTGAAGAAACGCTCCGTGCTGGTACACACCGAAAAGGACCCGGAGCAAATCCCGAACCTGCTCAAGAATCACGACTACGACGTGATTCTCTTGGACATGAATTTCAAGCAGGACGTGGGCAGCGGCCGCGAGGGGTTCTTCTGGCTCGATCGGATTCTCGAGATCGCTCCATCGGCGGTCGTCGTGCTCATCACGGCGTTCGGCGACGTGGCGATGGCCGTCCGCGCGATCAAAGAGGGCGCCACGGATTTCGTCTTGAAACCGTGGGCGAACGATCGACTTCTGGCGACCCTGAGCTCGGCTTCTCGCCTGCGGGCCTCCCGAATGGAGGCGGATCGACTGCGTGCCCGGCAGCAGCAGCTACACGAGGACCTGGATCACAATTATCAGGAGTTCGTCGGGGCTTCGCCGGTGATGCTAAAGGTTTTCTCAACGATCGAGAAGGTGGCGAAAACCGACGCCAACGTGCTCGTCCTCGGTGAAAACGGCACCGGCAAGGAGCTCGTCGCGCGCGCCCTCCACCGGAGATCGGGCCGAGGAGTTGAGGTATTCGTAAGCGTAGACGTTGGCGCGATTCCTGAAACGCTCTTCGAGAGCGAGCTCTTCGGCCACGTGAAGGGCGCTTTTACGGACGCCAAAGAGGACCGCGCCGGACGTTTCGAAGTCGCTTCGGGCGGGACGCTCTTCCTTGACGAGATCGGCAACCTCTCATCCACTCAGCAGGCCAAGCTTTTGACCGTACTTCAACGCCGTGAAGTGATCCGTGTCGGGTCGAACACGCCTCGGCCAATCGACGTGCGCTTGATCTGCGCAACGAACATGCCCCTCTACGACATGATTCGTGATGGGACCTTCCGACAGGATCTCCTCTATCGCGTTAATACGGTGGAGATTCGCATCCCTCCGTTGCGCGATCGTCCGGAAGACATCCATCTGCTCGTAGACCATTTTCTCGAGATGTACGCGCGCAAGTACCAGAAGTCCATCAAGGCGGTGAATTCCACCGTCATCCGTCGAATGGAGAAGTACAATTGGCCGGGCAACGTCCGCGAGCTCCAGCATATGGTCGAGCGTGCGGTTATCATGGCCGAGTCAAGCATCCTGCATCCGGAGGACTTCTTCTTCGCGGCAAACGGCCGGGACGACGGCGAGGGTATCACGTTCGACAATCTAAATCTGGAAGACGTCGAAAAGCTTGTGATCCGCAAAGCGCTCGAAAAATACGAGGGCAACATTACACGCGCCGCAGACGAGCTCGGCCTTACACGTGCGTCGCTTTATCGCAGACTCGACAAATACGGGATTTGAGGCTGCCGTCGGGCGGCGAGGCCGCGGGTTCTGCCGGCCCGCGACGACGTGTCCATTCGCAGGATGGCGGGGCGAGAGCCCTCAATGACGCGGCAGCGCGTGCCTCCGACGGACAGCGCGTCCGTCCAACGCGCACCCAATCGACGTATGAAACACTTCCGCGTGCAGTGCACGCTCCGCATTTTGCTGCTGGCGGCCACGTTGTTGCTCGCCGTGTACTTGTTCGCCGAGACGACGGCCTACGCCGCCGGCGTCATGGTCGCCGTCGTCGCCCTCCTCGAGATCCGCGGGCTGATCCGTCTCGTCGATAAGACGAACCGCGATCTCGCGCGCTTTCTCCGATCGATTCGGTATTCGGATTTCTCACAGACGTTCACGGCCGAGGGCAGGGGTGGATCGTACGCGGATCTCGGCGCGGCCTTTCGCGAGGTGATGGCCGAGTTTCGGGCCGCCAGAGCCGAGAAGGAGGAGCACTACCGGTACCTGCATACCGTCATGCAGCACATCGGCGTGGGCTTGATATCGTTCAAACTAGACGGGTCGGTCGAACTGATCAACAACGCCGCCAAGCGCCTGCTGCGCGTGCCGAGGCTAAAGAACGTCCGCGCACTGGCCGAGATGAGCCCGGAATTGGTCGACACCCTCCTGAGCATGCGTTCGGGCGACAAGCAATTGGTGAAGCTCGTGGACGACGACGAGATGTTCCAGATTTCGCTGAGCGCGACGGAGTTCAAAATGCGAGGCGATCTCTTCAAGCTCGTGTCCTTCCAGAACATTCAGAGCGAGCTGGAGGAAAAGGAGATCGAGGCCTGGCAGAAGCTGACGCGCGTATTGACGCATGAGATCATGAATTCGATCACACCGATCTCGTCGCTGGCCTCGACGGCCAACGAACTGCTGGTGGAATACGATGACACCGTGAACGGCCGGCCGCGCGAGGAGACGATCGGCGACGTGCGTGATGCCGTCTACACGATAGAAAAGCGAAGCAACAGCCTGCTCCACTTCGTCAATGCCTACCGGAGTCTCACACGCATTCCGACGCCCGATTTCCAGATCCTTCCGGTCGAGGATCTCTTCAACAACGTGACGGGCTTGCTTCGCGCCCAGATGGAAAAAGGCGGCGTCGCGTTGATTGGGGAGATCGACCCGGCGTCACTGACCGTGACCGCCGACCCGGAGCTGGTCGAGCGCGTGCTCATCAATCTCGTCAAGAACGCCATGGAATCGGTCGAAGGCAGCCAGAAGGCCGAGGTCCGCATGCGAGGGGCGCTGGACGGGCGTGGGCGCACCATCATTCAGGTCATCGATGCGGGCCCGGGCATCATTCCGGAAGCGATCGACAAGATCTTCATTCCCTTCTTCACGACGAAGAAGGAAGGCAGCGGCATCGGACTCAGCCTTTCCCGCGAGATCATGCGCCAACACGGAGGCACGATTGGCGTCGTCTCCCATCCATACGATCGCACCGTGTTCACGCTGCGCTTTTGAAACGATTAACGTGAGGACGGGGAACGTGGGGAACGTGGGGACGGGGGACGT
>CAZMXY010000046.1:0-24391 GCA_964570345.1 uncultured Rhodothermales bacterium | reverse complement strand
TTTCGTTGCTTCTTCTCTTCCGTAGAGCTTCGTTGAATCTGATCCAGCTTTTTCGACGAAAGCGACTAACAGACATACGCCACGCCCAGAGTTCACCGGCACTCTTGCGGGCGAAAAACGAACGATTATAGGAACACATGGTCATTACGGACGCATTTGTCTACATTCACATGCCCAAAACGGGAGGCACATTCGTCACCGAGGCACTGATCCGTATCCACCAGTCCCCGAGGACAAGTAAATCGGAACGAGCGTGGAGACGTGTGAGAGCCCTGCTGTCGTCTCCCATCCACTCCGCACGCATCCGGACGGAACGATACGGCCCCCTCCTGAACGTCGAACCGAAGCACGGTACTTGTCACGACGTCCACCCTTCGCATCGACACAAGCCCTTCCTTTCCAACGTTCGCAACCCGTACGACTGGTACGTGTCGCAGTACGAGTTCTCATGGTGGAAACGGACCTTCGAATACCATCCGGAGCCCCATCCAACGCCTGTCGGTTCCGCGATTGAGCAGGCCCTCCCTAAATTCGAGCGGGACCATCCCGAATTCCCGAACGTGACCTTCGAGGCATTCATCGAGTTGTGCGACCGTGCCACGCTTGCGTGCGAGAGTAAGTCCGGAACGGGTCTGGGCCTCCTCACCCACGGTTTCCTTCGGTACTTCTACCGTGACGTGGACACGGTCCTTTCGCGGCTCGACCTCGATTACATTCGTTCCGGGCAGCATCGAGAAGATATGTTTGCCGTTAGTTTCCTCCGCACGCACCGCTTGAATGACGATCTCTACGAAGCCTTACTCGCTCGCAGGTATGCTCCCGAAGACATCGACTTCATCCACGATCTTGGAAAAGTCTTCCCCATGGGAAGGGGGAGAGGTGATGACCAGGTGTGGGACGGCTACTATACACCCGACCTGAAGGCGCATGTTCGGGAGCGCGAGTGGGTACTCTTCGAGATGTTCCCGGAGTTCGACGTGTGACAATCATCTCTCCCATTTTCCGCACACAGATATTAGAGCCGACGGTTAATCGTGAAACCGCGGCCGTGCATCTGTCACCGACGGATGGCGGACGATCGACCCTGCTAAAATCAAAGAACGAAAGATCCGGTTCATGACGACCGGACTACTAAGCTTTTCTACCAATAGGTTCTGTGCTCTCATCACGCGCCAACCAGCGCCAGATAGGTTCAACTACCGGACGCCCGACCACCCGTAACCCCTCTTTACAACGTTTCGTTAGCCAGGTAATTACGTGCTTCGTACGAGAACTTTCCTGATGAACGGGATCCCCGTGCCGGTGAAAACTCCCCATGCTGTCTTCGTCCTTGGTTAGCGCACGAATACGAGCAGAGTATGCCTGTTCCAGGGCATCGGGATTTGCCAATTCTGAGATAAACTCTGCGCGCAATTCGTCAACGGCTTTCGCCGATATACTCGCACACTGGCGGGCTCTAGCTCGTGCGGCATCCGATAAACAGTAGTCGAGCTTGTCGCGTAGCGCCTCGTCTGTCACGTCATTGACACTGGCGACAAGCGGCCAATGTATCCGTTCAGCCTGACGTTTGATCTTGGCTCCGCCCCGCTCTGGATCGATCGCAAGCGCCGGCACCCCGTTCTTCAACGCAAGTACCATCCCATGCAATCGCGTCGTCACCACAGCATCCATCCTGGCGAGGAGTGATTCAACCTCCGCGGATGTCCGGAGCCCTGTACCGTTGACGTCTAAGCGTGTATCAATCGGAACGACAGCTGCCTCCGTGGAGTCCAGCAGGCGCTCAATGGCGGCGTTTGCGCTGCTCACGTCCGCGCCGGGATAATCTTCCACCAGGCACACTCCCACTACGGGTACGTGGGCCTGCCGGGTAAGAAAAGCCATATCCGGGTGTACTCGTCTCGAGCTGTCGCGCTCGATCAGAAAGTCGAAAGGGTTCCACTCCTTCAGTGGTTCCAACATCGACAAGTTGAGACCAATCAGACGACAGGCGGCAAAGCGGTAGAGAAGGGAAAGCTCTACATCCCGTTTTTCGAAGGGTCCACACACGAAAACAACGTGTGAATAAGCTTCAGGATCAACTTCACGCCAATTGACGCCGTCGGAAAACGGAGGATCGACGGCCACGTCGTATAAAAAGCCGGCCTCAGCTAACCAGGAGCAGGCGAGATCTCGCGTGAGCAGATCCCCAGCAGTCGCGTGTCCGTATTCGAAGCTAAACCAGCCGGCAACGAGAGCCTTCATTAATTCTGGGGCAATTCTGCGAGTCTTATCGTTCGTTGAATGAAATTTAGCGAATCCGAGGTCACCCTTTTAGGCGAAACAGCTATGCGAACCTGATCCATCGATGGTTCAATAACACACGACCGTGCCTACTTGCGCTCGGTGTGGAACGTCCCCGCAGCAATCCCGGCTGCACGTCGATGAAGGCCGCTGCCTCGAGATGATCCTGCAAAACGCCGTCGCACATTAAGGCTGCGTTGAGCCGGTAGCGCCCGGGAAGGAGTAGTAGATCCTCTACCTCACATACGAATTGGCCGTTGCCTCCCGGATGTCTAAGGTCTTCAGGGCCTTCCATCGCAGAATCAAAAAAGGTAACAGGGTGACCGTATTCATCATAGATCGTAAAAGAACACGACATCCCGGGCTGAACGTCGGTCACTTGAAACGCGAAACGCGCCCGTTTCCCGGTGGCCAAGATAGAGGAATGCTCCTCATCAACGGAAGAAATCTCGATCATCTTGAAACGCATGTGGCCGGCTCCAGTCCGCTGCCGTCGATCGATAAGATCAACCGATGCCGCCTCTTCGAGCGTTCCGAGATACTTGCTAACGACGGCTGCCGTATCGCCGTCCGCAAAAATTCGGCCGCCTCTCAACATGATGGTGCGGCTGCAGAGCGCTCGAATCGCTCCCAGATTATGGCTTACAAAGAGCACCGTACGTCCCTGCCGCGCTACACTGTCCATTTTTCCAAGGCACTTCTTCTGGAAAGCCGTGTCCCCGACCGCGAGAACCTCATCGATCAACAGGATTTCCGGCTCCAGGTGGGCGGCGACTGCGAACGCCAGACGCACATACATACCTGACGAGTAGCGCTTAACGGGCGTGTCCAGGAATCTTTCGATCTCCGAAAAGGCTACGATCTCGTCGAACTTCCTGGTAATCTCCTTTCTGCTCATCCCGAGAATGGCTCCATTGAGGTAGACGTTCTCGCGACCCGTTAGCTCAGGATGGAAACCGGTTCCAACTTCAAGAAGACTGCCCACATGTCCGTACATCTCGATCCGGCCCGCCGTCGGACTGGTGATACGACACAGGATCTTCAACAGCGTGCTCTTGCCGGCGCCATTATGTCCGATGATTCCGAGTACCTCACCCTGACGAACCTCGAAGGAGATGTCCTTGAGTGCCCAGAAAGCTTTCTTGCTCGTAACTCTGGGTGCATGGCCACGAAGCCGAGATATACGAGATATAAGCGCCTGTGCGGGACGTGACGCGGCATTCGCCAAAGATTCGCGTAGCGTAGGGTCTGTATTTAACCGCCCGACGCGGTACATCTTGCTAACGTTCTCGAGGCGAAAAGCCAATTCACGGGAGTTCATATCACGTCCGCAAGCGTTGCTTCCATGCGCTTGAAGTAATAGAGTCCTCCCACCAGCAGAACAACTACAACGAGCACCGACACCAGCATGGATACGTTGAGGGCATCCGACTTTCCGAGGAGTACCCAGCGAAAACCTTCCACCACACCAACCATCGGATTCACGCCGTATAACGGACGCCACGCTTCCGGAATCATGCTCACCGGATAAACGATCGGCGTCGCGAACAGCCAGATCTGCGTTAAAAACGAGATGGTATAGCGTACGTCTCTGTATTGTGCATTCAGTGCCGCCAGCCATACGCTCACGGCGAGGGCAGTCATGCACGCAAACACGACGAATAGTGGCAGAGCCAGTATGGCGGCTGTCGGCACGATGCTATAATAATACATCATGCCAAGCAGGACGATGAACGCCACGCCGAAATCCACAAGCCCGGACAATACGGCCGACAGAGGAAGTAGGAGGCGCGGAAAGTAGACCTTGGTAAGTAAGTCTCGGTGCGTGACCAGACTATTTCCTGACTCGGTCAGCGCGTTGGAGAACAATTGCCAGGGCAGCAGGGCCGTATAAGCGAAGACTGGATAGGGGAAGCCGTCGGACTCGATCTGTACGAGGTAGCCGAAAAAGATACTGAAGGCCACCATCATGAGGAACGGCTGCAAAATTGCCCATGCTGCACCCAAGGCCGTCTGCTTGTACCGTGCCTTGACGTCCCGCCAGACGAAGAAATAGAGCAGTTCGCGATATTCCCACAGTGCTCGGAGCTGCAGCGCGGACCATCCTCGAGTGGGTTCAATAACGAAAAGAGGGCGACGGTTTTGCTCTGACTTCACATCACGAGAAACATCATCCTCGCGCAACGGAAGCGCGTCAACAGGCGCTTCTATCTGGTCGTACTCCGTCATTATTCTCGTGTGTCATGACAATGCCCTCAAGCCGCGCTCGCCACGGCGTGGGCACCCGCTGCTTTCTTGTTCGGCAAGGTAAACTGCTCGTGATACGAACGCTCGACATTCACGCCCCATAGATCGTGCTCCGCTCCGAGGATGTTTTCCGCCGCAAGCATCGCGGTCAGCATCGAGTGGTCCTGGTTGTTGTACCGGTGCATGCCGGCGCGACCGACCGTCCACAAATTCTGGAAGCCGGCGAGATACCGCCTTAGGACCTCCAGATGCTGCTTGTATTTCTCGTCGTACACCGGATACGCCATCCGCTGACGCATGACGACGCCGTCCACGATCTCGTCCTCGGCTGCGAGTCCAACCTGGGCTAGCTCACGCGCGGCAAGGCGTCGCAGCTCTGCATCGGAGAGCTCCCACAACTCGTCTCCCTCCGTGCAGAAGTATTCCATCCCGAGACACGTCTTCGACGTATCCGGCACCATCGCGGCGCTCCAGTTTTTGAAGTTCTGAATGCGGCCAACCTTGACTTCAGAGCTGTGGACGTAGATCCAGTTGTCGGGAAACAGATGGGCACGATCACAAATCAGGGCAACGACAATGAAGTCACGATAGGAGAGGCCGTTCGCCGCTTCGAGCACGTGATCCGGCGGTGTCGGAGACAGACGCTCGATCAATTGCGTGATCGGCATGCTGGAAATAAAATGGTCCGCAGCGATCACTGCTTCTCGGTCTTGCGATCGCGTTAACACCCGTGTGATACGCTCACCGTCGTGAAACAAGCGTTCGACCGACGTGTCGAGCCGCACTTCCCCCCCGCCTTCCTCCACTCGCTCTCGAAACCGCTCCCACATCATTCCCGGCCCGTGAATCGGATACCGAAAGCGCTCGATCAGCGACGTGGCATCACTTCTCTTCAGCAACGCGTTGACGACCGTGCGCTTCAACGAGAGTCCCTGGATCCGCTGCGCGGCCCAATCCGCCCGAATTTCACTGCACGGTAACCCCCACACTTTTTCAGTGTAGGTCTTGAAAAACATCTTGTAGAGCCGCTCTCCGAACCGGTTCACGACCCACTCCTCCAGGCTCTTCTCGTTCGGATAGGGGATCCGAACGCGCGCCATCAGATAGCTGAACAAAACACGAGCACTTTCGATCGGCCCGAGGTTGCCGAGCGTGTTCCAGAGTCTAATGGGGTACTGGTAAAATTTACCGCCGTAGTAGATGCGCGAGAGACGCGGCACTTCGATGAAGTCGTCGCCGAGGACGTCATGCCACAGCGCTTCGACTTCACTGACCTTCGTGAAGAACCGGTGGCCGCCGATATCGAATCGATACCCCTTATAGCGCTCCGTACGCGATATGCCGCCTACACTGCCACTTTTCTCAAGTACGACGACGCCCTCTCCCGCTTTGACGAGTTCATGGGCTCCGGTTAATCCGGCAGGTCCCGCACCGATCACGACGACTGGATAGTACATCATACCTTTGCCGGCCCATGCACGGCGCTCGAATCCGCCTCTAAGGACGCGAACGGCGCTTCCCGTTCGGCGGCACCCGGACGTACGCTGGAAGCGTGCCTCCCCGCCAGAAAGCGAAATAGGCCGATCAGAAATCCGAGACCGCCGTAGAAATAGAAGAGCGCGTGCCACGGAATCGCGGCTAATGCAAACGAGAGACCCTGCTTTCGCGCGAGCAACCGATAGAACGGGAGGTTCAAGACGACGAAGAAAGCGGCACAAATTCCTGCCGTCACGAGCATGCCGGGAAAATGCAAACCCAATAGCGACGCAGCGACGAGACAGAAGACCAACACCACACTCAGACGGTTCTCTTTCCGCAGATTCAGATCGTCGCGCATCTCTCGATGGGAAAGAATCAACTCGGTCCACGGTATAGCCCGACCGAACACGTCCGTGCGGATCATAGCGGCCGCGCTCCACTGCTTCATATGTTTGACCTGAATGTCCTTTCGCAACCTGATTCGACGTCCTGCCTTCGCGAGACGATACCCAAGCTCGATGTCCTCGACGCACGCAGTGGTGTAAGTATCGTCAAACCCTCCTGCTCCCTTAAAAATTTCGCTCCTTATTGCGCCGCATCCGCACCAGAACGTCCTCGCCGCCTCGTCAGACCGCTGATGCGTGAAGTGATGTAATAGGTTGCGGTACCGGGAGAGAAAAGACGTGGCGGCCGGCTCATCGTCGTAGGAGCCGAACACCGCCGCAAGGTCGGGATCGAATGCGAATGCTTCTCTGACAAGGTGGACCGTGTCCGGCTGAAGACATACGTCGGCGTCAACGAACAGAAGGACGTCTCCCGCCGCCGCCCGCGCTCCAAGGTTCCTTGCGGCGGACGGTCCCCTGGTCGTCTCGTTTACGAGGACGCGAGCGCCGGACGCATACGCCCTACGCCACGAGCCGTCGGTCTCACCGTCGGCGACGATGATGATCTCATCCACGTCGGACGCACTTCGCGTCAGGCTGTCGAGACATCGAGAAAATGCCTTTCCGCCGTTATGGACCGGTACGATGATGGACACAGATAGCATATGTTACTGTCGATCCAAAACGGCTTGGGACGAGCTGACGTGGTTCTGTGCGGCGGCTGACGTCTGCGCGGCGGAAGGTGGATCCGAGGTTCAGCGCGTGCTCATCGACGAGAGTCGTCCATTGTATCGACTATAACTTACGTTCGAGCTAACGGACGTCACACGAATTTTGGAGCCGCTGGACTGCGCCTTTGGAATGTCACGTATCGGATTTTGGCGCTGTCCTCCACACCCTATCACTCGAGGGAGACCGCAAAACGCCGAATGCACACGAAGGTTCGGATCGGCTTTCAAGATATGGCCGCGCCGCAGGAATTCATGATCGAATCCTGACGTCTTTAGAAACCGAATCAGGCCTCCGGCTTTGTATCATTCCCTCTGTTCGGACAACTCCGTTGGTCTATGAATACAATCCGCCTCTTCGTACCTGTCCTGCTGCTGTCTGCATACTTCGTGTCGACGACGGTCGCGCAGGCGGTAGAAACGAAAATACCGTCGTCGCCGCCTACGGTCTTCGAAAATCCGGCCCTCGTTCAGCGGTATCAAGCCACTATCACCCCCGAGGACCTGGCCGCCCAACTCTATCTTTTTTCGTCGGATTTCTTCGAGGGACGTGAGACGACGTCTCGCGGGCAGAAATTGGCCGCTCACTATTTGGCGTCTCAATACCGCAAACTCGGCCTCGAACCGAAGGGGACGGTCACATCGACGGACCCGTATGCACCGGAAGCATACTTCCAACCCTTTACCGTCTTCGGCCAGAGAATGTTAAGGGCGACGCTGCGCGTGACCGTTCAGGGCGATCTCGCGGCAACGAGCACGTTTTCGTCCGACCGACAGGACGAAGACGCTTACCTCCTTTTCGGTACGCGGCCGAACGTCGAAGGCGGCGTCGTATTCGCCGCGTACGGAATTTCGGATCCGGCACTCGACTACGATGACTACGTTGCACTCGAGGACAAGAACATCTCGATCGCCGGAAAATGGCTCCTCATCTTCCGCGACGAGCCTCTCGCGGACGAGTCAAACAGTCTCTTGCCGACGTCGGACGGCTCGGCGTCGGTCTGGTCGAGAAGCGTATATCAGAAGCTGCGTGCGGCGTATCGTCATGCCGTACCGAAGGGATTCTTGATCGTCGGCGACGTCGGACCCCGAGGAGCGGTGCCCATCGGCGAGGCGGCTCGAAGTGCCGCAGCGACACTCGAAGCCATCGGAAGCCTTTCACTTCTGGAAGCGGGCAACACGTCGCGCCCACCGGCTTACATGATCTCGACGCAGCTGGCCAACACGATCCTCGGACCGTCCGGCCGTTCAGTCGACGAAATCAAACACCAGATCGATGAGGGGCTTTCGCCCGTCGTCTTTGAGCTTCCCGGCGTAGCGGTCAGCAGCACACTCGATCTCGAGGCGTATTCCGCGTCCACCGAGAACGTCCTTGCCTTCATAGAAGGCTCCGATCCCGCGTTGAAAGACGAGGTCGTCATCATCTCCTCGCACTACGATCACATCGGCATCGATCTTTCGGAGGAAGACGATCAGATCAACAACGGGGCCGACGACGACGGATCCGGTACCGTGACGACCTTGGAGATCGCAGAAGCCTTCATGAAAGCCCGGCGCGACGGGATCGGACCTCGACGTTCCATTTTGTTTCTGCACGTTTCGGGTGAAGAGAAAGGCCTGTTGGGCTCGGAATATTATGCGGATTTCGAACCCGTTCTGCCCCTCGAGAAGACGGTGACTAACCTGAACATCGACATGATCGGCCGCTACGACCCGACCTACGAAGGCCGTCATCCCGAGAACTACGTGTACGTCATCGGGTCGAATCTGATCTCGGAAGAGCTGCACGAGATCAACGTCCGAACGAATGACGAGACGGACCTCGGGCTCGAGCTCAACGAGCGCTTCAATTCGAAGGACGACCCGAACCAGTTCTACGCACGCTCAGATCACTGGAATTTCGGAAAGCACGGCATTCCCTTCATTTTCTTCTTTACGGGCACGCACGACGATTATCATCGTCCCGGGGACGAGGCCCACAAAATCGACTACGATCGGCTCGCCCGCATTTCCCGGTTGATCTTCGCCACGGCCTGGCAGGTGGCGAACCAAGACCATCCTCCCGCCGTCAGCGGCAGCGGCTTCAATTGACGCAGCGCACGTTGCCGAAACGTACCGAATGTCTCTCGGCACACCCTCCCACTACCGATGCTGAACGAACGCTCGCTCGACGTGCTCGACCGCATTAGGAAGCTGAACGACGAGCTTTTCGCCGACGTCGTGCGACTGCGCCGTACGATTCACCAGAATCCCGAGCTTGCATTTCAAGAGGAGGAGACCGCTCGACTGGTTCACGATACGCTCACATCCCTCGGCCTCAAGCTGCGCACGGGCGTCGCGAGAACCGGGATCGTGGCCACGCTCGATACCGGTCGGCCCGGTCCAACGGTGGCCCTTCGGGGTGACATGGACGCGCTGCCCATTCAAGAGGAAAACGAATTCGACTTCGCCTCGAAAAACGTAGGTAAGATGCACGCGTGCGGGCACGACGCCCATACCGCTTCTCTCCTGGGCACGGCCATGATTCTCCATCGAATGAAGGACGACCTTCGCGGACGGATCCGCTTCCTCTTCCAGCCAAGCGAGGAAAAATTACCGGGCGGTGCCAAACCGATGATCGAGGACGGTGCCCTTGGAGGAGCAAATCCGCCCGCCGCAATTTTCGGCCAGCACGTTCAGCCCGACCTACCGACGGGACAGATCGGAGTCAGAAGCGGCATGTACATGGCCTCGTCCGACGAGATCTACGTAACGGTCAAGGGAGCTGGAGGACATGCGGCGGCACCTCACCGACTACCGACGGACGCCGTCCTGGCCGCCTCGCACGTCGTCGTGGCCCTTCAGAGCGTCATCAGCCGCAACTGTCCGCCCGACGTTCCGAGCGTGCTCACGATCGGCCGGTTGACGGCCGACGGCGCAACGAACGTGATTCCGGAGCGGGCCCGTCTCGAAGGGACGTTTCGAGCGATGGATGAGGAGTGGCGATTCAGGGCCCACGACTTGATCAGGCGAGTGGCCCACCATACCGCAGAAGCGCTCGGGGCTACGGTCGACGTCGACGTGATCGTCGGTTATCCCGCCCTGTACAATCATCCCCCCGAGACCGAATTCGTACGCGAAGCCGCCGCGGAGTACGTCGGCAAGGAAAACGTCGTCGATCTCGATCGCTGGTACGCGTCGGAAGACTTTGCCTGGTACCTCAAGGAAGTCCCCGGTTCCTTTTACCGAATCGGCACCGGCAACAAACAGAAAGGCATCGAGCACGGCTTGCATACGCCGAGATTCACGATCGACGAAGAGGCCCTTCGGACCGCGCCGGGCTTTATGGCGTATCTCGCGTCGAAATACACGTCCGGTCGTTCCGATTCCGCATGAGGTTCACGACACACCTGTTCGTCTGCCTGGTCGTAGCGGCCGCGGGCTGTTCTTCGACGCGAGAGATTGAAACGTCGCGTCCGCGCGCGCCGTCAACGCCAGCCGGCGAGGACCGGTCCGCACCCCGGCAGGCTCGACTCACGATTCTGCTCGAACCGGGCGAAACGTCACTTCCAGAAGAGGTCCACCACCTCCGGTTCCGCATTTCGGAGATTCAAGTCCTTTCCGCAGGCGGGAACTGGATCCGACTATCGTCGGACATGCAGGCCGTCGAGTTGAGCGCCGCGCGGCGCGGCCCACGGCGGACGGTGCTCGATACCCGCGTCGATCCAACCGCGTACGATTCGGTGGCGCTGTCTCTCGACCAGGTCTTCGTGCAGTTTGATGCGAATAGCGGGGCGCCGTTGACGATCGCCGACGACGAACCGCTTCGTTTTGCCCTTCACATGCACCCGTTGCTGGAGTCGCCGACCGTCATGCAACTTCGCTTCGAACCGGGGGCATCGCTTCGGCGGGCGCCGGACTGCCGCTGGTTTTTCGTGCCGGTCGTCGTCGCCGAAGTGCAGCCGTAGACTGACCAACCCGCCCGGCTCCGCAGGGACACCGTGCCTAATAGGCCGCCGGGGCGTTAACCGCTTCGACGCGGGAGATTTGCGGCACCGAGCGCTTGAGGGCTTGCTCGATGCCGGCGCGCAGCGTCATGGTGCTCATCGGGCACGAACCACACGCACCCAGCAATTCGAGCTCGACGACCAGATCGGGCGTGACGTTCAGCAAACGCACCGATCCGCCATCCGCCATGAGATAAGGACGAATCATGTCCAGCGACTCCTCGATCTGCTTGCGGAGCGCGGGATCTGCACCCGGATCGAATTCTTCCGAAGGCGACATGTGATCCTTGTTCTCTGGCATAACGGAGACGGGATCGGGTTTACTGAACCCGTTTAGTACACTGCGCAACCCCGGAAACGAAGTAAACGGGGCAGGGATCCCTTTATTCTGTGTTCCGGCGTTTTACCGGTAACAGGATTTCGACCTTCTCGGTCGGCTCTCGTCTCGGGATTCGAATCCCTCGAAGGCTCTTACCGGTACAGGATTTCGACCTTTTCGGTCGGCTCTACTTCCGCGTTTCGAATGATCACCTGTTCGACCACACGTTCAGCGAGCTCCCGGATCGCCTGCGACGACCGGCTGTCCGGATGCGAGACGACGATCGGGTGGCCTTCGTCGCTCGTCTCACGGACTGTTTGTTCGATCGGAATCTCGGCCAACAATGCGACGCCGAGCTCTTCGGCGAGCCGCCGCGCACCCCGTTCGCCGAATAGATAGTACTTTCGGTCGGGCAGATCGGGCGGCGTAAAATAAGCCATGTTTTCGACGATGCCCAGCACGGGTACGTTTACGTTCTCAAACATCGACACACCCTTTCGCGCATCGGCGAGGGCCACCTTTTGCGGGGTCGAAACGACGATCGCACCGGTCAGCGCCACCGTCTGCACGATCGTGAGTTGGACGTCCCCCGTGCCCGGGGGGAGATCGAGGATCAGATAGTCGAGTTCGCCCCACTCCGCCTCACCGAGAAACTGGCGAACGGCGTTCGAAACCATAGGCCCGCGCCAGATGACCGCCTTTGCCGGGTCGACCATCATGCCCATCGACAGGAGTCGGACGCCGTGACGCTCGAGCGGAACGATCTTGCGCCTGTCGTTTACCCGCGGCTTTTCACCCTCCAATCCGAACATCGTGGGTATGGAGGGTCCGTACATGTCGGTGTCTACCAGACCGACGTCATATCCCTTCTGAGCCAGCGCCACGGCCAAATTGGAAGCCACCGTGCTCTTGCCGACACCCCCCTTGCCTGAAGCGACCGCGATGAAATTGACGACGCCTTTCGGCTGTGCCGACTGCTTGCCTCGGCCACCGTCGTCATCAAGTTGCTCGCCGAGAGAGATCATCTCGTTATCGATGCCGACGTCTACGATCACGCCGGGGCCCACGTCCTTCTCGATCGCGGCCTTGCAGAGCTCCGCCACCTGGCCTGCAAAGGGTGCACCCGGATTCTTGAGCACGATCGTGAAGGATACCCGATCTCCGGTGATCCGCAGGCCCTTCACCATATTCAGGCGCAGCACGTCTCGCCCACTCTCCGGTTCAACGACCTGAGACAGCGCACGCAGAATTTGATCGCGATCGGCAGCCATCGATACGACTCGATTTGGAGGAATCCACTCGGTCGATTGGGACAGAGGCTGTATGCGATTGTTCCTCCCTGGAACGCTCCACTTTCTGCCCGCGAAGGCGGAAGGTAAGGCCCATTCGCGGCCCCATGTGGCAGGGCGACCGTCGCAGGATCCACCGCCGCTGCCGAGTCGACAATCGCCTTACCTCAGCGGCGAGAACACTCCGGCCCACCATTCATTTTCGTTCCGATCGTCCCGAAGCGTGAGACCACTCCACCCCGCCGCCTCCATGAGTCGACGGCGATCGCGCATGAGCACGCCCGACACGAGAAGCAGTCCGTCCTCCGCCAACTTCTCCGCGAACGTCGGAAGCAGGCCGGCTATCACGTTGAAATTGACGTTCGCCGCGATGAGGTCGAATCCCTTTTCATTCACCCGGTCAATCGAGCCCTGCCGCATGTCAATTCGGTCGGCGACGGCATTGAGATAGAAATTCTCGACTGCGTTCGTCTGCGACCATGGATCGACGTCGAAGGCGATGACGTGCGCGGCGCCCAGCTTGATCGCTGCCACGGCAAGAATCCCCGTTCCCGTCCCGGCATCGAGCACCTCGGCTCCCGGATCCACGTAATCCGCAAGCAGTCTCAACGTCAGACGCGTGGTCTCGTGATAGCCCGTCCCGAAACTCATTTTCGGATCGATCTCCAGGAGAATCAAATCGCCCGATTCCGACGGTGCGTCGTGCCACGTGGGTTTGATGAGAAACGGTTCGACGACGACCGGCCGAATCGTCTCTTCCCACTGCTGATTCCAGTTCCGATCGGCGATGACCTCTTCGGTCACGACCGCGCGAACGTCATGAGCAGCGAGCCAGGTCTCGAGCACCTCTCGCGAGACGTCATTCCACCGAGCAGCCGGCACATACGCGACCAGGAAGCCGTCACGTTGCTCGAACGTTTCGAAATCGAGATCGGCCAGCTCCGCAATCAAGAACTCCTGGTAGTCGTCGGGAAGGTAGATCTTGAGGGCGACGGTCGGCACGGGTGAGCACGTTCGGTCGAACGACGGAATGCGACAAGGTATGAAACGTCGCCTGCGACCGCGCGCTCGTCAAAGCTTTGAGACGCGGATGCCCCAACTCTGCGGATGCGCGGGCGGTTCGTCTCCGAAGTCTCCGTACGCATGCGAAAAATCCGAGCGATAGTGCACGACGTACTCCCCGGGCTGGAGCGTAATCGTACCATCATACCTCCGATTGCGATCGGCGCCGCCGGCCGGAGAGGTGTTTTGCCAGGTCATCTCCCAGACGATCTCGCCGTTTTCCGCCCTCTCGATCCATCCGTAATCGTACCGGCCGCTGATCGAGATTTCTCCCAAAGCAACGACGTGCAGTCGCGACGGCTCAACGAGGGAAAACGTCTTGCTCAGACGTTCCTCATTTCCAATTTCGGAGATCGACACGAGGGTTGACCCCGGCATGGCCGGAAGTTCGGATAGCGGATCCGGCGGTTCCGGCGGTTCCGGTTCGTCATCGACGTCTGCAAGTGAAACGCGCTCGTAGCTGAGCACCTCGACTGCCGTCGAATCGATTTGCTCCTCGACGGAGTAAAGCGTCACGCCCCAGCGATCGGGGTGTTCGGGCCGGCCGTGGCGCCACGAATCGAAGGCGTGGGAATCGTCGGTTTCGTAGCCCAGCGTGTACGTAGCCGGCTCCAGCTGGAAGAACGCGAGTTCGGCACGGTTCGTGTTATCATCGCCCGATCGCCGCGAATGGGTCCACGTCATCTCCCACACACGCTCCTGCGAATCGTTGTTGCGCAGCCATGCCCAGTCGTAGCGGCCGCTCTCACCGATCTCTCCGACGGCATACGCGGCGAGCTGCACCGGCTGATTCACGCGAAACTGCGCGAGTCTCCGCTCGTCGTTGCCCACCCGCGTTAACTCGACCAGAGGATGCCTGGAGGTGAGCGGAGCGAAGGGTGACACGGCCGCCACGGGATCGGCCGACAGTGTCATCCCCCAGGCGGCTGGGTCGTAAGGCGGATTGCCGACCCAGTCATCCCAATTCTGACGCGGATCCGTCTGATAGACGGCGCGATAAATCCCGTCTTGTACGCTGAGCGTATCGTGAAAAAGGCGGTTGACACTCCACCCACCGGCGTGACGGGTATTCTCCAGCGTCATCTCCCATATGCGCTCGTTCGTGAAGGCGTTTTCGATCCACCCATAGTCCATTCGATTCCGCTCGATCTCGCCGACGGCGTAAATCCCAAGGCGAGCCGGAGTTGAGACCTGAAAAACCTGTTCGTCCGCCTGATGTCCGCGCATCGGAGCAGTGCTCCAGATCAAATTCTCGGGACGCGGCGCAAGCTGATCGTCCGGCTCATCTTTCAATCGTTTGAGGGTAATCTCCTCCCCGTTCACCTGTCGGACGATCAGCTTCCACCGTTTCTCGTCGTTACGCCATGCCGATTCATTACCGAATAGACGGTCGAAGATCGAGAAGCCGAAATGACTGCTATTTCGGTTTCCGTGGGCCGTGTAGAAGACGTCATACGTACCGGGCCCGACTTCGATGGTGTCTCGCTTCGAGGCGACGCTGCCGCGTTCACGCACCGCCGAGGACGGATCCATCTCCCAGACGACGTCGCGGCGCGCGCGATCCAACACCCATCCATAAGCGGCGAGCCGGGGCTCACGTTCACCTCTCGACTCGAAGGATCCGACGGCGTCGATCAGGACACGAACGGGGCGATCGACCGAAAACGCAGCGTGACGTACACGGTCGAGTTCGATGTCGGAGAGAACGACGGCGCCCTTCGGCACGGGCGGACCTTGCAGGACGCGATAGGCCAGAAGGAGAGTGACTACAGCGAGCAGAATCAGCTCGACTCGAACGACCTTCTTTCGATTCATGGAGACAGATGGGACGTGGGCAGTTTGCGCCTGTACGTTCGCGCGTCGGCGATGTTACAACGTCAATCAAGGGGATACGCGCCCCGTACGGCATCCGAGTATTGTAACATAACGAGGTCTTTGCAGTAGTATGTCAATTGAATCTTTCGAGCCGCTGCCGGCCGGAGCGCAGACGCCCTCGCGATACTTCTGATCAGCGTCTCAGACCGGGGGAGGCCGGCTGCGCCGCACCGCGCATGAAAACCGTATTTATCCGCCGTACAGGCACGCCGTTTACGGTAAGCATGTTATCGGATCTCATCGCCAAAGCCCCCCACGGGTCCGCCACGTCGTGGCTGAGCAATCGGGGCTACCGGATCGGCGTCGCCGTTTGCGCGACCCTCTGTTATGCGGTGACGGCAATTCTGAACGTCGTGCCCTGGCAGTCCGGCAACCCGCTCTCTCCCGCCGGCCACGTCGCGTACGAGATCGTCGTCATTCTCGGATATCTGCTGCTGTGGCTCCTCATCTCACACGCATTCAGGCAGCGCCAGGCCGCGCCTCTCAAGATCTTCTGGACCACGCTGTTCGTCGGCTTTCTGTTGATCACCTTCGCCCGTCTCGTCGTGAGTATCGCGACGCCGAGCGGAATTGAGATCAATCCCGGCATGCTCGGTTTCGAGTACGGAACCGGCGTCCCCCTTACGCTGGCGACTGTCGTCAAGATGAATGTCCTCAGCGTGATGAAGGCGGCGTTTGCCTTCTTCCTGCTGCTACGCTTTCGCGACCTCGTCTTGTTCAAGCGAACGAAACGTAGTCTGCGCAACTGGCGCCTCATGATCGGACTCATGGCCGCAGGGTCGCTGTCGGCGTTCCTGAAGGATCCGGCCACGGACAGCAGCGCGATCCAACTCTTTGCACTGCTGCCCGCCGGCATATTGATGACCATAAACGCGTTTCGGGTCTCATGGATCGTCTTTCTTTCGTTTCGCGAGAAGGTGGCCGGCATCGGCCTCCTCGTCTTGTTGATGGTCGTTCTGGGCATCGCTCTTGGATCCGAAGAGACCCTGCCCGGCCTCGAGGCGTTCGTTCGCCATTACAGCTATCCGCTCGAGCTCTTCAGCGATCTCGCCATCGGATTCGGCATGCTCTACTGCGTCACCTCCTTTCTCTTTCTGCTGTTTCACCTGCCGACGACCAGCGACTTTCAGCGGAAGGCCGGCGAAGTCAGCGCGATGCACGCCCTGACGAATCTCGTAAACCAGGTATTCGACTCCGACAAGCTGTTCTTTACGATCACGGCCACGCCGGTCGAAGCCGGAAATGCCGAGAAGGCGTGGCTGGCCGTTGCGGATCCCAGAAGTGGAACGCTGAAACCCAGGATCGCTTCCGCCTTCAACGTCACCAACTCAAAGATAGAAGAGTGCATCGACCTGCCGGCTCTCTATGAAGAGCTCGACTCGCGACGCGAGCCCGTGCTCCTGAACGAGGTGCAGACCGATCACCGATTTCGCGTTCGCCCGGGAGATGCATTTGGGAGCATGTTGATGGTCCCGCTCATCGCTCGCAATGAAATGTTGGGCGGCCTGTTCGTCACGCGAGACGTGACCCACGGATTCGAGAAGGACGACGTCGAGACGATCAGCGTCTACGCGGCGCAGGCCGCCATCGCCATTGAGAATGCTCAGCTGTTTGAGGAACGGGTCGAGAAAGAACGGCTCTCGCGGGAGCTCGACATTGCGAGGGAAGTGCAGCGAAAACTCCTTCCCCAGCACGTTCCTCAAATCGGTGGACTGACGATCGCGGCGTCCAGCGTTTCCGCCCATGAGGTCGGCGGTGATTACTACGATTTTTTGCAGCTCGACGAGCGGCGCGTGGCCTTCATCATCGCGGACGTTTCCGGCAAGGGCACGTCCGCGGCCTTCTACATGGCCGAACTGCAGGGCATATTTCGATCGGTCAGCAGACTGACCTCCTCGCCGGCCGACTTCCTGGATCACGCAAACAGCGCGCTGGCCTCCACACTCGAGCGCCACGTCTTCGTCTCCGTGATCTACGGGATCATTGACGTCGAGGAGGAGCGACTCGTCGTCGCGCGCGGAGGCCACTGTCCGGCCGCCATGATCAATCTAAACGGCGACGCGCGGTTCATTCGTACGCAAGGACTCGGCCTGGGCCTCGATCGCAGCCGCTTGTTCCGGCAATCGCTCGTCGAGGAATCCATCGATCTTCAGCCGGGCGACGTGTTCGTGCTCTATACGGACGGCGTCGTCGAGAGTCGCGACAAGGAAGGAACGGAGTACGGCTACGAACGCCTTCTGAATGCCCTTCGTGCGTACCGGCATGAAGACGCACCGGAGCTGCATGAATCCTTATTATCGAATCTCAATGATTTCCTCGACGAAACGGATTACGATGACGACCTCTCACTCGTCGTTTTGAAATGGCACGGCATCCCGGTTTCCGAGGTCGCGGCCGGCCGGGCACAGTCGACGACCACTCGTCCGATACCTTCCGGACGTGTAGAACAGGAAGTGCAAACCGACTAAACGATCCACGACATGAGCAATTTTTCCGTTGGTTTTCGCTCCAGTGATCAGATTCAGATCCTCGATCTAAAGGGCGAGCTCGATGCACACACGGCTTCGGAACTGGAGGCCGCCCTCCAGAAATGCCAGGACGAGGCAAGTAACAGGATCATCGTCAACGGCGAGAATCTTCAGTACATCTCGAGCGCAGGCCTCGGGGTCTTCATGGCTTTCATCGAAGAGGTGCGTGAGCAGGGCGGCGACATCAAGATTGCCGCGCTTCAGCCGAAAGTATACAATGTATTCGACTTGCTCGGCTTTCCCATGCTGTTCGACATCGTCGACTCGGAAGTGGAGGCGGTGCGAAAATTCGAGAATGCGAATGAGGCATGAGCCCGTACTACGGTAGTTTAATCTGAATCCCCTGACGAGTAGATCTCGTGTCCCGATCCGTCCATAGGCTGAGCATCCCGAGCTCTACGAGCTACCTCGGAGAGGTGCGCCGTTTCGTGGAAACGTATGCGCGGGAGGCCAAATTCGCGGACGACGCGATAGAGAATTTCAAGATAGCCGTCGACGAGGCCTGCACGAACATCATCAAGCATGCCTATCAGGGGGATGCCTCACGAAAGATCGATCTTGCCGTCATCGTTGAGGATGAACGCTTTACGGTTCGTATCCGCGACGACGGCCGCGCTTTCGAGACGAAGGATTATACCGAACCCGACATCTTCCATCTGGCGAAGAACCGGCGTGTCGGCGGCTTCGGCGTCCACATCATCCGCTTGCTGATGGACCACGTTGAATACAACACGCGCGGCAACGTGAACGAGGTGAAGCTCGTGAAGCTGAGAAACGGAAGGAGAGAAGAATAAGAAAGCCTCTCGGGCGGTTTTCACCCACTCAGCCCCGTCGACCCCTCCTTTTCCGCCCCGAGTAAAGCGACGCGATCCCAAACGTGAGCGGTCGCCACGTCGCATCGACGAATCCCGCCTCTCGGAGCCGCTCCACGAAAGCGTTTCCCGACGGAAAGACGTCGACGGAGGCAGGCAGATAGCGATAGGCGGTCTCGTTCTTCGACACCACGCGCCCGACGAACGGCAAGACGACGTGTGAATAGAACTGATAGAGATGCTTGATGGGGAAAGCGCTCGGATGGCTGAACTCTAGAACCACGAGCCGTCCCCCGGGCGTCAAGACGCGCAAGATTTCTCTCAAGCCTCTGTCTAAATCTTCAAAATTCCGCACGCCGAACCCCACGACGGCGGCCTCAAATTGTGAATCCGAGAACGGCAGCTTCTCCGCATCGCCCTTCTGCAGCACGATCCGATCCTCGAGGCCAAGATCCCGAACTTTGCCGCGTCCCCTCTCGAGCATTTCCTCCGAGATGTCGACGCCGACGACCTTTTCGGGATCGACGGCAAGCGCCTTGATGGCCAGGTCGCCCGTGCCCGTGGCAACGTCCAAAATGCGGCGCGGGCGGTCCGTCTCGAGTTCTGAAATGGCCCGATCACGCCACCGCTGATCGACACCGAAGCTCAGCATACGATTCAGAAGATCGTAGCGTGGGGCGATGTCGTCGAACATCGCGGCGACGGCGTCCTTCTTGCCTGGCGCTTCACCGGGAGGGGGCGGAGACTTCATGTCGCTGTCATCAGTCCTGCGCTGGAGGTCGGGGGGTCGGGGCGTTTGAAACGCGGCGCTCGGCTCAGCAGTCATGGTCCGGAGACGCGTCGTAAATCTTCGATAGCTATCAGCTAAGCAGTTGGGTGAGCCGGAGCAACTCGTAATTGATGTTCTTCTTCCGGCTCCAGACGTTTCGCAGCGGCGTGAGCTTCGTTTCGTTGTTGACCAGTCCGACCATCACGTTTTCGTGACCCTCGATCAGCGCCTCTACGGCTTCCGCGCCAAGTCGACTCGCCAGCACACGATCTCTCGCCGTTGGTGCGCCTCCGCGTTGTATGTGGCCCAGAATACAGACGCGCAGGTCGATGTCCTGAAACGCCTCATCCTGCCGCAGAGCCTCTTCGATCGTCTGCGCTCCGCCGTGCTCGTCGCCCTCGGCGACGACGACAATGGATGAACGCGACTGCGCCGTCATGAGGGACAGAATGCGGGTCTTGATGTCGTTCAGCTCGGTGAAGGTTTCGGGAACGAGGACCAGCTCGGCACCGCCGCCAATACCGCAATTGAGCGCGATAAAGCCCGCGTCCCGCCCCATTACCTCGACCAAAAAAAGGCGGTCGTGAGCGTCCGCCGTGTCGCGAATGCGATCGATGTTCTCGATGGCCGTGTTGAGTGCCGTATCGAATCCGATCGTTTCGTCCGTACCGAAGAGATCATTGTCGATGGTGCCGGGACATCCGATGGTGGTCACCCCATGCTCATCGAAAAGAAGGGCGGCACCTCGAAACGTACCGTCACCACCTACGCCGACCAGTGCGTCGATATTTGCCTCCCGCAACATTTCCGCCGCCCGGGTCCTGCCTTCCGGCATGCGGAAACGCTCGGACCTGGCGCTCTTCAAAATCGTTCCGCCCATCTGTACGATGTTAGAGACGGAACGACCATCCATCTCCACGAAATCGGCGTCGATCATGCCCGCATATCCGCGCCGAATTCCGATGACCTCGAGGTCATGAGCCAGGGCCGTACGCACGACCGCGCGAACGCATGCGTTCATGCCGGGCGCGTCGCCGCCGCTGGTGTAAACCCCTATTCTTCTCGGATTGACCATCGGACTCGCAAGTCTGCCTCTAGACGCCGGGGCCGCGACCGAACGCGGTCGTCGTCACGAAGAAGCCGGCTCCAGCGGTCTCGCCACGATTATACCAATCGTAACCTCCACACCTTGCACGTAGGATTGAAGATCTGGCGAAACTTTGACGCCACCGCTGGTCGACGCATGAAGCAATCCCTTCGTGCCGTCCGCCTGGTCGTACACGAGGCCGGTGTGCGTCACGTCCAGGCCTTCGATATGCGTCGCCGTTGCGATGACGTCACCCGCCCTGAGCTTGTCGTAGGTCTCGGCAATCCTGTCTTGCGGAATGTAGAAAAGCTCCATGTCCCTCAGTCCGGCCTCCGCCTTTCGGATGCATTGATACAGACTATCGTTCTCTGCAAAGCGTGGATAGCTTGCGCGATGCTCGGACATGAAGGAGATCGTTTTGTCGAAGGGCTCGCCCCCGATCTCCTCCGTCACGTCCTTTACGTTTCGACGTCGTTCATTGTCGGCGATCCACTCGGTGAAATAGTGAAGCCGACTGCAGTATCCATCCATCTGCCCGTCCCGATATCGCTGGTCGCGAATGAGGTTGGCGTACGTCTGATAATCGTAGTCCTGTCGCTTGATTGCACGAGCCATCGCGAGCGTCCCTTCGACGAACGTCACGCAATCGAATGCGTCCAGTCGACAGATCAGCTTCTCTTCGTCGGGCTCGTCGAGCATCCCGGCGGCGTAGGGCGACCGTGCGAAGCGCTCGCCGAGCACCGTCATGATCTCTCCTATCGGCCTTTCACGGAGGTCGTTCTCGCGTGCGAAGGCCATCGTCTCCTCGAACAGACGAAGCGTTACGGAGTCCGGCTCGGGGACGGGAAGGTCAAGCGTCGAAGGTTGGGCGTTCGAGGTCGACTGCACGCCGTCTGCATCCGGCCGATCGGCATCCTGACCGTTGCATCCGGACGCTACCAACGTCGCCATTCCGATGAATAGAGCAAACTTCTTCATGTCTTCCACCTGACAAAAGCTATCGAACGACCCACACCGATCCGCCCTACGTCCCCCGTCCCCACGTCCTAACGTTCCCCGTCTCCACGTCCTAACGTTCCCCCGACCTCACGTCCCAACGTCCCAACGTTCCCCCCACGTCCCAACGTTCCGCACGGCCTCGTCCAGCAGCCGCTGATACGCCGCACGGGAAACCTCTTTTACGCCGAATTGCTGCAGGTGCGGCGTGGCATACTGGGTATCGAGCAGATCGTATCCGCCTCGACGGAGCCTGCGGACTAGGTGAACGAGTGCCACCTTTGAGGCATCCGTCTCCCGATGAAACATCGACTCGCCGAAAAAGGCCGCACCCAAGGCAACTCCATACAGGCCGCCAACGAGGCGGCCGTCCCGCCGGCATTCGATGCTATGCGCGAAGCCCGCTTCATTCAAAGCGGAATAAACTCGGATGACTTCTTCCGAGATCCACGTCGCGTTACGTTCGGCACACGCGCGGATGACCGCCTCAAAATCACGGTCGCTGGCGACTTCGAATCGATTGCGCTGCACGAGCTTCTCCAGATTCTTCGGCACATGGAAGGCATCCAACGGTAGAATGGCACGTGGATCCGGCGAGTACCAAGAGATTTTGTTGCCTTCGTCGGGGTCTGCCATCGGGAAAACTCCGATCCGATATCCGTAAAGGACCACCTCGGGTGTGAGACGCATCGTACGGCCGGCGATCAATTCTCACGCATTACGGCTACCTTGTATCTTAGACGCCACCATTCGATCCGGGCGAACCGCGCAATGAGCAGCATCCGGCGACGACGCAAAAAATACCGGGCGATCGTAGGCGAACGTACGATCGACCTGGAGATCGGAGACACGGACGTCGTCATCGACGGCATCTCGCGAACCTTTACGACCACGCCATTCGATCATTCCCGTCACTCGCTCATCATGGATGGCCGAAGTCTCTCGGCCGTCGTGACTAAAGCGAGTGAAGGATGCTTCGTCGTACTGCTCGAGGGTTGCGAGTTCGACGTCACGTTGAAAGACGAAAAGGACTTGCTTCTCGAACGATTCGGGCTGGCCTCCGCCGCTGAGACGGGTCTGATGGAGATCCGCGCTCCCATGCCCGGTCTCGTGCTTTCCCTGAGCGTCGAAAGGGGTCAGGTCGTCGAATCCGGCGACGGATTAGTGGTTCTAGAGGCCATGAAAATGGAGAACGAACTGCGCGCTGCCGCGCCGGGTGTCGTCAAGTCGATTTACGTCAATCGGGGCGATGCTGTCGGGAAGAACGACTTGCTCGTGGAGATCGAAGCTTGATGGCAAAGGTGCTCGTTACCGGTGCCACGGGATTACTGGGGTCAACCCTTACACGCCGCCTCCTAGAGTCCGGCGAAGACGTCCGAATTCTTCGGAGAGAGTCCTCCCCGCTCGACCTGATACGAGACGTCAATCTCGGCGTCGAGCACGTCGTGGGAGATATGAACGACGACGTCTCTCTCGGTAAGGCCGTGCACGGCATCGAACAGGTGTATCACACGGCCGCGCTCGTGTCGATGGGCGGACGCACGGAAAGACGTCGCCTGATGCGCGTCAACGTCGACGGCACCGCCGCCCTCGTGAACGCCTCCGTGGCGGCGGGCGTCCGGCGATTCGTTCATACGTCCAGCATGGCGGCGTTCGGCCGGCCCGAACGTCCGGACGGAGTAATAACCGAGGAATCCGAATGGCATCGGTCGAAGGCCAATTCGATCTATGCGCAGTCGAAATACCTGTCGGAGCTTGAGATCCACCGCGGCATCGCCGAAGGCCTTGACGCCGTCATCGTGAACCCTGCGCTCATTTTCGGCGTGGGCCGCGAGGGCGACTCTACGATGAGCATCGTCGATCGCGTCCGATCCGAAAAACTCTTCGCGATTCCGAGCGGCGGCACGAACGTCGTGGACGTCCTCGACGTGTCGGACGGAATGGTTCGTGCGATGGCGCGCGGCGGGACGGGCGAACGCTACTTTCTCGGCAGTGAGAATCTGTCCTGGAGTCGGATCATTCGAGTCCTCGCAGACGCTTTTGGACGCCCGCCTCCCCGGTGGGCGCTCTCGCGAACTCCAGCCCTCGCACTCGCCGTCGTCTCGGAAGCGTGGGCGGTGACCACGCGAACCCCTCCGCTGATCACGAGAGCCCATGCCCGCAGCATGTCTCGCAGCTATGAATATTCCAACCGCAAGGCGGTGGAAGCATTAGGCTGTTCGTTTCGTCCCTTCGAATTGACGGCCGCGCGACTGGCCGGTGAATTGGAAGAATGATACGCTCCCGGTAGAGACAGGGCCCGTTTACCGTCACCAGGTTCGGAGTCGTTCGACTTCGGCCTCGCTGGATTCTCGCCGTACGGGTTCATCGTAATCCACGACGGTGCGACTTGGTACGTCGGGCCGTTCGTAATTCGCAACGGGAAGCGCGGCACCCATCAACGTGAGCAGCGACACGTATCGCTTGCCGGACTCGCTGAGATAATATCGATCACCACTGCCCGCGACGCGGCCGTTCGTAAGGTATCCGTAGGACACGGGACCGTGGCCGA
>CAZMXY010000045.1:20873-24707 GCA_964570345.1 uncultured Rhodothermales bacterium | reverse complement strand
CACTGGAAAACGAATTGGGATCGGCACTCCGTCGCGCTCAGCGAGCTCAAGTCAGGCGGCCCCCCAAAAGACGGGATCCCGTCGATCGACGATCCGAAGTTCGTGTCCGCCGCGGTGGCGCGTTCGTGGCTGGAAGGCCAAGAGCCGGTGATTGCGCTCGCGATCGGCGATGAGGTGCGCGCGTATCCGCTTCAGATCATGACGTATCACGAGATCGTGAATGACGAGCTGGCCGGCGTGCCGGTTGTGGTGACGTTCTGCCCGCTCTGTTACAGCGCAGTCGTCTTCTCGCGCGAAGTGGACGGAGAAGTGGACGGAGAAACGGTGGCGTTCGGTGTGTCCGGACTGCTGCGCCATTCGGACCTCGTCATGTTCGACCGGAAGACGGAGAGCCTCTGGCAGCAGGTCACCGGCGAGGCGATCGTGGGGACTTATACCGGGACGCGGCTCGACCGCCTGCCGGCCCAGATCATTTCGTTCGCGCAGTTCCAGGAGAATTTTCCGGACGGGCTCGTTCTGTCACGAGAGACGGGCTACGATCGGCCCTACGGGCGAAATCCGTACGTCGGGTACGACGACGTCAGCGATCGGCCGTTCTTGTATGACGGGCCAATCGACGACCGCCTGCCTCCGATGGAAAAAGTCGTGGCCGTCGAATCGGAGGGCACATACAGGGCATATCCGCACCGCATTACGCGGGAGCGCCGCGTCATCCACGACGAGCTCGGTGGCCGGGCCATCGTCGTGTTTCATGTCGAGGGCGCCGTTTCGGCTCTCGAGGCCGCCGACATCGTGTCCAGTCGTGAGATCGGTTCGACTGGGGTCTTCGATCGGCGGGCCGCCGGCCGCACGCTGCATTTCGACTACGACGACGGACGTTTTACGGATCGTGAGACGGGCAGTGTGTGGACGATCACCGGCCAGGCAATCGACGGACCCTTACGCGGCGAGAGGCTGACGCCGCTTGAGCATGGCGATTATTTCTCGTTCGCCTGGTTCGCCTTCAGGCCGGAGACAGAGATCTATTCCGAACCGGTCGAACGGTAGCCGACAAGTGGCCTCGTCACGCCTCGTCTATTCAGCACGCTTTCGATGACGACGTCGCTCTCGAGTGATCCCGACCGCGTCGACGTCATCTTCCCTCTCGTGGACGCCGTATACGGCGAACAGATCTTTCTCGTGTGCGACCTGGCGCGGCGATCCTACTGGGAGCGGAGTTGATTGGAAACCGGTCCTGAACGTCGCTGTATCGATCGTCGTGCTCGTCATCAGGCTGTCGGTCCGATCGAACGCGGCGACTGATGCAAGTGATCGACGCCTCGGTCGACGCCGAGACACTCGGGGTACGTCGGTCTTCTCGATGGCTCATTCGTTCCGCAAGCGGTCTCGCTCCACGTCTTTGCTCCACGACTCCAGAGCGGCTTTCATTCGCTCGTACCGTTCTGGATAGTCGGCCGACAGGTCGTGTTCCTCAGCGGGATCTTCGCTTAGATCGTAGAGCACGGGGGCCACGGAGGACTCCTCGTCAACGAGCTCTCTCGTGACGAATGGACGAACTAGTTTCCATTCACCCTCCCGCACGGCCGCGTTATGGGTGTAGTGCGGAACGCCGCGGTTCCACTGCCAGAATCGCTGCACGGACAGTTCGCTTTCGGTGCCGGAAAGAACGCCCGCGACGCTCGAGCCGTCCAGATGCAACGTACGGGGCGTCTCTAGATCACACAGGTCTACGAGCGTCGGCACGACATCCGTAAAATGGATGATCGCCTCGCGTTCGCCGGGATCGATTTGGCCGGGCCATCGCACCATGAAAGGGACGTGGATGCCGCCCTCATAGGCGGTGTATTTGGTGCCCCGCAGTCCGTGATTGAATCTCTTGCCCGTTAACGGGTCAGGGCCGTTGTCACTCGCAAAGATTACTACGGTATTGTCGCGAAGGCCGAGAGTAGCCAGTTCCTCAAGCAGCTCGCCGATGCCCCGATCCATAACCTCGATCATGGCATAGATCGTCGCAATGTTTTCGTCGTACCCCTCTTTCAGGTACTCGTCGATCATGGACTGCGGCGCTTCAAGCGGTCGATGCGGTGCGTAGTGGGCCAGGTGCAGAAAGAAGGGTTCGTCTTTGTGGCGGCGCACGAAGTCTATTGCGCGACGCGTGAACTCGTCGGTCAGATAAGTGTCCTCGAATGCCTGCGGTGTACCCTGTACGTCCAGCGTGAAGTCAAAATAGCTCGGTACGTCTCTGGACATAAACGTCGCCCCGACGAACTCCTGAAAGCCCCGCTTAAGGGGATGATAGGCTTCGCCGATGCCGGTGTGCCACTTGCCGACCATCCCCGTGACGTATCCGTTCGCGCCGAACAGGTCTGCAACGGTTACTTCGTCCTTGTATAGCCGGGTCAATTTCGGGAATCGTTCGGGATGCAGGGTGACAACGCCGGTCCGATGCGGATATCTGCCAGTCAGGAGTGCGGCACGCGCGGGTGCACAAACCGGTGAGGCCGAATAGGCGCGGGAAAACCAGGCGCTCTCCTCGACCAGACGATCAAGACTCGGCGTGCGCGTCCTGCCGTCGTTGAAGCGCGCCAGGTCTCCAAGTGCCATGTCATCGGCGAGGATCAGGATGACGTTGGGCGGATCATCGTCAGAAGCGGCGGATGCGGGCGTGGAGACGGAGAGTAGGAAGACGGTCGATAGAAGAAACCAGACGCCGGGAAAACGGAATCCAGTCGCAGAAAGCGAAAGCCCATCGAGGTTTGTCATCTATATGCTCAACGATAGAATGTGTAGTGGTCAGGCCGGGGCTCAGTCGTCAAGCTGAACGGTCGTTCCGCATGACCTGCGGATCAGCAGCTCAACCGGGAGGATGCGCTTCTGCGGCGCGATATTGCTCCCTCTAATTCGTGCGAGAAGCATCTCCATGGATTGACGTCCCATCTCATAGGCAGGCTGTTCGACTGCGGTCAAGAAAGGGTCGATGGCGGCGGCTGGTTCGATGTCGTCGACGCAGGCCACGGCGACGTCGGCCGGCACCTTGAGACCGTGGCGGCGAAGGGCGTCGAGTACACCTACGACCACCTTGTTGTTGGCCGCCACGATGGCATCGGGAAGCTCGTTTTTGTTAATGAGTCCTTCGACGATCGTCTCGCCGCTTTCGCGATCGAAGCGGCCAAGATGGACGTGCTCCTCCAGCCCGGCCTCTTGTATCCCTTCGCGGTAGCCCGTGAGTCGATCCTGCAGGGAGGAAAGTTGGGGCTTGCCACCGACGAAAGAAATTCTGGCGTGCCCGTTCCGGGCCAGGTGCTGCACCAGGCGATACATTCCCCACCGTGTATCGGCACGTACGACGTCCGCCTTGACGGTCGGGACCTCGCGGTCCGTCAACACGATTGGAATGTGGCGTTTTTGGATCCAGGTTATGTTGTCGGCGGACGCGGTCGTCGGAGCCAGAATGACGCCGCGTACACGATGCGCGGCCAGCAGCTCGAGATAGGCCCGCTCTTCCCCTTCGTCTTCGTCCGTGTTTCCGAGAATGAGCGTGTACCCTTCTTCGCGTGCGGCATCTTCGACGCCGCGCGCGAGCGTGGTAAAAAACGTATTCGTGATATCGGGGACGATAAGCGCCACGAGATTGGAGTTACCGCGGACCAGCGTCTGCGCGGCTGCGTTCGGCACGTAGTTCAGTGCTTCGACGGCTTCCTCTACGCGCACGCGAGTGGCGGGAGTCAGCTTCTCCGGCTGATTGAAGTAACGCGAAACCGTTATGTGGCTCACGCCGGCCCGTTCAGCTACGTCAACAATGGTGCTTCTGGACCTCGGGAAGTCCGGCGCAGC
>CAZMXY010000045.1:0-20773 GCA_964570345.1 uncultured Rhodothermales bacterium | reverse complement strand
ACAAGCGATGCGAGTCCAAGCCACCAAGCCCTTGCGACGGCGCATGACGGTGGCCCAGGGCGAGGCTCCGGTCAATAATCACCCCAAATCAACAGGTAAGCTAATTATGAAGGGCGAGAACACACCGCTTATCAGAACGGACCTGAAATCGAGGCTTGGCGAAGCCTGCAGGAGAGCGGCCTTCTTCCTCACGATACTGATGCTCTTCGGTCAGGCGCCCTCTGCATTCGGCCAGGCCGCCACCGTGTCGGGCACCGTCACCGATGCCGGCTCCAATGAGTCCCTGCCTGGCGTCAACATCATCGTTAAGGGTACCGCCACCGGTGCGGCCACTGGAATGGACGGAAACTACGAGCTCGCCGTGTCGTCGCTTCAGGACACCCTGATCTTCTCCTTCATCGGGTACCAGCGGCGGGAGGTCCCGATCAGCGGGCGGACGACGATCAACGTTCAGATGCGCGTAGAAACGATAATCGGCGAAGAACTCGTAGTCGTCGGCTATGGCACACAGGCGGAGAGAGACATCGCCGGATCGGTGTCGCGAATCAGTGGCGACGACCTCGAGATATCGGGCAACATCACGTCCGTCAGCCAGATGCTCGAAGGCAAAGCTGCGGGCGTTCAGGTCGTCCAAAATAGCGGCGAGCCTGGTGGGGGCATCTCGATAGACGTACGCGGCGTGGGCTCCATCAATGCGGGGAGCGCACCGCTCTACGTGATCGACGGATTGCCTATCGACAATTCCGTTCTGATCGGTGGAACCGGCGACCAGGTCGCCTCGACGCGATCTCCCAGAAACCCGCTCAATGGCTTGAATCCTGAGGATATTGAGTCCATCGAGGTGCTTAAAGATGCGTCTGCGACCGCCATCTATGGCGCCAGAGGCGCGAACGGCGTGGTGCTCGTCACGACGAAATCCGGCACGCAGGGAGATCTTAGAGTGTCATACAACGGCCAGCTGGGAATCCAGAACGTACACAACCGATTGGACCTGCTGTCTCCGCAGCAGTATATGGACGGCATCAACGCGCTGATCGACGCCGGAGGAGGAGAACCGTCCGAGCGCGTCACTGGGATCGCAGGGGAAGGTACGGACTGGCAAGACGTGATCTTTAACGAGAACGCGCCTCTTCAGAAACACAACCTGACGTTCTCCTGGGGAAATCCGAATACCTCATATCTCGTTTCCCTGAACGGCACGCGCCAGGAGGGGCTCCTACGACGCACTTCATTCGATCGCTACGCTGTCCGTTTCAATCTTACGCACAACACGGACCGGCTCAATACGGGCATCCGCTTCACGTCGAGCTATATAAACGACAGGTTCGTTCCCAATGGATTCGACGTAAATCTACGCGGTGGCGCCATCAATGCTGCAAAGCTGTGGGATCCGACGGCGCCCATACGAGGGGAATCCGGCGATTATTTCGTGACGGACCTTTTCGACATCGACAATCCGGATGCCATCATTACCGGAAACGACATGAACGGCGATCGCTACCGCACCTTCGGGTCCGTGTATGCGGAATACTACGTTCGACCCGAGTGGTCATTCAAAGTGAACGTAGGCGGCGATGTAAACAATGAAAATAAGACCGTTTACAAAGACAGGACCACGGTAATCGGCAACTCGTTAGGAGGCGTCGCTACCGCTTACGAGGGCACGCAGGGTAATTACCTCGTAGAGGGTACGACAACCTTCGACAAGAGCCTTGCCGATCATGATTTCACCCTGCTTGCCGGAGTGACGACCCAGCAGTTCCTCGAGCGAACGAGCAGCATGCAAGGCCACAATTTCATTACGGACGCGACCGGCGCACTGAACTTCGGCCTGGCCGACCGAACTACGCTGGTAACCAACAGCGATAAGGACAGCTACAGGCTGCTGTCTTACCTCGGCCGCGCCAACTACAAATTCAATGACAAATACATACTGACGGCTTCATACCGCATCGACGGGTCGAGCCGCTTCGGGCCCGGCAACAAGTTCGGGTACTTCCCTTCGCTAGCCGTGGGCTGGCTGATCGACGAAGAAAATTTCTTTGCACCGCTCCGCGATAAAATCGGCATGCTGAAGCTCAGGGCCAGCTGGGGGAAGACCGGAAATCAAGCAATCGGCAACAACCAGTATCTGATCACTTTCGGATCCGGTAACAGGACGAGCTACGTCCTTGATGATGAGTTCGCGAACAGCCTCAATCCGACGCGAATTGCGAATCCGGATTTGCAGTGGGAGACAACGGAGCAGTTTAACGTCGGCGTGGACTTCAGCATCCTTTCGGATCGATTGTCCGGAGCGCTCGAGTGGTACAAGAAAGACACGTACGACATGCTGCTAAACCTGCCGGTGCCGACATCCACCGGATACGGTAGCAAACTCGTGAACATCGGTGGCATGACGAATACCGGTTTCGAAGCGGCCCTCACGTCCTATAACGTGAGCACGGATAACTTCACGTGGAATACGGATGGCAACGTATCGACCTTGCGCAATGAGGTCACCGATCTCGGTGGCATCCCGCAGATCCTTACCGGAAGCGTGGGTGTTGCCGCGGGCAGCGTCAGCATCATTACGCCCGGCCAACCGCTCCGGTCATTCTACGGTTACGAGGTCACCGGCATCTGGCAGGAAGGCGACGACTTTTCGTCCATCGCCAACAACAACAAGCCAGGTGACTTCAAATTTCGCGACGTCAACAACGACGGGATTATTGACGGGGACGACCGCGTGAATCTCGGTGATTCATTTCCCGACTTCATGTGGGGGTTGGGTAACACGATCAGCTACAAATCCGTGCAGCTGCGTTTCTTCTTCCAGGGCGTACACGGCATGAATATGCTGAACGCTAACCTTCTGGAGAATTACTTCCCCCGGTCCGGCGTCCGCATCAATCGGCTCGCCGATCCTTTCCTGGAGCGCTGGACGCCCGAGAACCCCACCAACGACCAGCCCTCCTACCTGAACGTGGACCAGCACGCGCAGGGCGTGAATTCGAAGACGGTTGTGGATGCGTCGTACGTGAAGCTGCAGACCGTCACGGTCAGCTTTCGGCTGCCGCCCCGCCTCCTGAGCGGACTGGGACGCTCCGCCGAAATCTATTTCACGGGTCAGAATCTCTGGACGCTGTCGGATTACGAAGGATTCGATCCGTCCCTCAACCCCAACGGATCGGCGAACTTCCGCATCGACTGGAACGGCTATCCATCCAGCAGGACGTACACGATGGGTGTCAACCTTGCCTTCTAGCACGTCCTGATCCGTCAGACACAGGGAACTGTCATGAAAGCGTTTACCCGACATTTAATAGAGGTCGACAACATGAATTCCAGAAAGACCATATTAGGCGCCTTCCTGGTCGGTCTTACGTTGCTCGTCGCCGGTTGTGGTGAGTCGCTGCTTGAGCCCGAGGTATTCTCGGAAACGGCGGCAGAGAATACGTTCGAGTCACTTGAGGGGATCGAAGCTGTCCTGTACGGCGCGCACGCCAATCTCGCGTTGATGGGAGGTAACACTGCGGCTGATCAGCTGACCGCTGAAGAGACGATGACCGACATCGGCTTTGTCACCGCAGGTGCGATCGCGAACTGGGCGACCAATTTCCAGGATTGGGTCCTGGATGGTGTAGGGAGCAGCCTGTACAGCTCCACATGGGGCGGCCCCTATCGCGCCGTACGAAACGCAAACATCATCCTGGAGAATATCGACGACGCAAGTATCAACGATTCGGACAAAGAACTGATCAAGGCAGAAGCCCGATTCATTCGAGCTGTCGCGTACTACAAATTGTACGTCTACTATGGGCCTGTACCGCTGCGAACGAGCTCGGAACAGGAACTCGAATTGCCCAGAGCCTCCGAAGAGGAGTATGTCGATTTCATCGAGATGGAACTGCTCGGGACGCTAGACGAATTGCCGCAAAGAGGTCAAGAGAAAGCATACGGCAGGGCGCACAGGGAGGCGGCGATGGGGTATCTAACCAAGATGTACCTCAACACGAAGCAGTGGCAGAACGCCGCCGACATGGCCAAGCAGATCATAGATCTTGGCAAGTTCCAGTTGTTTCCGGAGTACTTTGGGCTCTTTCAGGTGGCGAATGAGGGTAATAGCGAGATCATCTGGGCACGTACGGCGAAAGCTGATCTCGGCAGGGAAGCCAACATCAGCATAATGAACTATGCATACCCGGCGGGCTTCAGAAGTCATCCGCGGACCGGATTGGAATGGTGTGACGGCTGCAGAAATTTCGCCACGATGCTCCGCGTCCGTGACGACTTCTGGCATTCCTTTGAGGAGGCTGACGAGCGTACCTCGTTGATGATCGAGGAGTACGTCAACGACCGGGGTGAACTCATCGACCTGCGTCCCCCTGCTGACAACGTGCGTCCGTTCAAATACTGGCCTGCTGACGATTTCGCGGGGCCCGCCTATGGCAATGACGTGCCCGACATCCGGTACGCCGACATCCTTTTGACGAGGGCCGAGGCACTGAACGAGGTGCAGGGCCCTAACCAGGAATCCATCGACCTGATTAACCAGGTCAGAAATCGGGCCGGGCTGGACCACCTCTCCGTGGGCGATTTCTCATCGAAAGAGCAGCTCCGGGGTCACATCCTCATGGAACGAGGCTGGGAGTTCTGGTGGGAGGGCAAACGAAGAGAAGATCTCATTCGCCACGGCGAGTTCATCAAGCGAGCTCAGGACCGTGGAATGCCTGCGCAGGCGCACCATGTTCGTCATCCGATCCCGCTCTTCGCGCTGGATGCTAATCCCGCACTCGAACAGAACCCGGGCTATTAAATCCTTCACTCGGGCTGATTGAGGGAGAAGCGAGCAAATCGTGGAGGCAGGTTCGGTCATCGAGCCGGTGGACATTCGCGCGGGTGCACCCCGCGCATGAACGGTGGCGATCGAGCGGGTTCACCGCTGTGAGCGGCGTCTCGATATGGTCGGAATCCCTTAGTGGGATCGTGAGCGCCGCACGGGTATTGCGCATTCGAATCGTCTTCGGTACAAGACTGGACGCGCCTCCACGCTCGTCGCTTCAACACTCGCCCGACCACTCTCGCTACTTTGAATCGCCGCGCTACGACGTACGGAATCACTAATCAATGAATCCCATGGAAATGGCAAGGTATACCTCGGTACTTCTGGCGGCAGTATTGCTGCTCTCGGGATGCGAGGGCAACGCGGTGGCTGAGCTTGACGACGATCCCACCGACGGAGCATTCGGAGAAGGCGATTTTGAGCGAGTCAAGTACAACAACCCGGATGCGGTCGTCGATCTCGGCGCGGGCCTCTGGGCACACCCACTGCCGATGGACTTCGACGGGGACGGCGACATGGACCTGCTAGTCTCTACGACCAATGCGCCGTCTCCCGGCCTCTATTTCTTCGAGAACACATCCGGGGAGACGTTCCCGGTCTTCGAGCCGGCCGTTCGGATAGGCGACGCCATTCGCAACGTGCAGGTATCCTTTGTGGATGGAGAACCGGTGGTGCTCGAACCCGGCGGGATCTTGATTAATTTCCGGGAAACGCTTGCTGAAGACATAGAGACACTGTTCCCCGCGGATACGCTGACGAAGGACATCGATCGGAACCGGTTCAATCAGTGGAAGCTCGTCGATTACGAGAACGACGGGGATCTCGATGTCTTGATCGGGTTCGACTCGTGGGACGATTACGGATGGGACAATGCCTACAATGACGCCGGGGAATGGACGAATGGGCCATTGCGCGGTTGGGCGTACCTGTTCGTGAACAGGGATGGCGAATATGTGAATCAGGGCCCTGTCGAGGCCGGCGGAGAGCCGATTGACGTGTACGGCTCGCCTTCACCGAACATCGCCGATTTCGACGGGGACGGCGATCTGGATCTGGTCTTCGGCGAGTTTCTCGATCGATTGACGTGGTTCGAAAATACGGGGACGCGCGAGCAGCCCGAGTACGCTTCCGGCCGATTTCTGGCCAATGAGGAGGGGATCATCCGCATGGATCTCGAGATGATAATTCCAGTGTCCGTGGACTGGGATCAGGACGGCGACGTCGATCTGATTGTGGGTGAAGAGGATGGACGTGTGGCGTTCATCGAGAATACCGGGAAAGTAAAGGACAACATGCCTGTCTTCAAATCACCGGCATACTTCAAGCAGAAGGCGGACGATCTCAAGTTTCGCGTCCTCACGACGCCTGTCGGCGTCGATTGGGACGATGACGGCGACGAAGACATTATCACGGGCAACACGGCCGGCCATCTAGCCTTCATTGAGAATCTGGACGGCGGCTATCCGCCCCGGTGGGCGCCGCCCAAGATGCTCGAGGCCGACGGCGAAATGATCCTGGTTCTGGCGGGCGATAGTGGATCCATTCAGGGGCCGGCCGAGGCGAAGTGGGGCTACACGGTGCCATCGGTGGCCGACTGGGACGGAGACGGTCTGCGAGACATCGTCATCAATTCGATCTGGGGCAAGGTCGAATGGTATCGGAACGTCGGCGAGGAAGGCGCCCCGGAGCTGGCTGCGGCCCAGCCCGTGCGGGTAGCGTGGGACGGCGAACCGCAGAAGCCGGAATGGAACTGGTGGGACCCGGAGGAAGGCACTCTCACGACGCAGTGGCGGACGACGCCGTATGCGATCGACTGGAACGAAGACGGTCTTACCGACCTGGTCATGCTGGACCATGAAGGCTATTTAAGCCTGTTCCAGCGGTTTGAGCGCGACGGCGAGCTGCTCCTGCGTCCGCCGCGCCGCATCTTCCACGGCGCTGACGCCTCGGAATACCAGCGCAGAAACGAGGCCGTCAACGAGGAATCGGGACCGCTCCGACTCAATGCAGAAAAACACGGCCGAAGCGGCCGCCGCAAGTTCGTGTTTGCGGATTGGGATCAAGACGGCGATCTGGATCTGCTCGTCAACAGCACAAACGTCAACCTCTTCCGAAATGAAGGGGTGGAGGACGGAAATGTCGTGTACCGCCATGAGGGACCGGTCGCTGAGCGCAGGCTGGCGGGGCACACGACGAATCCGACGATGGTCGACTGGAACGGCGATGGCGTACCGGACCTGCTCGTTGGCGCGGAGGACGGCCACTTCTACTATCTCGAGAACCAACAGTAACTGCCGCACAGTGCGGCATCTATGCGATCGGCGCCCATAACGATCCACTATCGACGAGCGCGTGAGTACCATTTCAGGCATTGACCTGGCGATCTTTGTCCTCTACCTGGCCGGCACGATCCTCTTCGGATCGTGGTTCATCCGCCGCAGTCGCAATACGGAGGCTTTTACCGTTGCGCTTCGGTCGATGCCCGGATGGGCGTGTGGCATGTCGATTTTCGCCACCTACGTAAGCAGCATCAGCTTTCTGGCCATACCCGGAAAGGCCTATCAGGCGGACTGGAACGCCTACGTGTTCAGCCTGTCGCTTCCGGTGGCGACCTGGATAGCCGTCAAGTACTTCGTTCCCCTCTATCGCAACCTGGGCGAGATTTCAGCCTATTCGTTTCTGGAGCAGCGATTCGGTCCCTGGGCGAGGGCCTACGCGAGCACCTTTTATCTACTGACGCAGCTTGCCCGCATGGGCTCAGTCATGTTCCTTATGGCGCTTCCTCTGTCGGTGCTGCTCGGCTGGGACGTTCGCCTGATAATTGTCGTGGCCGGCCTTTCCGTCGTAATCTACACGATGCTGGGGGGCATTGAGGCGGTTATCTGGAACGATACGATCCAGGGACTCGTGCTTACGGTCGGCGCCGTATTGTGCGCTATCATCATTCCACTGCGGATGCCGGAAGGTGCGGGGCAGGTCTTCGACATCGCCGCGACGATGGACAAGTTCAGCCTCGGCAGCTTCGGCTCCAGCCTATCCGAGTCGACGTTCTGGGTGGTTCTTATTTACGGCCTGTTCATCAACCTGCAGAATTTCGGCATCGATCAGGGCTTTATTCAGCGCTTCATCACGGCGCGCGACGATCGGCAGGCACGAATCGCCGCGTGGTTTGGGGGGCTCCTCTACGTCCCCGTTTCGGCCATTTTCTTCTTTATCGGAACGGCGTTATTCGCCTACTACCAGGCAGCGCCCGACCTGCTTCCGACCGACCTTCAGCAGGCCGGAGCGAGCGATCACGTGTTTCCCTACTTCATCGTCTCCGCCTTGCCGGTGGGCCTCACAGGAATCCTCGTAGCGTCCATTTTTGCCGCCGCCATGAGCACCATCTCCACGAGTCTCAACAGCTCGGCGACCATCGTACTGGAGGATTTCTACCGGCGATATTTCAACCGAGATGCGAGTGAGCGGGCGGGCATGACGGTGCTTTACGGAACGACGCTCCTTCTCGGATTGGCGGGCATAGGCATCGCGCTCGCCATGATCAGCGTCGAGAGCGTTCTGGACGCCTGGTGGAAGCTCGCTTCGATTTTCAGCGGCGGAATGCTCGGCCTGTTTCTGCTCGGCTACGTCAGCCGGCGTACACGGAATGCGGAGGCCGTCGCCGCCGTCATCGTGGGGGTTCTGGTCATCCTGTGGCTGAGCCTTCCCGAGATATTCCCGCTCGCCGCCGGCGTCCATAGTTTTTTGACAATCGTGTTCGGAACGTCCGCCATTTTCCTGACTGGATTTCTATTGACCCAGATTCGCCGCCGGCGCTCGCCGCCGGACGAAGGTGAGCCTGTAGACGAGCGCCCCGTCTTCGTGGAACGAACCTGACGACCGAGCCGCAAACACAACTCTTGCCAAACGGTCATGCACCGACCGCCACATATCAATGACGTTCAATCGACCGCCCACAATGCGGTCGTGAGGCTGATCTGCATCGCCGGGATTCTTACGTGTAGCATCGGCTCAGCGGGGCATTCTGCGCGTCCAGGAGATTCCGCGGTGGTGACGACGCCGGCGTTCCACGACGTGGCGCCAACGGCCGAGTCAAATCGTTCCCAGCCACCCAATATCGTCTTCATCTATACCGACGACCAGGCCCAGTGGACGCTCGGCGCGTCCGGGAACGAGCAGGCGCACACGCCGAACCTGGACCGACTCGCCGACGAGGGCGCCTATCTCGCCAATGCCTTTGTGACGACGCCCGTCTGCAGTCCGGCTCGGGCAGCACTCATGACGAGCCGCTACGCAAGCGAATTCAACGTCCTCGACTTCATTGCCCAGCCGGGGCACACGCTGTACGATTCGGAAGAGGATATCGGACTCCCGCCTGCGACGCTGACCTTCGCTGAGATCCTCGCGAAAGCAGGCTATCGTACCGGGCTGGTCGGAAAGTGGCACATCGGCGATTGGACGAACGACGACGACAAGAAATACCATCCTACAAACCACGGGTTCGACTTCTTCATGGGGCTAACCGGCGGCGGCACGTCCCCCGACGCCCCCAAACTTGAAGAGGATGGCGAGGTACGCACGTTTGAGGGATTGACGACAGACGTCTTGACGAATCGCGGCATAGAATTTATCGAGCGGAATGCCGAGGGGCCGTTTCTCCTCAATCTGAACTATCGAGCACCCCATGGTCCATGGCTCCCGGTTGCGGACGAGGACTGGGAACCGTTTGCGGAGCTCGAGCCGGAGATACCGAATCCGGAGTACCCCGACCTCGACGTCGATCGCGTGAAGCAGCGCATGAAGGAATACCTGGCCAGCATTGCCGGCATCGACCGCAACGTCGGCCGCGTGCTGGCCACGTTAGATAGGTTGGGCATTCGGGAGAATACGATAGTGGCGTTTACCTCGGACCATGGATACAACATGGGCCACAACGGCATCGAGCACAAAGGCAACGGCATCTGGATTACCCGCAATCAGCCGCCTGACACGGAGAATATCCCTGGCAAGTATCGCCCCAACCTCTACGATAACTCGCTTCGAGTGCCGGCGATTGTTCGGTGGCCCGGTGTTGTCGAACCGGGTACCGTTATCAGCGAGACCGTTTCAAATCTGGATTGGTACCCCACCCTGACGGAGATGGCCGGCGCAGCGATGCCTCACGGTGTCACCGTGCGCGGGAGGAGCATCGTGCCGCTGCTCAAGGGCGAGGAGGTCGACGGCTGGGACAACGACCTCTACGCCGAGTACAGCATGATCCAGTATGCGCAGGCCTACATGCGGGCATATCGCACGCCCGAGTGGAAGCTTGTGCGCGACTTTCTCAATCCGGACCGGCATGAGCTCTATCATCTCGCTGTCGATCCGGAAGAGCAGCATAACCTGATTGATGACCCTTCTCCCGAGGTTCAAGCCGCTGAGAAACGCCTGCATGAAATGATACTCGCGAAGATGGACGAGGTCGGCGATCCACTTCGCGAAGCGATTGATCCCCGCACGGGCGTGGTGGGCTCATCCGGAGACGGATATCCCGGACGCAATGAATGGACGCGTACGAACGATGAGGGCCGTAAGCGTCCCAACGTCCTCTTCATCGCCGTGGACGACATGCGGGCAGACGTCGGCGCCTACGGGCATCCCTTTGTGCAGACGCCCAACATCGACCGGCTTGCTGAGCGGGGGACAGTCTTCGAGAGAGCATACGTCCAGCAGGCGCTCTGCAATCCGTCGCGTGCGTCGATCATGACGGGGCTCCGGCCGGACCGCCTCGGCGTGACCGATCTGCACACCCACTTCCGGGAGACCCATCCCGATGTCGTGACGCTGCCGGAGCTCTTTATGCGTCATGGCTACCATGCCGAGGGTATCGGTAAGATGTACCACAACTGGGCTCAGCCGGAATGGAGGGGCGACTCGCTGTCGTGGAGCGTGCCGCAGGTCATGCATTACGCCACGCACGGCTCCGACTCGGCCGTGGTCGATGGACCCCTCCCGCCTGAGCTGGCCGGCGTGCCCCGTACGATGATGCGCGACGTGCCGGACGATGCCTACTTCGACGGGCGCATCGCCGACCTGGCAGTGGAAGCGCTGCGAAGGCTCCAGGACGAACCATTCTTCCTGGGGGTCGGCTTTTGGAAGCCGCACGCTCCATTCAATGCGCCCAAGCAGTACTGGGACCTCTACGACCGCGAGGAAATTGGTTCGGCGCCTTATCCGGACCCGCCGGCGGGCGTCCCCGACGTCGCGATGCATGAAAGCCAGGAGATCTTTCGCGAATACACCGATCGAGAGGGAGGGGAACCGACGGATGCCGAGAAGATCACCCTGCGTCACGGTTACTACGCGGCCATAAGCTACCTCGATGCGCAGGTCGGAAAGGTGATGCATGCCCTCGACAGTCTGGGAATCGCGGACAACACCGTCGTCGTGTTCTGGTCCGACCACGGCTACCACTTGGGCGAGCAGGGTCTCTGGTCCAAGCGCACAAACTTCGAGCTCGATTCCCGCTCCCCGTTGATCATCGCTGCGCCAGATCAGGCAGCTCCGGGAAGCACGACCGAGTCGCTCGTCGAGTTTCTGGACATCTATCCGACTCTGGCCGACCTGACGGATCTTCCCGCTCCCTCGCACCTGGAGGGAGTGAGCTTACGGCCACTGCTTGATGATCCTGATTCGGCCGTCAAACAGGTCGCATTCACGCAACATCCGGCGCCGGCCTACAGCGATCGGAATCCGACGGCGATGGGATTTTCGATGCGGACGAACCGTTACCGCTACACGGAGTGGCGGAGCCTTGAAGACCGTGGGATCATAGCCCGGGAGCTCTACGATCACACCGTCGATCCTCTCGAGATGCGAAACGTGGCGGAGCAGCCCGGTCAGGCCGAGGTGATCGACCGGCTCGCACTGATCCTGAGCGACCAGTTTTCGCCCGCCGCGAAACGGCTGTCGGTCGAAGAAATCCGGAAGGAAGTAGAGGCCGCCGAGCCGCCGAACATGGTGTTCATTCTGGTCGACGACATCGGCTGGAAGGACGTCGGTTACCACGACGCACGGCTGGCGGAGACGCCGAATCTCGATCGCCTGGCCGGCGAGGGACTCTCGTTTACGCACGCATACGCGCCGGCGCCGATCTGCTCGGCCAGCCGCGCCGGCATTCTTACCGGAAAGTCGCCGGCCCGGCTCAATTTCGAATTCGTGACCAAGTACGTCGATTCGAAACAGAAGCTGACGGATCTGCCGTTGCGGCCGCCGCCCTTCACACTGAACCTTCCCCTCTCGGAGATCACGATCCCGGAAGCACTGAAGGCGGCGAATTACACGTCCGGCTTTTTCGGGAAGTGGCACGTCAGCGCCCATCACGAGCGCTACATCGGCTGGAGCCCGACGCACGGACCACGCCAACAGGGATTCGACGTGGCCGTCGAAGACTTCGGGGGCCACACCTACGACGAGATGGCGATGCGTCCGGCCGATTCGTTCGAGAAAGGTCAATATCCGGACGACAGCATGACGAACCGTGCCATCCGTTTTCTCGAAGAGAATGTCGAGGGAGGTCCGTTTTTCCTGCAGGTGAGCCATTTCTACGCGCACACGCCGGTGCGCACGCAGGCCGAATGGTTGACGGAAAAATACGCCGCGCGACTGCGCGACGGCGAGCCGCTCCGGCACGCGGAGTACGCCGCGTTCGTAGACATCGTCGATCACCACGTCGGGCGGCTCCTCGATGCGCTGGACCGAACCGGCCTCGCCGAGGAGACGGTCGTCGTGTTCATGTCCGACAATGGAGGGGATCCGCGATACACCGAACATGCGCCTCTGCGAGGCCACAAGTGGACGCTCTACGAGGGCGGCATCCGCGTTCCAATGCTCGTACGGTGGCCGGGCGTGGTCGTGCCCGGCGCTCGATCAGACTTGTCTATTAACGGAACGGACCTCTTGCCGACCTTCGCGGAGATCGCCGGCGTTTCGCTTGATCCGACCGTACCAATTGACGGCCGTAGCCTGATGCCGATTCTGCGCGGCGAAGCACCTGAGGAGTTTCGAGACCGGCAGATGGTCTGGCACTTCCCCTACTATCATCCTGAAACGCCGGAGGCCGGCGCGCTCCGGACCGTGGGGACAAACGACTCCACTGTGCCCTTTGTCGAGCCTCATTCGGCGATCCGCGAGGGGCGCTTCAAGCTGATTCGCTTTTATGAAAGCGAACGCGACGAGCTCTACGACCTTCGGACCGATCTCGAAGAGCAGCACGACCTGAGCGGGTCGGATCCGAAGCGCGTGGCTGAGCTCGGACACGCCCTGGATGCTTACCTGGACGAGGCCGACGCGCGTCTGCCGAAGCCGACGTCTGCTGCGGCCGCGAGCGATCACCGATAAAAAAGATGACTTTGCCATCAAATAGCATCGACCGCCTGACCGGCCTCTTCGCCGCGCTCATCACGCCTGTAGATGAGCGTGGCCGGCCGGACGCGGAAGGCCTCATGCGTCTGCTTGATTTCGTGCTGGAACGGGGTGTGGATGGCGTGTGTCTGGGAGGGGGCACGGCGGAGTACCCGCATTTCAGCCTGGAGCAGCGCAAGGCGATTATCGAGACGGGCGCCCGTAATCTCGGCGGACGGGTACCGTTCGTGGCGGCCATCGGCGCGCCCACCGTCCGCGGCGTGCTCGAGCTCGGCCGGCATGCACTGGAGCACGGAAGCTGTAGACTGCTGCTCCCGATGCCGTACTTCTTTCACTACGAGCAGCAAGACCTGGCGGAGTACGTCAGGGAGGTTGCTCAAACGCTCGACGCCCCGTGCCTGCTCTACAACCTCGCGGCCTTTACGAATCCGCTCGATCCGGACACCACGCTCGAGCTGCTCCGGACGGAGCCGAACATCGTGGGCCTCAAAGACAGCAGCGGCGACCGCGCCGCCCTCGGACGACTCGCCGCCGAACGCGATGAATCCGACACGCTGCTCTGCGGATCGGACGGGGTCCTTCTCGATGCGCTCGAGGCAGGATGGGATGGGGGTATCTCCGGCATTGCCAGTTGTGCTCCAGAGGTGCTAACGGCGGTATACCGGCACCACTGCGCAGGGGAAAAGGACGAGGCGCGGCGATGCATGGGGCTGCTGGACGAGCTGGTCGCGCTCGTCGGCCGCCTTCCGTTCCCGTGGAGCATCCGCGTCGCCTGCGACGTGCGCGGCCTTTACAACGGTCCACTGCCGTGGCCGCTCTCACCAGACCGCGAGGTCGAGGTCGGACGCCTGCGCGAAGACTATGCGCAGTGGTTCGACAAAAACCTACCGGCGGTAGACGCAATGCCTCGCTCGACACAAACGTAGCCTACCGGCCGCGTACGTAATAAGTAAAATGGATCAGTCTCCGCTATATCTCGGGATCGACGTGGGCACCGGTAGTGCCCGCGCCGGCGTATTTGACGCGCGCGGAATACGACTCGGCATGGCGCAGCATCCGATCCAGTTATGGAAGTCCGGATCGGATGTCGTGGAGCAATCCTCCGAGGATATTTGGCGCGCATGCTGCTACGCCGTACGCCAAGCGCTCGACGAGGCCGGCGCTGCTTCGACAGACGTACAGGGCATCGGCTTCGACGCAACATGCTCGCTGGTTGTCGTCGATGGACAAGGTACTCCCGTCACCGTGAGCCCGTCCGGCCGCAACCGTCGGAATGTCATCGTCTGGATGGATCACCGCGCCAAAGCGGAGGCGGACGCGATCAATGAAGGCGGACATGACGTCCTTCGCTATGTAGGAGGACGCATATCGCCGGAGATGCAGCCACCGAAGCTTATGTGGATGAAACGGCACCTTCCGAGGAGTTGGGATCGTGCCGGGCATTTCTTCGACTTGCCGGATTACCTGACCTACCGTGCAACGGGCGACGCCTCGCGCTCGCGGTGCACGACGACGTGCAAGTGGACGTATCTCAGCCATCTCGACTCGAATCAGTCTTCCGGCGCCGGTTGGTCGGCGGACTTCTGGAAGTCAATAGGCTTGCACGAGTTCGTGGATGAAGAATATGGCCGGATCGGGACGCGCATCCGACCGATGGGCGAGGCCATCGGGAGTGGCCTCACTCTCGCAGCGGCTCGGGATCTGGGTTTGGAGCCTGGGACGGCGGTCGGCATCTCGATCATTGATGCGCACGCGGGCGGCGTAGGCATGCTGGGCCTCGCGGGCGAAGAGGAGGCGCAATCAAGCTCTGATATCTTTAATCGGCGGTTGGCGCTCATCGGCGGCACGTCTTCCTGTCACATGACCGTCTCACGAGAGCCGCGTTTTATCGAGGGCGTCTGGGGGCCTTACTACTCTGCTATGGTACCCGGGCTCTGGCTCAACGAAGGGGGGCAGTCCGCCACAGGCTCGCTTATCGACCACGTGATCTTCTCGCACTCGCGTGGAGAAGACCTGAAACAAGACGCCGCCGCGTCGGGCCGCACTGTCTACGAACTACTTAACGATGTCGTGGCCCGCAGTGGCGGTGACAATCCGACCAGGCTCACCACTTACCTTCACGTGCTGCCGTACTTCCACGGAAATCGGTCGCCGCGCGCGGATGCGACGCTGAGGGGAATGATCTCAGGCCTGTCACTGTCCGACGACGTGGAGAGTCTGGCGCGCCTGTACCTCGCCACCATCCAGGCGATCGCACAGGGTACGCGCCATATCATCGACAAATTGAACGATTCGGGTTACCGAATCGAATCCATTCTGACGTGCGGAGGCGGTGCAAAAAATCCCGTCTTTCTTCAGGCGCATGCGGATGTGACGAGGTGCGACGTGGTGCTGCCGAGCGAGCCGGAAGCCGTCTTGTTGGGCAGCGCGATGCTGGGTGCTGTTGCCGCCGGCGCCTATCCAACGATCCCTGAAGCGATGCGCGAGATGACGACCCAGGGCAGCGTCATTCGTCCGGTCGGTGGGGACGTCAAGGCCTTTCATGACGCCAAACACCGCGTATTCCTGAAAATGTATGAGGATCAACAAGCCTATCGCGAAATGATGAAGGCCGGCGTCAAGGAGATCGCTGCGACGTGAAGGACACTCAAATCATGATTCGATGTCTCATCATCATTTTTATCGGCCTTCTGGCCCGTGCCGACGGTGAAAGGGGGGATGCGATGGCACAGGGTCGTCCTGCACAGCAAGCAGACTTCATTCTCACGCGGACATTCATCTACGACGAGGCTCCCTTTCCCAGCTGCCACGCTTCGACGATCGTCGAGACGCCTGATGGAGAGCTGGTGGCGTCCTGGTTCGGGGGCACGAACGAGGGCGCCGACGACGTCGAGATCTGGGTTTCCCGAACGGCGTCGGGCACCGATTGGTCGGAGCCCGAAGCCGTCACTGACTACCCGAATATTCCAACCTGGAATCCCGTCCTCTTTCACCATGATGGGCGAACGTGGCTGTACTTCAAAATTGGACCGAGTCCGCGCGAATGGATAGGTGCTTATCGCATTTCGGACGACGGCGGTCGCACCTGGGGCGCGACGACCTACATGCCGGCCGGCCTGACGGGACCGATCCGGTCGAAGCCGATACGCCTCTCCGGCGGCGGCATTCTTGCCGGCACCTCGTTTGAGGCGGGCTACGACCATGATACCCCGGCGGACGCACCGTATCGAGCGTGGACCGTCTGGATGGAGCGAAGCGAGGATGGGGGAGATACGTGGACAAAGCAGGGTCCGATTGCCGTTCTCGACGAACCGTTCGGCGTCATCCAGCCGACGCTCTGGCAATCAGACGACGGCGTCGTGCATGCGCTCATGAGGTCGACAGGCCGGATCGGACGCATTTGCTCGTCCCGCTCCGTCGACGGCGGCCGCACATGGACCCCCGCCATCCCAACCGCACTCCCCAATCCAAACAGTGGCTTCGATGCCGTCCGGCTTAGCGACGGCCGCGTCGCACTCGTATACAATCACACCGAGAAAGGGCGCAGTCCTATTCACATCGCCGTCTCCGACAATGACGGAGCCACCTGGAGCGATCCGCTCATTCTCGAGGAAGGGCCGGGTGAATACTCATACCCCGCCGTCATCCAGGCCGAAGACGGGCTGCTGCACGTCACCTACACCTGGAAGAGAGAACGCATCCGGCACCTGATCATCGACCCGGACCGGCTGCCCCAATGACCGAAAGTATCTACACCATTTCCTAAGTAACTATGGAATCGAAAACCGCCACCCTTGTCGCCAGCGGCGACTTACGACTTTCGGCGAACCGCAGTTGCTGGCCAGCCCAGCAGGAAGTCGAGGTCGCCGTCACCCGCGCCTTCGTGGACGCGGGGTGCCGTCTGGAACGCGGCCACGAGGTTGACGAAAAAAAAGGCCACGGCTTCATTGATAGCCAGCGCCACGGAATGGATGTGTTCCGCAACATAGATCCCGATCGCCCCCTCGTCGTCGCGTTCGCCGCGTGGCAGTATTCGCATCATGTGCTGCACGGACTCACGACGCACCGCGGCCCGATCCTGACCGTCGCCAACTGGAGCGGGGAGTGGCCGGGCCTCGTAGGGATGCTTAACATGAACGGCTGTTTGACGAAGGCCGGCGTGCCGTACAGCACGCTCTGGAGCGATGATTTCACCGACGACAAATTCAAGAGCGGACTGCGGTCGTGGCTGGATGGGGGTACCATCGATCACGATCTGAGTCACGTCCATGCTGCGGCCGATCTGACACTACCCGATGAGGCTCGTCGAGTGGGCGAGCGATTGGCCGCCCGCCTTCGGCTAAAGAAAGCAATTATGGGCGTCTTCGATGAGGGGTGTATGGGCATGTACAACGCCATCATTCCCGATCATCTGCTGCAAGCGACAGGCGTATTTAAGGAGCGACTCAGCCAGAGTGCCCTTTATTACGAGGCTACACGAGCCTCGGATGACGATGCGAAGGCTTGTCGGGATTGGCTCGAGACTAGAGGTATGCGCTTCATGACGGGATCGGATCCGAAGACCGATCTCACCGACGAGCAGATCCTCTGGCAGCTCAAGACCTACATTGCCGCTCTCCGTATTGCTGACGATTTCGGCTGCGATACGATCGGCATTCAGTACCAGCTCGGCCTCAAAGATCTGCTTCCGGCGTCTGATCTGGCTGAGGGGCTTTTGAACAATACGGAGCGTCCGCCGGTGTGCAGCCGTGACGGCCGGCGTGAACTCTACGCGGGCTCGGCGCTGCCGCACTTCAACGAAGTCGACGAATGCGCGGGTCTAGATGCTCTTGTCACGCACCGAATCTGGAATGCGCTCGGCTACGATCCGGAGACGACGCTCCACGATATACGCTGGGGCCAGGCGTACAACGGCGATTATGTCTGGGTTCTGGAGATCTCGGGTGCAGCCCCGCCGAGCCATTTCGTAGACGGGTATGGCGGCACCGTCAGCGAGCGGCAGCCGTCGATGTACTTTCGTCTCGGCGGCGGCACGGTCAAGGGCGTGAGCAAACCCGGCGAGATCGTATGGAGCCGGATCTTCGTCGAAGATGACTGTCTTAAGGCCGATGTCGGCCGCGCAAAGGTCGCCGCGCTCCCCGAAGAGGAAACCGAGCGCCGCTGGGAAGCCACCACGCCGCAGTGGCCCATCATGCACGCCGTCACCTACGGCGTTTCCCGCGATCAGATGATGGCCCGACACAAGAGCAACCACATCCAGGTTGCCTACGCTCCGGACCCGTCTGCAGCGAATCGTGCCCTTGCCGCCAAAGTGGCGGCTTTCCAGGCGATGGGAATCGAGACGTACGTTTGCGGGATCCGGAATGGCTTGATAGGTGACGAGGGTGTGTGTGACTGAACTGGACCTTGCCTATTTTCCGGTCGTCCATGGGACGCCCGACACCTAGTACTTTAGCGTATTCCCCTCCTGATGGCGCCGACGTGACCCTCTCGCCTGAAAGCCGCTATCTTCTCGGCATCGTGGTCGTTGCCTCGCTCGGCGGCTTTCTGTTCGGCTACGACACGGCCGTCATCTCGGGCACGATCGGATTCGTCAAGGACAAGTTCGCGCTCGACACGGTGACGGAGGGGTGGTACGTCAGCTCGGCGCTGGTCGGATGCCTGGCCGGCGTGTCGGTCGCCGGCTTTCTCAGCGATCGTTTCGGACGCCGGCGCGTGCTGTTGTTCGCCGCGGCCCTCTTCACCGTCTCGGCCGTCGGTTGTGCGCTGTCCGGCGGACAGACGTCGCTCGTGGTCTATCGCCTGATCGGCGGCATCGGCGTGGGCGTGGCCTCGATGCTGTCCCCGCTCTACATCTCGGAGATCTCGCCCGCGCGGGTGCGCGGACGGATGGTCGCCCTCTACCAGCTCGCCATCACCGTCGGTATTCTGTGCTCGTATTTCGTCAACGCCGGACTGCTGCACGTTGCGGAAACGGCGACCTCGGAGGGCGGCGGGATCCTCCATTTCGTCTTCGTCGAGGAGGTTTGGCGCGGGATGCTCGGCACCGAGACGATTCCGGCGCTGCTCTTCCTCGGCCTTCTCTTCATCGTGCCCGAGAGTCCTCGCTGGCTGGTCACGCGCGGGCGCGAGCGGGACGCCCGGCAGATCCTGTCGCGCGTCGGTGAGGCGTCGGCCGCCGATCGGCAGATCGAGGAGATCCGGGCCACCATCGCACACGAGCCGGAATCGTGGCGCCGGCTGTTGGTGCAGCCGGGGATCCGCTTCGCCCTCCTCCTCGGCGCCACGCTGGCGATTCTGACGCAACTCTGCGGGATCAACGCCATCATCTATTACGGACCGAGGATTTTGGAGGAAGCGGGCTTCGCGCTCAGCGACGCCCTCGGCGGGCAGGTGGTGATCGGCATCGTCAACGTCGTCTTTACGTTCCTCGCCATCTGGAAGATCGACCGACTGGGGCGGCGTCCGCTGCTCATCGTCGGCGTGTCGGGCATCCTGGTATCGCTCGTCGTCATCGGCCTGCTGTTCCGGTTCGACGTCACCGAAGGGCCCTGGCTTCTGGTATTCATCCTTCTCTTCATCGCGTGCTTTGCATTCTCCTTCGGACCGGTGATCTGGGTGCTGTTGTCCGAGATGTACCCGACGAGAGTGCGGGGGCGGGCAATGTCGGTGGCCACGCTCACGCTCTGGACGGGTACGGCCATCGTCGGCCAGATGGTGCCGTGGCTTCTGGAAACGCTGCAGCCGAGCGGCACGTTCTGGCTGTTCGCGCTCTTCAGCGCTCCCGCGATCTATCTGGCGTGGAAGGTCCTGCCGGAGACGAAGGGGAAGAGCCTCGAAGAGATCGAAGCGTACTGGCTGTCCTGGTCCAGGAAACCCGCCTGACCGAGTCTTCATCCACAAGAACCACGACTTTTAGCCGTCCATGGGAGCTGCACGGGAGTATTACGAGCAAACGACGTCGCTACTCGAACGCCTGCGCGAGACGCAGATTCCGCACGTCGAGGAGGCGGCCGAGATCTGCGCCGAACGGATCGCGAAGGGAGGGCTCGTGTTCCTCTTCGGCGCCGGCCACTCGCGCATGATGTGTGAGGAGATGACGCCGCGCCAGGGCGGGTTCGTCGGGTTCTTCGCGCTCGTGGAGGACGCCGTCTCGCACCACGCCTCCATCGTCGGCACGAACGGACTGCGCGGACCACTATACCTGGAGAAGTACGAAGGCTATGCCGAGGAGATCTTGAAGAGCTTCAGGTTCGGCCCGCACGACGCGTTCATCGTGATATCCACCAGCGGCATCCGGCCGCTGATCGTCGAGATGGCGATAGGCGCAAAGGCGCGCTCGCTTCCGGTGATCGCCGTCGTGTCGCGCGATCACTGCGAGCAGTCGCCGCCCGCGCATTCATCGGGCAAGAAGCTCATCGACGTGGCCGACGTCGTGCTCGACAACCAATGCCCGCCGGGGGACTGCGTGCTCGAGCTCGATGGGATGGAGTGGCGCACGGGTCCGACGTCGACCATCACGGGCGGGATGCTCATCAACATGCT
>CAZMXY010000044.1:0-24898 GCA_964570345.1 uncultured Rhodothermales bacterium | reverse complement strand
GGTCTGCTTCGTTTTCTGCTGGTCTTCAGCCATAAATTTCTCCGGACGCGCAGCCACCATAATCTTACGGCTGTTTGAAATCAGGACCGCGTCGCCCTCTGGTTAACAAAGTGCCCACCCAACGACCCTTCCAACGTCAAGCGAACGCTTCTTCAAATGGAACAAATAAGTGAACGGCCCGCGGCGAAGGGTGATGCCGGGAGCATCCCGGAGGCCGTTTTTTGACGAACTGTGCTATACGGCGGACGGCTTGTCGCGTTCCATCACCGCTCGAATTACGACGGCGACCTGCTCCTCGACGTTCAATCCGCTCGTATCGATCTCGATCGCATCATTCGCCTTTCGCAACGGGGCCACTTCGCGCTTGACGTCTCGCTCGTCGCGACTACGAACGTCTTCGAGTACGTCATCGTATGTGACGTCCTCATTGCTCCTGGCGAGCTCCTCGTATCGCCTCCGAGCTCGAACGCGGTCCGTCGCCGTGATGAAGACTTTCACGTCGGCATCCGGGAAGACCACGGTGCCGATATCACGACCGTCGAGGACCACGCCGCCGCCCTCGCGTTCGTAAAGGTTTGCGATGCGACGCTGTTCCTCCACCATTTTCTCCCGCACCGGAGCGAGCGCGGCCACCCTGCTTGAAAGCTCCGTAACGTCGGGCCGGCGAATCACGTCCGTCACGTCCTCGTCGTTGAGTACGACGCGGAGGCGGTCCCCCACGCGTTTGAAATTGATGCGAACGGACGGAAGAACGCGTTCGGCCATCTCGGCGGTCGGTGCGACGTCGCTTCGAATAAAGGCCAACGCGACGGCACGGTACATGGCTCCGGTATCGAGATACAGGTAATTGAGTCGATCGGCTACGATCCGTGCCGTCGTACTCTTACCTGAACCGGCCGGGCCGTCAATTGCTATGATCACGAACTGATTGATGCTGCCGCTTCGCGTCGAACCGAGCGTGGCAGAGTAGCGAATGGCCCGTCCTCGATCAACGAACGCTCAGAGTAGTGTTCGTGAAAACGAATCACTGGCCGTAGTATCGGTTCCGTGACACCGTCTAGGGACCGCGTTCCGATTCGGAGGTCACCCGTCGCTCACCGACGTCCCTGCTTACGATCGTGATGGGTTGCGGATATTCCATCGCCCCAATGGGCGTGTCGATCGTCGGCGTGGCCCGCAGGGCGACGTTCTTCGGTTCACCGCCTTGACCGGATACGGCCAATGCCAATTCGACGAGATCTTCCAAATTTCGATCAAAAAAATCCACGAGGTCTACCTCGATCGTCAACGGGATGGTCGTCGTCAGCCCCGGCGGGAGCACGTAATCCTGATCTATGACTCCGCTGATCGTCTCCCTGTCTTCGAGGAACAGCGCCCATGCCATCCTGACAAGACGTGCCTGGACCTGGTTCTCCTCCGGATTCCGAGCCGCTATATTGAGACGAAACTGAAAAGGAAGCTCCTGATTGGCCACGGCCCGCCCGAGACGGAAAACGTCCGTGGCCGAGAGATCTTCGTACGATCGAATTCGTTGGATCTCAACCCCGGCCAACCGGGCGTCCGTCACGTTGTCAATCGCAAAGTCGACGAGCCGGAGTGCCGCGATTTCTCGCAGCGTCTGGCAACCTTGCATCGCAACGGAAGGGACGATGACGAGGAGCGTTACGAGGATCGCCCGGTATGCCGTCTTCATGTGCACGTTGACCTACTGAGATTCGAAATCTGAATGCGCAAGCTAAGGCACGAAGAAATCCCTCGACCTGATCCTGGCGAGGTGGAATTGTTACCGAAGCATCCCATCTCGGTCGTTCTTGACAACGTGCGATCGATTCACAACGTCGGATCGATCTTCAGGACGTCCGACGCCGCCTTCATCGAACGTCTCTATCTGACGGGGATTACCGGGACGCCGGACAATCCGGGCGTTCACAGAACGGCACTGGGGGCGCAGGACACCGTGCGCTGGTCCTATGAAGCCGATCCGACGACAATCGTCGAGCGGCTGAGGACGGAGGGCCACACGATCGGCGTCCTCGAAATTACGAGTGAACCGACGTTCGCATCCGAGCTTGAGACCGTCCATTTTCCGCTCTGTTTGATCATCGGCAACGAGGTTCACGGTGTGAGCGACACGTTGATCGACATGGCGGACGTCGCCATCGAAATTCCCCAGTTCGGTGCGAAGCAGTCGCTCAACGTATCCGTAGCCTATGGAATCGCCGTTTTCGACCTGGTTCGACGCTGCCGGGAGCTTGACGCGGCCGACTTGCCGCCTGACAGAAGTGTGCGACTCGAGCACCGCGCATGAAGGACGGCTCGCACTCGGGTTGCGAGCGCCGTAGTCCGGGCGCAGAACCGCATCTTCGACGGCGAAAGCACGACGAAGCTTCGACATGAGCAAGACACCGTTTTTTAGCGAGTTCCCGCCCGTCACGACGGAAGAATGGGAGGAGCACATCCGCCGGGATTTGCGTGGGGACGATTACGCAGATAGGCTGCTCTGGCACCTGCCCGACGGCATCACCGTCCGCCCATATTATCGGATGGAGGACCTCGAGGCCCTTGAACCCATGCGCGACGACCGCCTTCCCGACGTGGCGATGCCGGCCACGTTCCTCGTTCGCCAGGACGTAGCGACGCCCGATATTGAGCAAGCGCGGGAGCACGTCGCGGCCGCTCTCGAGGGAGAAGTCGACATACTCGGCATATCGCTGCGCGTCCGAGACCAGAGGTGCACGGGCGTCCCGTTAATCGGCCGGGACGCGTTCGAGGCGTTCGCCGCCGGCCTTCCTCTCGACAAGGTACGCGTGCATCTCGACGCCGAAGAGTACAGCCCTTCGCTGTTGGCGCTGTTCCTTAACTGTGTAGGGGATCGAGCAGGGGCGAGCGACGTCGCTTTTACCGTCGCATTCGATCCGATCGCAGCAATGGCGCGGAGCGGTCGCCGGATGGACGGTGCGCTCGATCTCGCCGCCGACATGGTCGAGATCGCAACGAGGCGATTCCCCCACGGACGAGTGCTGCAAATCGGTGCCGTGACGTTCCACGAAGCCGGCGCCACGCCGGTTCAAGAGATCGCCTTTGTGCTCGCCTCAGCGGCTGAGCTCTTCGAACACTTGATCGAGAGGGGATTGCTCGTGCGGGACGTCGTCCGGCACGTTTTCGTCGCCATGCCGGTTGCCACGTCCTACTTCGTCGAGATCGCCAAGCTGCGAGCGTTGAGATTGACGTGCGCACAGCTGATTGACGCCTTCCTTCCAGGGGAAGCAGCCTCCCTTCCTCCCATTCACGGCGAGACGTCGATGCGGTCGCTCACGCTTTACGATCCACATACCAACATGCTGCGCGCGACCACCGCCGCGGCGTCGGCCGTCACGGGAGGCTGCGACGTCGTGTCCGTACGTCCGTTTGACGAGGCGTCAGGCCGATTCGACGAGTTCTCGTACCGAATGGCCCGAAACGTTGGTCATTTACTCCGCCACGAGGCAGGCATGGACCGCGTCGTCGATCCCGGCGCGGGAAGCTATTACGTCGAGGTATTGACGGATGCGATCGCTCGCCGCGCCTGGCAGCTCTTTCAGGACGTCGAGGTTCGGAGCGGCTTGCTGAAAGCGATCGAGTCGGGCTACGTGCAGACGAAGCTGGAGGACGCGCAATCCGCGCGGTCGAACGCGTTCGCGGAGCGCCGACGCGTCCTGATCGGTTCGAATCTGTATCCGGACCCTTCCGAACGCCGAAACGGCGATCTCGTACGAGCAGCGGATACGACGAGGCTGCCGCCACCGCGCCATGAACGCTTTTCGGGTGGATTTGACGAGTTGAGCGCCATGCTGGCGGCCGGCGAGCCCATTACGGTGATGGAGTCGCTTCTGGAGGGGCCACGACTCGGGAGCACGCTTCGGCTCGGTCGTGATGCGGAGGCCATCGAAGCAATTCGGCTGCGAACCGAGCGCAGCGGCCGCACGCCTCGGATCCTATTGGCGCTCCTCGGTGATCCGTCCGCGCGGCGGCGGAAGGCCCACTTCGCGGCGAATTTCCTGGAGTGCGCCGGCTTCCGAACGCAGACTTCGGACGGAACCGATACCGTCGAAGAGGTGCTCGCGGCCGCACAGGATAGCCGTCCGGATGCCGTCGTATTCTGCACGTCCGATGCCGATTTGAATAACGTTCTTAATAAAGTGTCGCATGAACGGAAGAGGTCAAGTTATTTTCCACTAGTCGGTATTGTAGCTTCTAATAAGGTCTTAGATGATCTTGACGACCGTATGTACGACTTTGCCATTGGCAGCGACACGAATCTGGTTGAGGCACTGAGCCGGCTCCAGCAGCAGTTCGGCATTTATTTGCAGCCCGAGGAGGTGCGGCCATGAGACCGCGTTTCGGCGACATCGACTACCAGCCGCGGCGGCTTCGGCTGTCGCCTGGCGCGAGGCGCGAAGTCGAAAAAGACGGCCTTCGGATCAAGTGCGCCTTCGATCGAGACGACGTGGACGGATTCGAACACCTCGATTACGCGGCCGGTCTCCCCCCTTTTCTTCGAGGACCCTACAGCGCGATGTATGCCCTGCGGCCGTGGACGATTCGGCAATACGCCGGATTTTCGACGGCGGAAGAGTCGAATGCCTTCTATCGGCGCAGTCTGGCGGCCGGACAGAAGGGCCTATCGGTCGCATTCGACCTCGCGACGCACCGGGGCTACGACTCGGACCACGAGCGCGTCCTCGGGGACGTGGGGAAGGCCGGCGTGGCCATCGACAGCGTCGAGGACATGAAAATCCTCTTCGACGGAATTCCCCTGTCCGAAACGTCCGTTTCTATGACGATGAATGGCGCCGTCATCCCGGTGATGGCATTCTACGTCGTCGCCGCGGAGGAGCAGGGGGTGGATCGTTCGGCGTTGAGCGGCACGATTCAGAACGACGTGCTGAAGGAATTCATGGTACGCAATACCTTCATCTACCCTCCTGCTCCATCGATGCGGATCGTGGGCGACGTCTTCGCCTTCGTGGCCGAACACATGCCGAGGTTCAATTCCGTGTCCGTGAGCGGCTACCACATGCAGGAGGCCGGTGCCTCGGCTGATCTAGAACTCGCCTACACGCTGGCCGACGGGCTCGAGTACCTCCGAACGGGTCTGGCAGCCGGTCTCAGCGTGGACGACTTCGCGCCGCGCATCTCGTTCTTCTGGGCGATCGGAATGGATCACTTCGTCGAGATCGCCAAAATGCGGGCCGCTCGTCTGCTCTGGGCAAAACTCGTAAAGGCATTCGATCCGAAGAATCCAAAATCGATGGCGCTGCGCGCGCACTGCCAGACCTCCGGCTGGAGTCTGACCAATGCGGATCCGTTCAACAACGTCTCCCGTACGTGTATCGAGGCCCTTGCGGCCGTGCTCGGACACACTCAGTCTCTTCACACCAATGCACTCGACGAGGCGCTTGCGCTGCCCTCCGACTTTTCCGCTCGTATTGCTCGGAACACGCAGATTTATCTGCAGGCAGAGACCGACGTCACGAAGGTAGTCGATCCGTGGGGTGGGTCGTATTACGTAGAATCGCTGACCCACCAGCTCGTGCACACGGCCTGGACTCTAATACAGGAAATCGAGGAAGTGGGCGGGATGACGAAGGCCATCGAGGCCGGCATTCCCTCCATGCGCATCGACGAAGCGGCGGCTCGCAAGCAGGCGCGCATCGATGCGGGAACGGAGGTCGTCGTCGGCGTGAATCGATTTCGCGTGGACGACCGGAGCCAGATCGAAACGCTCGAAATCGACGCGGAGGCCGTTCGTCGGACGCAATTGGAGCGCCTTGCGGCCCTACGACGCACGCGGGACGGGGACGCCGTGCGGCAGGCGCTCGAGGCGCTCACGAGCGGAGCACGGACGGGAGAAGGAAATTTGCTGGCCCTTGCGGTGGAGGCCGCGCGCCGCAGGGCGACCCTTGGCGAGATTTCGTCGGCCATGGAAAAGGCATTTGGTCGGTACGTGCCGGAACAGCGTACAGCCTCCGGCGCTTATGCGCGGGAGATGGGATCCGACGTAAAGTTCGAGGAGACTCGGCGCCGGACGGACGAATTCGCGGCCAGGGAGGGGCGGCGGCCGCGCATTCTCGTGGCGAAAGTCGGTCAGGACGGGCACGATCGCGGTGCCAAGGTCATCGCAACTTCCTTCGCCGACCTCGGGTTCGACGTCGACGTCGGTCCTCTTTTTCAGACGCCCGAAGAGGTCGCGCGTCAGGCGGTCGAGAACGACGTCCACGTACTCGGCATCTCGAGCCTCGCGGCGGGACACACGACGCTCGTTCCGCGCGTGATGGCGGAGTTGGATCGATACGGACGCGGCGACATTCTCGTCATTGTCGGTGGCATCGTCCCGCAAAAGGACGACGACGTTCTCAGATCCGCGGGCGTCGCGGACGTTTTCGGTCCGGGAACGGTGATTTCCGAAGCGGCAGACCGCATCTTAGACAAGCTGACGCCCCCCTGATCACCCCTCCTCTCCTCGCTCTCCTTTCCTCGCTCTTGCGCCCGGCCAATCCAGACCATCTCCTCGACCGCCTTCGCTCGGGTGACCGGGTCGCGCTCGCACGAGCCGTCACGCTCGTCGAGAGCACGCGGGCGGAGGACCGAGAGCCTGCCGATCAACTCGTGTCGGCGTGCCTTCCCCACTCCGGGCGATCCATTCGAGTGGCGGTTACCGGTCCCCCCGGCGTTGGAAAGAGCACCTTCATTGAGGCGTTCGGCCGCCGGCTGGTCGGCGAAGGGCGAAACGTCGCGGTGCTGGCCGTGGATCCGACGAGCTCCCTGTCGCGGGGAAGCATTCTGGGAGACAAGACTCGGATGCCGGGCCTTGCGGCAGAGGCGAACGCCTTCGTGCGGCCTTCCCCGAGCGGATCGGCGACCGGCGGCATAGCGCAGCGGACGAGAGAGACCATCGTTCTCGTAGAAGCCGCCGGCTTCGACACGGTCTTCGTTGAAACGGTCGGCGTCGGCCAGGCGGACGTCATCGTCCACACGATGGTGGATTTTTGCCTTTTGCTCGCACTTGCCGGTGCAGGAGACGAGTTGCAGGGCATGAAGCGAGGCATTTTCGAGCTGGCCAACGCGGTGGCCGTCACGAAATCCGACGACGAGAACGTACCTGCAGCGCGGCGTGCTCAACTCCAGATTCGGAATGCGCTTGGGCTGTTTCCGCCGGCGTCGTCCGGATGGCAGCCTCCTGTTCACGTGTGCTCGGCGAAAACAGGCGAGGGTCTCGAGCAGATCTGGGAGACGGTTCGGGAATTCGAACGCGTCACGCGCGCCTCGGGCCACTTCGACTCGCGCCGGCATGAACAGGCGCGTCAGTGGTTCCGCCAGACGCTCGACCGGTTATTGAGAGAAGAATTCTTCGGCGACACCGAGCTTGGCTCGCGGGTACGGGAATTGGAGAACGACGTCGTGACGGGAAGGAAAAGCGCCTCGGAAGCAGCCGAGGCCGTCATTGCGTACCGCCGCCGCACCCGGTCGCCGTAGGGGTTCGGTCATCCCAAGGTCTCGACGGCTCGTTTCATGCGCCGTAGGCACGTTTCCCTGCCGAGCACTTCCATCATGTGAAACAGACTAGGCCCGAACGCAACACCGCTTAGGGCAAGTCGTGCGGGATGAATGATGCGTCCGGCGCCGACGCCGCGCTCGTCGGCAAGGGTTCGCAATTCGTCTTCGGCCGATTTCGCACCGAAGTCATCCAGTCCCTCGAGTCGCCTCGCATAATCGGTAAGCAGCTCGGCCGAATCCTCTTTCCAGCGTTTTTTGACCCCGCTCTCGTCATACTCCGTCGGATCGTCGAAGAAGTACGTACAGGTCTCCGCGAGATCTTTCGCGAACGAAATCCGCTCCTGCATGAGCCCCGCCACCTGAATGAGACGTTCATCCTCCGGTTGCAGACCTCTCGCCGCAAAATACGGCTGGGCGCGGCGCAGCAGCTCGACGAGCGAGAAGCTCCGAACGTATTGCTCGTTGTACCATTTGAGCTTGTCGAGGTCGAGCTGCACGCCGCTCGATCCGATACGATCGACGCTGAATGCCTCGACGAGCTCGTCAAGGCGGAAGAGTTCCTGCTCCGTGCCGGGATTCCAGCCGAGAAACGCCAGGAAATTGATGAGCGCCTCCGGTTCATATCCGGATTCGCGGTACTGGCGGACGTTTACGGGGATCCCGAGATCATCGGCGCTTCGCTTCGAGAGCTTACCCCCGCTCGGGCTTAGTAAGAGAGGTAAGTGGGCGAATTCCGGGGCCTTCCAACCGAAAAATCGATACAGTAGGAGATGCTTGGGTGTAGACGGCAGCCATTCTTCACCTCGAACGACGTGCGTGATGCGCATGAGATGATCGTCGACCACGTTCGCGAGGTGATACGTCGGCATTCCATCCGATTTGACCAAGACCTGGTCGTCGAGCGTACGGGAATCGAACGACACGTCGCCACGGATCAAGTCGCGGAAACCAAGCGTCTCGCCCGATGACACTTTCATGCGGATGACGTACTCCTCACCGGCACCCAAACGGCGTCGCACTTCCTCCGCGGAGAGGGTGAGCGAGTTCTGCATTTCGAGTCGGGTAGCCCCGTCATATTTCGCTACCGGATCGCCTTCCCTCGAGAAGCGTGTGCGCATCCGCTCGAGGTCACCGACCGTGTCGAAGGCGTAGTATGCGTGGCCGCTTTCCACGAGCTGCCGAGCGTAACGTTCGTACACGGCGCGTCGCTCGGACTGGTAATACGGCTCGAAAGGCCCCCCGAGGCGAGGTCCTTCGTCATACACGAGGCCCGTCCACTCCAACGCCTCGAGAATGTCTTCTTCGGCATCCTCTACGAACCGCTCGCGATCGGTGTCTTCGATACGCACGACGAACGTTCCACCCTGCCCGCGTGCGAGCAGGTAATTGTAGAGGGCGGTACGAAGGCCTCCGATATGGAGCCTTCCCGTCGGACTCGGTGCAAAGCGAACGCGGACGTTCTGTGAGAGCGGTTCAGCCATGAGCAGCGTGTCGTGCTTGTGATGATCGTCTCATATGGGGGAACTGTGAATTTCCCTGAGCGTCAACGGGCGTCGACGCCGCATCCTGCGTCTCCCCATCTCATTTACATTCTTCGATTTCACGTCGCGTAATGAACTGCATCTTCGTAACCCGTCTTCTCGGTGTATTCGTTCTAGTCCTCATGCTTGCATCCTCGGGTGGATGTGGCTCGGCGAGCCGAGTCTCGGCGCCGCCCGGTGCTTCGGACCCGAACGTCGTGGCGGTGTTCGGCGACGAGATTTTGACCCTGGATGAATTCGAGTCCCGCTACGTGCGCACCGTCGGTTCGCGAGATGCCGCAGCCGACGATTCGCTTGCAGAATATCAGGATTTCCTCGAACGCTACGTGAATTTCCGTTTGAAAGTGGAGGCCGCGACCGCCGCCGGCATCCCGACCTCACCTGAGGTCGTCGACGAGATCAAGACGTACCAGGCGAATCTGGCGCGGCCCTACCTCCTCGAGCAGGAAGTCATCGATCCGATCGTGCGCCAACTCTACGAGCGGCAGAAAGTACTGGTCGACGTAAGTCACATCCTCGTTCGGCTTGAGCCGTCGGCCTCTCCCCAAGACTCCCTTGCCGCCTTTGAGCGCTTGGAGGCGATTCGCGATTCGGCTTTGCAGGGGGTCGACTTCGGCGATCTCGCCCAGCGCAACTCCGAGGATCCTTCGGCCAGTGCTCGTGCCGATGGCGTCGGCTACCGCGGCCGGCTAGGCTACTTCACGGCCGGACGGATGATCGAGCCTTTCGAGACCTATGCGTATGAAACGCCGGTCGGTGACGTTTCACCGATCTTTCGAACGAGGTTCGGATTCCATGTTCTTCAGGTGCACGATCGGCGAGACGCCGTACCTGATCGACGCCTCGCGCACATCATGATGCGTCCAAATCCTACGCCTGAGGACTCGGCCCAAACGATGGCGACGATGCGGGGTCTTGCGCAGAGGATCAGCGCAGGTGAGTCGTTCGCCGATCTCGCCGAGGAGTATTCGATTGACGGGCAGTCCAAGCCTCGCGGCGGCGACCTCGGCTTCATCGGTTTTGATGCGAACCTGCCTCCGAAGTTCAAAGAGGCTGCGTTCGGGATCCCGGAGATTGGAGGCGTATCCGACGTCGTGCAAACGCCCTACGGCTACCACCTGGTCACGTGGACGGACGTCCGCGAGCGAAAGTCCTTCGACGACGCCTACGACGAGTTGAAGAATCTGGCGTCTCGACTTCCCCGCAAGCAGGCGGCGGAGGAAGCGCTTGCCCGTCGCGTCGTGAGAGAACGAGCCGCCATCATCGACACGGCGTTCGTCCTGAGCACGTTCGAGAGCGTTCCGCCCGATTCCGTTTTTCCCAGGATTGCCGGATCGGATTTTCCCGACGACGCCGCCGATCATCCGATTCTGGTCATTGGTGATTCTACGTACACGCTTGCGGACGTTTCGGAATACGTCGGCGCCGAGCGATTGGACCGATCGGGCGGCACAGAGCGTCGTCTTGCGAGCCTCTTGACCGTCTTCGTCACGGAGAAGGCCATCGAGTTCGAAGCGGCTGAGCTCGAACGTCGTGATGGCGAATTTGCGCGAATCATGGACGAGTTCCGGGACGGTCTCGTCCTCTTCCAGTTCATGGAAGATTCGGTATGGACGGCGGCGGAACGGGACACGTCCGCGCTCGAACGATACTACGACGTCCACAGAGACGAGTATTGGTGGCCGGACCGAACGCGCATCATCAGTCTCCGCAGCACATCCGATTCGGTGCTGACGGGTATCGGCCGGCTGCTCGACTCGGGCGCGAGCGTTGCCGACGTCGAAGCCTCGTTTCGTGACGATACCCTCAATACGGTCAGCATCGACACGATGCTGGTGTCCGAACCGACCAAATCGGTGTACGACCAGGCCCTCGACCTCGAGCCGGGCGAGCGAACCAAGTCCATCAATTTCCGCGGTGCGTACATGCTGCTCGTGAACGACGGTGTGGAGACGTCAAGGCAGAAAACGTTCGACGAAGCCCGTACGCAGGTCGTCAGCGACTACCAGACGATCGTCGAGGATCGGCTGATCGAGAAGCTTCGTGCCGAATACGGCGCACGGACCTATCCTTCGCGTCTCGTCAACGCCTTCACTTCTCAGAACGTGAGCAGTCGTGCGAGTGGGGTCGCCACAGGGGAATGAAGCGGAATCGGCCACGATACGGGATCCGGCTTCTGACGGCCGTATGCCTGGTCGTCCTTCTGGCGGGTTGTGAAAAGGAGGACGTTCCACCCGATTACGTAGCTCGCGTCGGGGATCGGCATCTCCTCCGGGACGAGGTCGACCGTGCGATTCGCAGTACTCCGATCGCGCAGGATTCCGTCGATGCGCGCCAGCAGATCGTTGAACAATGGGTCACGACCGAGCTTCTTCACCAGGAAGCGCAACGTCGGGGGCTCCGGCAGAACCCCGAAGTGCGACGCGCTCTGGAGGAGAGCGAACGCGCCGTTCTCGTGAACGCCCTCGTCACGCAGCTCTACGAAGAGAACCCGGTTACTCCCACCACGTCCGAATTGCAGGCGTATTTCGAGAACAACAAGGAGCAGCTCCGACTGCGCGAGAGTTTTGCTCGCGTTCGCTACCTGCGTGCCTCGAGTCGAGCGCATGCCGAAGCCGCTCGAGAGTTGCTCCAGCAAGCCCCCCCTGAGGGCCGCGACTCGATCTGGACGATCGCGATCGAGCAGCATTCCTCCGATCGCGCCCTTTCGGATGACGTTTCGTCGACCTACTTCCCTGAGAGTCGGCTCTTCCTCGACCGGCGGCCGCTACGGGAGGCCATGTCAGGATTACTCGTAGGCCAGATCGCTCCCGTCGTCGAGACGGACGGTACGTTCCACGTCATGCAACTCGTTGAGCGAATTCCGGCACGATCCGTGCCCGAACCGGCCTGGATCGAGGACGAGCTGGTGCGTCGCCTCGTCATCCAGGGCAGGAAACAGTTGTATGCACGTCAGGTTCAACGGCTCAGAAACGAGGCCCTCGCACGTGAGGATCTCGAGGTTCGCTGACGCGAACAATAAGGGCCGACGACGCCCGTTACCTCGATGGCGCCGTCACGTACGCGCCGATCCGAACGGCTCAGTGACCGCGCGCGCGGCACGCGCCTCGCGCGGAAATACCCTCCGTGCGTCCGTCCTCATGCAAATCGACGCCTTTTGATGCCTTCTTTTCGTTCTTCGCACCGCTCTACGCGATGGCTTGCGTTCGTCGCGTCGGCTGCGCTCTTCCTCGTCGTCCACACTGCCGCGGCTCAGAGTTCCCGCGTCGTAGATGAAATCGTCGCCCTCGTCGGCAACGAAATCATCCTCAAGTCCGAAGTGGACGCCATGGTAGCAAACGCCCTCCGGCAGCAACCGGACATCAGGTACTCTGAAGACGTTTGGATGGACGCTCTCGACCAGATGATCAATCAGCACGTGATGACCGTCGTCGCGAAGCGCGACACCACCATCAGCGTGACGGACGACCAGGTGACGCAGGCGCTCGACAGTCGCATCGACCAAATGGTGCGTCAGGTCGGCGGCCAGGCGCGCCTTGAGGAAATCTACGGAAAGAGCCTCGTGCGCATACGATCGGAATTGCGCGGAGACTTTCGAGATCAATTGTTGGCGGAACAGGTTCAGCAGCGCAAGATGCAGGAAATTCGAATCACCCCGAGCGAGGTGAAAGAGTGGTTCAATCAGTTTCCAACGGACTCGCTCCCGATGCTTCCGGACCTCGCCCGACTGTCTCACATCGTTCGCTTTCCCGCCGTTACAGAGGAAGCCAGGCAAGACGCACGGGAGATCATCACGGCCATTCGAGACTCCATCGTCACCAGCGACGCTACGATCGAAGAAATGGCCCGAGCCTTTTCGGACGATCCGGGATCGGCCTCGCGGGGCGGCCGGATCGAGGACACCAATCTGAGCGATCTCGTACCGGAGTTTGCGGCAGTGGCCTCGCGCCTTCCAATCGGTGAGATATCACAACCGTTCGAATCTCCCTTTGGCATTCATATCCTTCGCGTCAATGAACGGCGTGGCGAGAACGTCGATTTCAACCACGTCCTCATCAGCATCGACGATAGTCGGATCGATCCTCAGGAGACGATACGGTTTCTGGACACCGTGCGAGATTCCATCATCGTGCACGGCATGCCGTTCGAACTCATGGCGAAGCGCCATTCGCGAGAAGAACGTTCGGCCCGACTGGGCGGACGCGTCGTGGACCCGCAGGCGGGCGAGCGTGAATTGGTCCTTGAATCTCTCGGACCGCTGTGGCGAGAAGTGATAGACACGCTCGAGGCAGGTGAGATCAGCAAACCCTCGCGCGTGGAGCTCGAAAACAATCGACAGGCGTATCATATCGTGCGCCTGCACCGGCGTACGCCCGCCCATCGCGTGTCGCTCAGCACCGACTACGAGCGCATCGAACAATACGCGCTACAGGACAAGCGGCAGCGCCGCATGCAGGAGTGGCTGAATCAGCTTCGCGAGGACGTCTACGTCGAATTTCGGGGCAAGGCCGAGAGCCTCTCCGTCGCCCGGCGATAGCAGGATGCGTCGTTGCGATCTCAGCTGCACAGTGCGCCCCGACATTTGATCGGCGGATCCCTCTCCGATCATCAGGAGGCCTGAGATTTCTCGACTCGTTCGACCCTCTGCATCAGCTCACCATTCCATGCAACAGACCCAGTCCTATTCGTCATCGGAGCCCGAGATTCTGGATTCCCTACACGACGCGTACCAACGTCTGTGCGCGGAGGTCGGAAAAATCATCATAGGGCAGAATGAGATTATCGAACAGGTCTTCGTCTGTTTGCTTTCACGTGGCCACGTCCTCCTCATCGGCGTACCCGGACTGGCCAAGACCCTTCTCATTCGAACCCTGGCCCGGGCGACAGAACTGAAGTTTAGCCGCATTCAGTTCACGCCCGACCTGATGCCGAGCGACATCACGGGCACGGAGATTATCGAAGAAGACGCCACGACCGGACGGCGCGCCTTCAAGTTCGTGCGCGGCCCGATTTTCGCGAACGTCGTCCTTGCCGACGAGATCAACCGGACGCCTCCGAAGACGCAAGCGGCGCTGCTCGAGGCCATGCAAGAACACCACGTCACGGCGGCGGGGCAGTCGCACCTTCTCGGCGAGCCGTTTTTCGTCCTCGCAACCCAGAATCCGATCGAGCAGGAAGGCACGTACCCTCTCCCTGAGGCGCAGCTCGACCGTTTCATGCTTAATCTCTGGCTGGATTATCCGGAGTTCCAGCAGGAGGTCGACGTCGTGCGGAGTACGACGAGTGCACGTCACGCGGACGTCCACGCGGTCATGCGCGCCGAGGAGCTTCTGGATTACCAAGCGTTCATCCGCCAGATACCCGTCGCCGACAACGTGATCGAATACGCCGTCCGCCTGGTAGGACGTACGCGACCGAATCGGGACGGGACGCCGGATTTCGTATCGAATTATCTGAGCTACGGCGGCGGTCCGCGGGCGTCTCAGTATCTGATTCTCGGCGCGAAAGTGCTCGCGGTACTCGATCGGCGCCTTACGCCGCTCATTGAGGACGTCCGCCGCATGGCCGTGCCGGTGCTACGTCACCGTATCGTGGCGAACTTCAATGCCGAGGCCGACGGGGTAAGTCCGGTCGACATCATCGAGCGCCTCCTGGAGAACTCGCAGGAGTGATTCCGCCGGCTGAATTGAATCGCCCGAGGGCGTCGGGACCCGTCTCATAACGCGGACGTGAAATGATCACGATAGACCGCACCTCGTCGAAGTCCGTCCAGGACCAACTTCGGGAGCAGATACGCTTCCAGATCGCGAGCGGTGTCTACAAGCTAGCCGAGACCCTCCCCTCGACACGACGTCTCGCCGACCAACTCGACGTTTCCTTTCATACGGTGCGAAAGGCCTACCAGGACCTCGAGCAGGAGGGAATTCTGGAATCCCGTCCGGGAATGGGGTTCGTCGTGCGCGAGCGGCTGCCTCTCGATAAAAGCGAGCGAATGGAGCGGGGAGCGGCTGTCGTGCAGGAAACGTTGCACCGGCTGATGGGACTGGGCCTTTCCGAGTCTGAGGTCGAATACGTGTTCCAGGAGCAGACGACGCTTCTCGAGGCTTCCGGACCTTCTCAGAAACTCGTCGCGGCCTTGCCGTATCAAGAGATGGCCGATCTCTGTGCGAGCCAGATCCAGCAGAATCTGCAGCAGGCCGTGATCGCGTCCACGCTCGACGAGCTCTCCCGTCATCAGGACGCCGATTTCGTGTTCACTCCGCACGCCCACATGAAGGACGCGCTCGCCGTTCTGCCTCGGGCGGACGTGGTCGGCATCGTGACGTACGTTGATCCGGATGCCCTCGAACCCGTCGCCAAATTGTTGGACGACGAAACGCTCGGCATCGTAACGCGGTACGCCGATGCCATTCGACCGCTCACGACGGAACTGCGACGGCTCACATCGTTTTCCGGGCAAATGCTCGCCGCTTCGGTCGATCGGAGTGCGGGGCACATCGAGGACCTGGTAGATCACACCGATCTGGTTCTCTACACCGCCCCCTGTCGTCGCCGGCTGCTCGGGCATCTGCGAGCGACAGATCGGCACGTCGCCCTGACTTACGTCGTGAGCAGAGAATCGCTGTCGGCTATCCGGCAGATCGTTCCGGCGTAACGCGCCCTGCGAAGGGCATGGCCGGCTGTCGATCCGGGGACCTTCTAACGGCCGTCGTCTTCTTTCCGCTCGACTTCCGCCTCGGTCGACGCGCCGTCACCAGTCTCGGACTTAGATTCACGAGAAGTCGGCATGCCTTTGTCGGTCTCTTCGTCAGGAAGGTCCGGAGCGCGTTGATCGACGTTCTCCACATCAGGCGTCCTATCATCGCCATCCTCCCGGCCGCTTCCGACGCCGCTGTTCCTTGCTCTATTGTCTATTTCCTCGTCGCTGGGATTCGGTGCCGCCTCATCGTCGCGCTGCTCGGATGCGGCGTCTACCGAGTCGTCGTCCAGCAAGCCGATCGCTTGATTCGTCTCCTCCAGGTCATCAATGCCCGCGACCGCCTCGGAGCTTACCCCTTGTTCCATCGTGCCGAGAACACCTTTGTCTTGGATTCGGCTCATCGTCTCGTCCGAAGACGCGGTCATGATGGGCGCCTCGGGCGGCGGCATCGGGAGGCCTCGATCGGAGGCACCGGACTCTTCGTCCTGCCCCGGATACTTCACGCGTACGTGGTAGATTCCGAGGAGCATCGAAAGAAACGTCTCCCTGATTTGCGTGAGGTCCCTGAAGGTCAGATCCGTCTTGTCGAGTTGACCGTCCTCGATGCGCGCTTTGAAAATCATGTCGATCAGCGTTTCGAGCCGCTTATGCGTCGGATCCGAGAGGCTGCGGCTCGCCGCCTCGACCGAGTCGGCGAGCATCAGAATGCCGGTTTCCTTCGAATTAGGCCGCGGACCGGGATATCGAAACTCCGATTCCATAATTTCGGGATCTCCTTCATCGCGTTGATCGAGGGCTTTTCGGTAGAAAAACTCGATGCGCGTCGTCCCGTGATGCATGGGAATGAAGTCGAGTACTCGCTGAGGTAGGTTGTACTGCCGCCCCATCTCGAGCCCTTCCTTGACGTGGCTGGCAATGATGAGGGCGCTCATCCGAGGTTTTAACTGGTTATGCGGGTTCGCGCCCGGACGCTGGTTCTCGACGAAATATTCGGGCTTCAACATCTTTCCGATGTCGTGATACAAGGCCCCCACGCGCGTCAGCAGCGCGTTCGCCCCCACGGCATCTGCGGCCGCTTCCGCGAGATTGGCGACTTGAAGCGAGTGATTGAACGTACCCGGTGCCCGCAGCGACAATTCCTTCAGCAGGGGCCGATTCGTGTCGGAAAGCTCAAGCAGGCTTATGTCCGTCGTGATGTCGAAAGCCCGCTCAAAGACCCATAACAGCGGGTATGCCATGATCAACAGAAAGGAGTTGATGGCGACGAGCAGGAGATCGGACAGGAATCGATCCGTCGGAACCCCGAAGTAAATGGCGGTGGCGCCGATGACGGCCAGGTATCCCAGGAACACGAGCGCCGCACTAAAGAAAAACTGACCCCTGTTCCGGATGTCCCGGACACTGAAAACGCCGAGCGTCGTCGCGAAAAGCGTCGCGAACGTGAATTCGAAGTCGTAATTCAGCAATAGCCCGCCGATGAGCGCGAGCGTCAACGCCCCGAAGAGTCCGACCCGAGAGTCGAACATGACGGTGAACAGGACCGGCGCGATGGCGACGGGCACGACGTACATCGCGAGCGTTTCGACGCGGATCGCGACGGCGTAGAGTCCGATGATGCCCGCAAATAGAATTGCAAGCAGCATGATTTTCCGATTGTCGTCGAATATAGAGCGGCGCAGCAGATACAGATAAAGGAAGAAGATGAAATACGTGGCCAGCGTGATGAGAAACTGACCCAACAGCACACGCCATAGGATGTCGTCTCCACCTGCATCACGACGGGCCTGCTCGAGCGAGGTGAGCCGGCGCTTGACCTCATCGGTGATTTCCTGCCCTTTCTCGACGATTACGTCGCCTTCACTGACCTTACCTCGGGTAACCGATATTCGTCCTTCGAGCCGCTGCCATTCGCGAATGGTTTCGCCGCGCATGTAGGCGAGTGACGGCGTGAAGATGGCCCGGAAGAAGGCGGTTCCGAGGTTGGCCAGCTCCGGTTGATCCTCGTACGTCTGTTGAAACTGGCGCTGCGCGAACGTATATGCCTCGTTCAGGCCGTACAGATTGGCCTTGTTTCTCACGCGTTCGCTGAGGTCTACCTGATTGCGCGTGTAGACCTGTTCGGCTCGTACGCTGTCCAGCGGGACGTCCAGGACCCCGATGTTCAGGAGTTGCGTGCCCAGCTCCCAGGCTTGTCCGAGCAGCAACTCGTCGAGACGGGCCTCGGTGGGCGGCTCTCGAGAACTCTGCGGGAGTTCGGGCACACGATCCGCGTACGAATTGACGAGCAGCTGCCATTGCTCGGGAGTTGCTTTAAGACGCGCCTCACGGCGACGTTCGAGGTACAACAGCGAGTCGCGACGCGCTTGGTCGGACCGGCCTCGCAACTGGGCTAGTTTGTAGCTCTCATAAGCCTGAAATACGCGCTCGAGCTGCTGCGCGACCGTGTCGCGATTCGCCGCCATCATCTCCTGCGCATTCAAGATCTCGCGGAAATACGGGGGCGAACCCCGTCGGACGGCTTCGCGCTCCTCCGCCAACTCTTCCGCCGACTTGTAGAGGGGATAATCGAACGGCGCAACCAGGCTTTCCTGACGCCATTCGTCGCCCACTTGAACAGTGTACTGATATACTTCGCCCCTGGGAAATGCGGCCATCGTGATCAGCACGAGGGCGAAGAGAATGCCGACTTTGAACGCCCAGTTAGCCTGACGACCACGCCGGGGGGATTCAAGGCCTTTTTCCAGCTTCTGCCCGACCGGACGCGGCTTCTTTCGTGCCAGGCCGAATTTTTCGAACAGTCGCATAGGTGAATTCGAGTTGTCCGGTGCGGCGCAAGCGTCGGATCGGAGAGGCAGTCGAACTCTTCACGCTCTTCTCGCCCGCAAGCTAACTACAACCTACCTATGCCGCAATGCGAGCAAGGATCCTAATACCAGAGTGACGGCTGAGCCCATGACGGTGTACCACGGCCAGGCAATCGGTCGTAGACTCAGCCGTGCGATCGCTTCGGCCGACGGAGCAAGATTGACCACCCATCCCACTTCGGGACCGTACCACACGGCAAAAATGACCCAGACCATGATGGCAATTGTCAGGACGAATGAGATCACGGCATCGACCTGATTCGTCCTTCGATTCACGAGACCCAGCAGGAAGACGCCCAGTAGACCCCCGTAGGTGAACGAAGCGATCGCGAGGCCCAGCTCGACGACGGGATTCTGCTGATCCTCGAAAAGAGTGGCGAAGAGGATGAAAACGATACCCCAGACGAGCGTCAGAAGGCGGGAGATCGTCAATGCTTTCGATCCCTCTAAGGCGCGTCCTCTGATGCGTTCGTACAGGTCGAGCATCGACGAGGACGCGAGCGAGTTGAGCGATGACGAGAGCGTACTCATTGCCGCCGCGACGATGCCGGCGAGTAGCAGGCCCGACACACCGGGAGGCAGGCCCTCGATGATGAATTTCGGAAAGATCTCGTCACCTCGAGCGAGTCCCAATTCCTGCGTGGGGATGCCGCCGTAATAACTCCAGAGCAGGAGTCCGACGAAGAGAAAGAGCGCAAACTGCATCATGACCAGAATCCCACTGCCGATCAGGGCCTTCTGACTGTCGCGCAGGTCGCGACACGTGAGCAGTCGCTGCACGATGAGCTGGTCGGTTCCGTGAGAGGCCATCGTGAAGACGGCGCCTCCGATCACGGCGGTCAGGAAGGTATAGGGCTCGGTGAGCCAAACCGACAAGGACTCGCCAAACGCGAAGTCGACCGTCGTCGCCTTGCCTGCGGCTACTGCTTCAGACCACCAATTCGAGGATACCTCCCCCAGCAGTACGGCGCAGGCCCCGATCGCACCGCCCACGTATACGGCCATCTGGACGACGTCCATCCACACGACTGCCTTGATACCGCCGACGTACGTGTAGGCCATCGTAACGACCCCGATCAGCGCGATGATCTGAAAGTAGCTCATCTCGAGACCCGCAGAATCCGCGATCACCTTTAGCGGAATGGCCGTGGCGAACAGACGCACGCCGTCAGCGAGCAGTCGCGTGACGAGAAACGTAACCGACGCCGTTCCCCGCATCGTGTCGCCGTACCGTTGCCCCAAAAATGCGTAGGCTGTCGAGAGATTCCCCTCGTAATAACGCGGCAAGAAAAGGATACTGACCGCGACGCGTCCGATGAGATAGCCGAACGTGAGCTGCAGAAACGTGAGGGTCCCGCCATACGCCACAGCAGGAATGCCGATGACCGTGAGCGTGCTCGTCTCCGTCGCGACGACGGAGAAACAAACGGCCCACCACGGCAGGTCGCGTCCTCCCAGGAAGTAATCGGTCGTATCGGACTGCTTTCCACCGGCCTTGATGCCGAAGATGGCGACGCCACCGAGATAGAGTAAGATGACGACGTAATCGACGGCGGTCAGCATGCGTTTCGGATCGCGATTGCAATGAAGGTCGGGTTACGATTCGATCAGGTTGCGTAGATCGTCCTCACTCAAAACGCTCGTGCCCAACTCGCGCGCATGATCATACTTTGAACCCGGATTCTCGCCGGCGACGAGATAATCCGTACCGCGGCTTACGCTCCCCGTTACGCGGCCGCCGGCGCGCTTGATCAGGGCCTCTGCGTCACTGCGCGAAAGCGTCGGAAGCGTGCCGGTAATGACGAAGGTCTTGTTTGCGACCGGACCGGTCGATTCGCCGGGCGGCTCTTCCTCCGAAAGTCGCGACGTATTTACGCCGAGTTCCTCCAGATCCGAGACCAGCCGCCTGTTGTCCTCGATCTTGAACCAGTCGACGACGCTCTCAGCGATGATCCCACCAATCCCAGGAATCGCTTCGAGCTGCTCGACCGAGGCATTTGCCAGGTCGTTCAGCGATGCTTTGCTCGTTGCGAGTAACTCGGCGGTCGTCCTCCCGACGTGCCGCATTCCGAGGGCATAAATCAGTCGCGATAGGGAACGATGCCTCGAGGCCTCGATCCCGGCGATCAAATTCGTCGCCCGTCTCTCACCGAAATTCTCCAGCGACAAGAGATCCTCCGTGGACAAACGATACAGGTCGGAAAGGTGCCTTACGAGACCTCTATCGACGAGCACGACCGCGAGTTTGGATCCGAGCCCTTCGACGTCCATCGCCCCGCGACTCGCGAAATGCTCCACCAGTCGTATGAATTGGGCAGGGCACTCCGTCGAAACGCAGTAATAGTCCGCTTCGTCCGGCAGACGTATGAGTTCGCTGCCGCACGCGGGGCAGACCTTCGGCATGCGCCAGGTCTCTTCGTTCCCCGTACGGGCGCTCGGCACGGGTTTGATCACCTGGGGGATTACGTCACCCGCGCGCTTTACGATCACGGTGTCACCGATGCGAATGTCCCGATCGACGACGAAATCTTCATTGTGCAGGGTCGCCTGCGACACCGTCACGCCTCCGATGTGGACCGGCTCGAGGATGGCTTCGGGTTTGATGGCGCCCGTTCGCCCGACGTTGACGACAATGTCGAGCAGTTTCGTCGTCGCTTCCCGTGCCGGAAACTTGTACGCGATGGCCCATCTCGGAGCATTGGAGACGAACCCTAGCGCGTCCTGCTGTTCTACGTCGTCGATCTTAACGACCAGTCCGTCGATCTCGTAGTCGAGACGGTCGCGTTCTTCGCTCCATCGCTCGTACGTCTCGACCACCTCGTCGATCGACGTGACACGCTTCCTATGCGCAATCACGGGGAATCCGAGCGCTTTGAGCCACTGGAGGAGCTCGTGCTGTGTTCGAGGTGGTTGGACGCCTTCGACCGGTCCTACGGCATATGCCGTGAACGTGAGCGGCCGGGAGGCCGTGACGTTCGGATCCAACTGTCGAAGACTTCCTGCCGCTGCGTTTCGCGGGTTCGCGTACGCTTTTTCACCCGCCGACGCGGCGCGTTCGTTGAGTATCTCAAAGTCGCTCTTTCTGATGAAGACTTCCCCTCGCACTTCAATGCGATCGGGCACCGGCACGTTACCTTCTCCGACGGGAATGGAAAGTGGAATGGAAGGAATCGTCCGGACGTTGCTCGTGACGTTCTCGCCTTCGAGGCCGTTCCCACGAGTGGCTCCCACGACGAGCTTGCGTCGTTCGTACGTCAGGGCCACGGCCAGGCCATCCAGCTTGAGCTCCGCTACCATGGCCGGCTCGACGTCGGCGCCGAACCGAGCGCGCAGACTTCGCCGGCAGCGCTCGAACCATGCTTCGACTCCCTCCGCGTCGAACGCATTCGAGAGCGAGAGCATCGCCACCGGGTGTCGAACCTTTTCGAAGCGTTCGAGCACCTCTCCGCCAACTCGGTGAGTTGGTGAGTCGGGCGTGACGAGATCGGGGTGAAGGGACTCGATCGTCTGAAGCGCCCTGAAGAGACGGTCGTATTCCGAATCCGTGACGACCGGATCGTCGAGCACGTGGTATCGATAGTTGTGCGCGTGCAGGAGCTCGCGAAGCTTATCGACCAACGCCGACGCTTCGTCCCCGGACAGTGTCGACGGATCCATTGTGTCGACGTAGTCCAGCGCTTCGTGCGACGCGTCAACCAGGTTCATGCAGAAAGACTGAGATAGCTAGCGTGCGAGAAAAGCGTGTCGTGCGTTCGAGCGGGCCATGGGAGTCATTGCCCTGAAACCGACGCAAAGTGCGTTTGAACGGAATCACGCGTGATGACGATACGGCCTCGATCGTCGCGCCGGTCGGTTGGATAATCGACCCCTTCGATCGACAGGCGGAGGTCATCCAGCAACTCCTCGACCACGATTCGATTGGTCGGCCGGAATGCCATCGAGTCCCCGTGCTCCAGCCAGTAAGGCCGCCGTAGGTCGTCGTCGACCGTCACCCGAATCGGGTCGAGCTTGTCGCGCGCCGCGACGACGTACACGTGCATCGTATCGCCCAGCGTCGGCATCGGCCGCCGTTCCGTCGTCGGGACGTCGGGTTCGGACGTCGCCACGTCCGCGGCGGCGGCCGTGTCGACGATCGCTTCCGTTTCCGTCCCTGGAGTTTCGTCGCCCCCGTTAACGCTCACCACGACCCACACGACGGCCGCCACCGCGACGACGGCAACCACTGCGGCGATCCACCTTCGGTCCGGACCTCTGGTTCGACGTTGCGCTCCCGCGCGGGCCGAAGCCGGGCGACCTGTGCGACTCCTCGATTCAAACGGTGACGTCCGCTTCGGACGGGGAGGCGACTGCATGGTCCACTCCTCGACGTCCTCTTCCGGCTCCGCGACGGGGCGCGGCGTGGCTTCCCCTTTTCGGGCAGCGTCATCCACGTCCGGACGCAACGATTCGTCCTCTTCCGCGCGCGTGTCCGCGAGTCGTCCCTCCGGTCTGCCCCTTTCGCCGACGTGGGCGATCGCTTCATCCCCTTCGGTCGTATCCGCGTCCGCGGCCTCCGCACGTTCCACGGTACGCTCGGGCGGCATTTCACCGAAATATTCGGCAACCAGTGAGCCCGCGTACCGATTCGACAATGCCTCTTCAAGAGCCGCTAACGCAACGTCCGTCTCGATACCGATCACGTTGGCGTAGGTACGTACGAATGACCGGAGATAGACGCGATTGAATTGCGGATGATCAAAGAGCGCGTTCTCCTCGAACGCTTCGATCAGCCCGAGCGGGATCTTGGTCTCGTCGTGCAGGTCGCCTACGGTGACGTGGCGCGACTCTCTGACGCGCCGCATGTCGCGTGCAAGCCGTCTTCCGGATTCGAGCGAAGACTCTTGAGGCATGTGCTATGCTGAAGGGGTTGCTGACGCTTCCTATTCCTCTGCGAAGCCAAAAAAGATAGAAAACGGATTCTCCTCATGCGAGGAGCGCCATGGCTCCGGGGTTACATTGTAGGAATCCCTTCGGCACAAGGGCGTTCCATCGTGGTAATACGAAATGCTGCCGAGACCCCGCTCCATGTCAACGCCAAGCACACTCCTTCATGATTGGTCGCCTACTCGCCGTCTTTCTTCTCACCCCGGTGATCGAGCTTGCGCTTTTGATTCGTCTCGGTGCATGGATAGGATTTTGGCCGACGATCGCGATTATCGTCGTTACGGGCGTGACCGGCACGTTCCTCGCGCGGAATGAAGGATTATCAGTCTGGAAGCGATTCAATGAACGGCTGGGTTCCGGGGATCTGCCGGGCCGCGAACTCCTCGACGGCGTGATCATTCTCGTGGCCGGCGCCTTGCTCATCACACCTGGCGTATTAACGGACGTCGTCGGGTTCATCGGCCTGATCCCCGCCACTCGCTCGCTGATTCGCACCTATCTAACGAAACGGTTACGACACATGGTCGCGAGAGGGACCGTTCATACGTCGTTTCAAAGATTCGACTTCAAGGAGCCGTCCGGATCTTCGTCACGCCCCACGTCGACTCGGGGCGACGGCGGCAACACCGAAGAGTGGAAAGGCGAAGCGCGAGAAACCCCGACTCACCGCCGTTCGGACGGGTCGTAGAACGTCCTAATCGGAGGAGGTCTATCTTGGTTCTCGGCCCGTGGTGACAGGAGCCTGCCTGATCTGATGATTCCTATGAATCCAGTAGCCGCAGCACGATCGCCACGACCTGGTCGAGCGAAGCGCCGGCATCGACCTCGTGCCCAGCGGCCCGCCTCAATCGCGGCTCGACGGTTTCGACGTAACCCAGTACGGCATCAAGCTCGTCGGGGTGCTTTCCGTACGGATTGTTCGTCCTCGTCGTCAACCGCTTAACGAGGACGGCAGCCGGTGCGCTGAGCAGGACGATTTCGTCGAACTGTGGATAGAACTTCACCTGGTTCTTCGCACAGCCGCTCACGAAGAGCACTTCACCGTCTTCGAGAGACAAGAGGTCTTGAATGCGGTCCTCGCGCCACACCCAGTCTCCGTCCGGCCCATACTCGGACCATCCGGGCTCGTCCATGTCGACCGCCCTGTAACCGCATGCCGCAAGCTCGCCGATCAGTGTCGACTTCCCGGTTCCAGACATCCCCGTCGACTATCCGCTGCACGCACCATCAGGTGACGCCCCCGCTCGATGATGCGCGCCGTGCGTAGCAGCGCAGACGGAGGCCGCCAAACGCGCTCGGAACGCACGGGAAAGCGGGTCGTAGATAGCCACCGT
>CAZMXY010000043.1:14538-25356 GCA_964570345.1 uncultured Rhodothermales bacterium | reverse complement strand
GGGTGCCGAACAGCTCAATCATAATCTACTTCACGATATCGCTCGAATCGCTCCCATCAGATCGATCAATACGTGATACATCGAGGCATGGACCTCCTGAATGCGCGGAATGTGATCGGAGTTCACGACGAGGGCCACGTCGGCCAGTTCTCGCCGGAGTATCTCGCCGCCGTCGTAGCCGAGGAATGCAACCGTCAGAAGTCCACGCCGGCGCGCCTCCTTCAGTGCAGCGATGACGTTTGCCGAACCTCCGCTCGTCGAAAAGGCCACGGCCACGTCCTCGGAGCGGCCGTGCGCAATGAGCTGGCGCAGAAACGTGGCCTCGACGCCGACGTCGTTGGCGACCGCCGTCAGAGTCGCAGGCTCGAGGGACAGCGAGAGGGCCGCGATCGGTCCGATCTCCGAAGGAGGCATTGCGCAGTCGAAGGCGAAGTCGTTGGCATCCGTCGCCGACCCACCGTTTCCGAACGTCAAGACCTTTCCGCCCAACCGCAGCCGCGAACAGATTGCGACGGCGGCCTCCGCAAGACGGTCGGACGCGTTGTCGGCGACGTCGCGTCGGAGCCGCTCGACCTCCGCGGCCTTCGCGACGATCGATTCGGCTACCTCGTCCATAACGCTAGAGGTATCCTGTCGCGCCGTGCCGAGAAACGGGTAGAGAAAGCCCGATTCGCCGACGTCGTGGCCCATTTCGCGGTGCTCGAAAAACACGTGGACCGTCTCCCAGAGGGTATGATAGAGCACTTCGATCATTTCTTGATGGATGAACGGATCGATAGACGGCGCAAGGGTTGCATAGTGACCGACACGCCCCGGAAGGGCGAGGGTTAGAATACCGTGCTCGTGAAACCGCGCGAGCTCGGCTTCCACCTCAGGATCCCCATCGGGCGGGCCGAAACCTATCACGACGTCGTTTTGACCTACCTCGGTGTGGATACGTCCGTCGAAATACGGCGTGACGTCCAGAGCGGGAAGCGCACGCTTCCCGACGATTACGGGATGTACGAATTCCACCGAGACGTGCTGGGCATCCGTGGCGTACGGTCCTCTCCCGAAAGCGAGCAGCCGGCCGGCCGCTTCGAATCGGGTCGCCATTTCGCGGCAGACGGTCGCGAGGCGCATGGCCTCATTCGGGAAGAACGAAGTTGACGCCTCGTTTCGACGCAAGAGACGGCTTCTCGCCTCCGCGGCCAGCGACTCCGTCCGAATTTCCATGACGACGCCCTCCTCAAATTGGCACTGCACTCTCCCCGCCACCGCATCCCCGCCACCGCGTCTAGCGCTCGACCCGTCCCGATCCGCTGCCCCGAGCGAGCTTTTCGACCTCCGCTACGCTTACGAGATTGAAGTCGCCGGGAATGGTTTGTTTCAAACAGGACGCGGCAACCGCATATTCCAACGCCTCGCGCGTATCGCTTTTCGTAAGCAGGCCGTAGATCAAGCCGCTTGCAAACGAGTCACCGCCGCCGACGCGATCGACCAACTGAATGTCGTAGCGCTGCGAGCGATAGGGCTGAGCGCAGTCGCCGCCGTCGTGCAATATGGCGCTCCATCCGTTGCGAGATGCCGAGTAGCTCTCGCGCAGGGTGAATGCCACCGTCTTAAATTTGTACTCCTCCCGCATCCGGCGCGCGGCGTCGAAATAGTCGTCCTCGTTCAATTCGGCCGCGTCGACGTCGCCGCCGATTCGTACGCCGAGGCACTTGTCGGCATCCTCCTCGTTCGCGATGCAGACGTCCACGTACTCCATCAAACCGTTCATCACGTTTCGCGCCTCGTCGACCGTCCACAGCTTCGCGCGATAGTTCAGGTCACAGCTGACGGTCACGCCCGCCCGCTGAGCCAATCGACATGCCGTCTGCACGCATGCCTGAGCATTCCTGCCGAGGGCGGGTGTGATGCCCGTCCAGTGAAACCACGAGGCGTCTGCGAACGCGGCGCTCCAGTCGACCTCGTCCGGCGTTAGCGTCGTGACGGCGGAATATGCGCGGTCGTACAGGACTTTGGAGGGGCGCTGGCTCGCACCCGTCTCGAGATAATAGATGCCGAGCCGATCCCCTTCTCGGACGATGAAGTCGTCCCGGACGCCGTACCGGCGCAGATAGTTTACACAGGCCTGGCCGATCTCGTGTTGCGGAATTTTGGAGATGAAATAACTCTCCATTCCGAAGTTCGAAAGAGCAACCGCCACGTTCGCTTCGCCTCCGCCGAAGGTCACGTCAAACGACGGCGTCTGCATGAACCTTAAGTAGCCAGGCGGCGACAGGCGGAGCATGATCTCTCCAAACGTGACGACTTTCTCCGACATAGGTCAGTGATCTGGAATGAGCGAGTGAACGCGGACAGGTCTCGCGCCTACGTCGGATCGATCGAGCGAGGGCGAGGATCGAATGTAACGGAAATGAGGCTCCGGTGCTCCAACGAACCCTTTCAAATCGTACGAAGGCCCGCTTCGAATCCAACGTACCGGAAGGCGTCGCGGCCCCTCTGCCGCGCACGTACCGCGGTCGCAGCGGAGGCCGTTCACGCGTCCAGAACGACCGTAGCCAAAACGGGCAGGTGATCCGATGCTTTGCGCGCCGCAGGCGTATCGTGCGTTCGAAGTGACCGAACGCGCGCACCCCGGGCGTAAATTCGGTCAAGCGCGAGCACCGGGCGGGTCGATGGAAAGCTCGGGGGCCAGGCGAGGTTGTGGTGCAGCGTCGTAAATTCGCGCTCCAGGGCTCGAGTCGCCTGGCAGCGGCGCCAGGCGTTCACGTCACCAAGGAGGACGGCCGCGCCTTGAAGCTGATCGTTGTCGAGAAGCGATTGCACTTGCCTTCTGCGCGTGCGGTCGACGAGAGCAAGATGCGTGGAGATGATCGAGACGCTGTTGCCGTTACCTTCGAACGCCGTCACGACGGCCGATCGCTGCTCGAGGCGGCTCAAGCTGAGGTCGACCGTAAACGCCGTGGTCGTAGGCCACCTGGATAGAATGGCGTTTCCCAACTCGCCATGCCGGTGCACGCGCGTCGAAACGAGGGTCAAATGCAGGCCCAGCTCGTCGGCGAGCTGCACGAGCGGATCTTCGGCGTCGAAGGGTCGGAGAACCTCCTGCAGGGCGATGATCTCGACGTCGAGCTCGGAAATGACCCGGGCGGCCAGTTCCGGATTCCAGCGGGATCCGCCCGCGACGCCAGTCCAACGGTGAACGTTGTACGTAGCCACGTCGAAAACGGCGGTCGGACCCGTGGCCGTCCCGGGTTCACTCGGCGATCTCGTGACGGCGACATACGGTATCTGTTCTCGCAACAGCGCCCGCCGCTCCGTGCGGACGCTATGCTGAAATCGAGACGGTATGATGGAATTGGGCTTCTGCGCCATCCGGTCCGTTAATCGCCAAACAGTCGGTATCGCGATCGACGCTTAACCACGTGTCATTCCGAGTTCCATCCCTTCGATTCACGCGCGAGCACGCACTCCGGCTCGACGTTCGCCTGGGTGAAGGATAGGGCGCCCGCGCTCCGGAGAAAAGACGTCGGCACGAAGCGGGCAAAACTTATCGACGTCGACCCAGGACGTCGTCCAGGATGGAACGGTCGTTCCTCCGCCTTGGAATCCTGCGGTCTTCCCGACCCAAGTCCCATAGGCCGCGGTCGTTCCCGAGACCCCACCCCTTTTCGAGGCACCACTGACGCCCATGCACGGGATGACCGCTTCCGTTGCGGCAAAACGGCGGTCCTCCACCCCGCGCCGCCTTGCCCGTCACTCCCCGACGACCCGTACGGACGTCATCGTCGCTCCGACGTCCAATCTCCCAGGGAGCATTTCGCTGGTCGCGTGATTCCGGTCGTCGAACGACGTCCCCTCGGCGACTGGAATTCTCGGTTCGCCGCCTCGTGTCACGCGTTCGAACCCGGTCGCTTCGACTGGTTCGCCCTCGTTTTCGCATCTCGTCGGAATCCTCGTTGCGATCTCCAATTACCACCGTCGGACCTCGATCGCGGTCTTGCGCGGTCGAGGGTGTCACGAACGTCGACCAAACGAGGGCACTCAGCATGAAAACGAACAGGTACTTCATCGTGGAACCTCACACGAATATACGGACAGAACGACTCGTTGCGACGGATTACAGCAAATCATGGGCCGCACGACCCCGACACGCGATAAAAACGCCGGCAAACCAGGGAAGAATCCACACAAAAAACGTGGTCCGCCAAGAACCAAGGTTGTCTAGAAATCTGACCACCGGTGCTCAACGATACCTCGGCGAATACCATCTTAGAGAGATATGACGTCCTCGACCTCGGCCGCTGCGTTGTAGACGGCAATGACCTCGTCACTGGAATGCATCTCCATGCGAGCGGTTACGCTGACGTAGTTGCCCTTGCGGGATTCGCGTACCTGGACCGGGTAATGCCCGAAAACGTGCCTCAACGCATCGAGATTCGAACTGGGTACGATAAACTTGAAGAGGTATTCACTGGGAAAGTCAACCTGGTCTTCGAGCAGATTCTGAAATCTGTCCCACCACTCCCGACCGGCTCCCGACAGATGCTGCATTACTTTCTCCACTTCGATTAACAGCTTTGCAGAAGGACAACGAACGCTCCGCCAGACAGATCGTTCGACGCCGCGCGGTCCACTCCAATCGTTCGCCGCACTTCCATCAACGGCAGGATTTCACGTGAACCGGCCTATTTTGAAGCAAGGTTCGTGCCTTTTCGTCGTCCATGGACGGCCTCAAAGGTCGTCAGGAAGCTCGCACGATTCGCTTCGGCGAGTATCGGTGATCTGAATAACCTTCCATCCGTCCAACCCCTTGAACAGTTGAAACGCATTGACGCCGCAGTGGCTGAACCGATCTCCGAGAAAAAATGCATAATCCATCCACGCTGCCGCCAGGCGGTCGTCGATCTGGATCGAGAGATTCCAGATCCGCTCGTCCCAGACCTGATCGTGCGGCGCACCGACGGCTTCTACGAACCCGTCGACTCCACCTTCATGAAGCACCGGATCGCCCTCGCGTATCGCCGTCGTCAGGAAACGAGCATTCGGGTGAAGCACCGCTCGAACCATGGTGCTGTCGCCGGAGCGCATCCCATCGAATAACGTATCGATCGTCGCGCGGACGGCGTCCTCCTCGGACTGCGCCCTCAGGTCGAATGCCCAGGTCGCGGATAGCAACAACGTCAGAATGCAGTAGGTCGGTCGTATTCGCATGGAGGAGTCGCTAAACGAATTAGGGGCACGCGGTGACAGGATGGTCACACACGCACGGAGTCTCTGTTCGACGCCCGAGGTATACTATAAGATGCCAACTGCGCAATTAACCGCGGTTCGTACGCGCCGAGGCCGACCGAATGATCGTCCCACGCTGGAAAATTTCAGAAAAAGACGTAGCCCGGCATTACGACGAGCTCGACCGCTTTTACCTGGACGTGTGGGGCGAACACGTGCATCATGGACTCTGGGTGTCGGGTGACGAATCGGCCGAAATCGCCGTACGGCAAATGGTGGATCTCGTTGCCGCCGAGGCCGGAATCCGGGCCGACGCACGAGTGTGCGACATCGGGGCGGGCTACGGGGCCCCGGCGCGGCAGATCGCGATCGACTACGGCGCCCACGTTACGGCGCTTACGATCTCTCCGGCCCAGCACGAATACGCACGACAACATGCTCCGCCGAGTGAGAATCTCGAGTACGTCCTCGGCGATTGGTTGACGAACGAGCTTCCTTCCGGCTATTTCGATGCGGTTTACGCGATCGAGTGCGCCTCGCACATGGCCGATCCGCAACGCTTCGTGACGGAGGCCGCCCGCGTGCTCAAACCTGGAGGGCGGCTCGTCGTCTGCGCCTGGGTCGCGTCAGAGCAAACGTCCAGGAGGAACGTTCGTCATTTGCTGGAGCCGATCTGTCGTGAGGGACGCCTCGCCCATCTTTCGACGGCGCGCGAGTACGTGGAACTGATCGAGGCCGCGCGCCTGGATCTCTCGAATTTCGAGGATCTCAGCCGGCGCGTCCGCAGGACTTGGCCGATTTGCGTCGCACGAACGCTGCGGCGCACCGTGTCGAGACCGCAGTATGCACGCTACTTGCTCAGCCGTGAAGCGACGAACCGAATTTTTGTGATCACTATGGTCAGAATCTGGCTGGCGTACCGTGCCGGGGCGATTCGATACATTCTCTTCAGAGCAACAAAACCGGGGCATGGAGGAGGATTGACGGTGGCGGCCTAGCGATCCTGTCATCATGGCATGAAACGCCCTTCTGGTATGCTTTTCGAATCGCTGCCGATAGGGCCTTCCCGCGGTCGCCCACTGACATAATTTCGGAGCAACCTTTTCCGGCAAGCCCATGAATCTTCAGAAATTTACGTTGAAGGCCCAGGAAGCGGTCCAGCAGGCGATGGAGATCGCCGCGAGTCTGAATCATCAGGGGATCGAACCGCCTCACCTGATGAAGGCTTTTCTCGCGGATCCCGAAAGCATCGTGGTGTCGATCCTCCAGCGGCTGGAGGCGCCTCTGCCGCAGCTCGAACAGGATGTGGATCTCGCGCTGGACAAACTTCCCGTCGTCACCGGATCGAGCGTCTCGGGACAGTACCTCGGCGAGCATCTCAAGAAGGTATTCGATCGCGCTCTAGCCGAGGCCGAAGTGCTGGGAGACGAATACATTTCGACGGAGCACCTGCTGATCGCACTCGCCGAGTCCAAAGAGTCGATTGGGGCGTCGCTTCGAAAATACGGGGTCGACAAAGAGTCCGTTTTCAGCGTGCTGAAAGACCTTCGCGGCGGCCAGCGCGTGACCGACCAACACGCTGAAAGTCGATACGAAGCACTCAGGCGCTTTGCTCGCGACTTGAACGAGCTTGCCCGCAAGGGAAAAGTGGATCCGGTCATCGGCCGGGACGAAGAAATCCGACGCGTGCTACAGATTCTCTCGCGACGGACCAAGAATAATCCCGTCCTCGTCGGTGAGCCGGGCGTGGGGAAGACGGCCATCGCGGAGGGACTGGCCATCCGGATCGTTCAGGGTGACGTACCCGAAGGTCTGAAAGACAAGCGGATCGTAGCGCTGGACATGGGCGCCTTGATTGCCGGGGCCAAATATCGAGGCGAGTTCGAGGATAGGCTGAAGGCCGTCGTGAAGGAAGTCACCGAGTCCGACGGTCAGGTAATCCTCTTCATCGACGAGATCCACACGCTGGTCGGCGCGGGCGCGGCGGAGGGCGCTATGGATGCGGCCAATATTCTGAAGCCGGCCCTCGCACGGGGCGAGCTCCGTGCGATCGGTGCGACCACGCTCGACGAATACCGAAAACACTTCGAAAAGGACAAGGCGTTGGAGCGTCGCTTTCAGATGGTGCTCGTGCCCGAGCCGAGTGTAGAAGACACGATCTCGATTCTCCGTGGCATCAAAGATCGGTACGAAGTGCATCACGGCGTGCGCATCCAGGATGGCGCGCTGGTGGCGGCCGCAGAGCTCAGCCATCGCTACATCACCGACCGTTTCCTACCGGACAAGGCGATCGACCTGATCGACGAGTCCGCCGCCCGGCTGCGAATCGAGATCGATTCGATGCCCGAAGACCTGGACCAGCTCGAGAGGCAGCTCCGGCAGCTCGAGATCGAACGCGAGGCAGTAAAACGCGACGGCGCGCAGGAGAAGCTGGAGCGAATCAACGAGCAGATCGCCAATCTCGAGGAGGAGCGCCGGGAGCTGCACGCACGCTGGCGACAGGAAAAGGACCTGATTCAGAAGATCCAAAAGGCCAAGGAGGAGATCGACCGGCTGCGCGTTGAGGCGGAGAATCTGGAGCGGGCTGGCGAATACGGCCGCGTTGCAGAAATCCGCTACGGTCAGATCCCCGTTCTCGAACAAGAGATCAAGGAGGCGCAAGGCGAGCTCTCGGAAATTCAGAGGAAAGGATCCCTCCTCAAGGAGGAGATCGACGCGGAGGACGTTGCGGAGATCGTTTCGAAATGGACCGGAATCCCCGTATCGAAAATGCTGGAGAGCGAGCGCAAGAAACTATTGCAACTCGAGGAGATGCTCGAGCGGCGGGTCGTCGGTCAGCCCGAGGCTCTGAAGGCGGTTTCCGACGCGGTTCGACGCGGACGTGCCGGGCTGCAAGAGGGGACTCGCCCGATCGGCAGCTTCATTTTCATCGGATCGACAGGCGTTGGGAAAACCGAGCTGGCTAAGGCGCTTGCCGAATTTCTGTTCAACGACGAGAGCGCGATGGTCCGCATCGACATGACCGAATATCAAGAGCGGCATACCGTGAGTCGCCTCGTCGGTGCCCCTCCCGGCTACGTCGGGTACGAGGAGGGCGGCCAGCTAACCGAAGCCGTCCGGCGACGACCTTATTCCGTCGTCCTTCTCGACGAGATCGAAAAAGCGCATCCGGAAGTTTTCAACATTCTCCTGCAGGTCCTCGACGACGGACGCCTGACCGACAACAAGGGGCGCACGGCCGACTTCCGAAATACCATCATCATCATGACCAGCAATATGGGCTCGGACGTCATTCAGGATCGAATCGAGTCCCTCGGAGAGCTCGACCCCGAAGCGTACGAAAAGCTGAAGGACGAGATCTTTACCCTGCTGAAACAGAATCTGCGGCCCGAGTTTCTTAACCGGGTGGACGAGATCGTGATGTTTCGGCCGCTCTCGCGCGACCACATCCGAAGGATCGTCGAGATTCAGTTTCAGCGCATTCAGGAGATTGCGATGCGAAATCATCACATCTCGCTCGAACTTTCCGACGCTGCGAAGGATTGGCTTGCCGTACGCGGATATGACCCGACGTTCGGGGCGCGTCCCCTCAAGCGCGTGCTTCAGCAACAGATAACGAACAAACTGGCGGAAGAACTCCTGTCCGGATTCATTTCAGACGAAGATCGCGTATTCATTGACCTCGCGCCGGACGAGTCGGGACTCACGTTCGAGTTGCTGGGCAAGACGGAGGAATTGGCGTCGGCCTGATCCCGTTGCGGACGTCCCGATCGGACGTCCGCAACGCCACGGAGCACGTTGCAGCAAAAAGCCCGGCCGACGTGGCCGGGCTTTTTGCCGTCCAACCTGTTTCGCCGGCTACAGCAGGTCCGATTCGACGCGTTCGACGTTCGTCGCGCTCAGACCCTTGTCCGTCCGTTCGACGTCGTATTCGACGGCCTCGCCGTCACGAAGTCCCTCGTCCCAGCCTAGACCCGAAACGTTGTTTCGATGGACGAAGACGTCTTTGCTGCCGTCATCGGGCTGGATGAATCCGAAGCCCTTCTCGACGCTGAACCATTTCACTTTTCCGCTTGGCATAACTCGTACTTGTGTTGTCCCACTGACCGGCCCGACCCAGCAATAGAGCGGATGAGTCCCTCCCCTGCTTGGCGAATCGCACGCAGCCAGTGTTCATTAATGTGTTGCGTTCGCCCTAATGTACATCATCTTTAGATAAATGTTAATACGTCGTCGTCTCGAGGGCTCCGCCGGAAAGTGAACCGATATCGTCACCGTCGCGAACCTGAGAGCAGCCGATACGTTTTGGGAATGGCCCCGTGGTCTGCAAGGTAACCGTCGCGGGCTTTCGGAATTACCAGCCACCGACTCACTCTCCATAACAGCGCATGCCGGACGTTACTCGCAATCGCCTTTCCAATCGAATCGACTGGGGCAATCTCCTTTTCATCACTTCATATCATATTGCTCTCTTCGTCGCCCTTCCACTTTACGTGTTGTCGTACACGCCGAGTTGGCCGCTCATCGGATCGTCGATCTTTCTGCTCGTCGCCTCGCTCGTCAGCATTACGGCAGGGTATCATCGCCTGTACGCACACAAGACGTACGAGGCGAATCCGGTCGTCAAGTGGGTACTCGTTTTCTTCGGGACGCTGGCGGTCGAGGGCAGCGTGTTCAACTGGGTTCACGACCATCGCCTCCACCATCGCCACGTAGACGGCGAGGACGATCCCTACGGCACGGACAAAGGCTTCTGGCATTCGCACGTGTTGTGGTTGTTCAAGAAGCGCCGGTTCTTCGACGAGCGCTACGTGGCCGACTTGAAGAACGACAAATTTCTCGCATTTCAGCACCGGCACTACGCGTGGTTGATGGCGGCCGCGAACGGACTCGTATTCGTGGCCGTCGGTTTGATGACGGGAGATTTTTTGGGAGCATTCGTCTTTGCGTTCCTGCTCCGGCTTGCCGTCGGTCACCACTGCACGTGGTTTATTAATTCGCTCGCGCACATATGGGGATCGAAGCCGTATTCGACGGAGCATTCGGCCGTAAACAACTTCATCCTGGCCCTCTTGACGTATGGAGAGGGCTATCACAATTATCATCATACGTTCGCCGGTGACTATCGCAACGGCGTGCGTTGGTACCAGTTCGATCCGCCCAAATACCTGATCTGGACGCTGAGCAAGGTGGGGCTCGCGACCGATTTGAAGCGCACGGAGCCGCTGATGATCAAGAAGAAGCTAATCCAAGCCGACCGTAAGATGCTGATCGAACACCTCGAACGGCTTCGCGACGCTCGTGCGAAGGCCTTCGCCGAAGCCGTCGAAACAACCTCGGAGAAGATCGCCGCAACGATCTCGTCTGCTAAGGCGATTCGCGACAAATACACGTCGATCGATCGGAAGAAGAATCGCTCCGAGGCCATGGCGTTGAAGGCCAAGTTCCGCGACGCCAAGCAAGAATTGACCCACGATCTCAAGACGTGGCGCCGCTTGACGCATCTCGTGATCAAGCTGGATCCGATTCGAACTCCGCATTTTCACTGAGCCGTCGCGATCTCAGCTCGTCCCGCCGGCTTCGATGATCCGAATCCGC
>CAZMXY010000043.1:5381-14438 GCA_964570345.1 uncultured Rhodothermales bacterium | reverse complement strand
GCGACGATGAAGAAGAATCCGAGGCGCACGAGGGCATTCCAGTAGGGAATCGTCGCATGAGAGAATGATGCCCGGCCGACGGAATCCGTAAGGAATGCAAGGGCCGCCGCTACCGACGTCACGGCTCCGGCCGCGAAACCTACAACCCATGCCACCAAGCCGATGGGAATGAGATAGAAGATTGAAAACGAGATTTCCGGGCCGGTGACGTAGTCCCCCACACCAAGGACGGCGACCAGCAACAGGCTGAACAAAGCGATCGACGTCTGAGAGCGCCGAGCGACGAATCTCATCCACTTCATCTTGTAGACGCCGTAAGCGTAAGATGTCGATAAGAGCCCAACCGCGAGGTCTCGACGGGGCGCGGTCGGAACGGGTAAGGGGATGCGTCGTGTACTCGGCCCGAACCGTCGGGTTGCGAGTGCCGAGAATTGGTCGTACGCGCCGCACCTCGGCCCCTCGAGAAAATAAGTTTCGATCCATCCGAACGATGACGACTACCGGCGTCGACGATTTTCACCTGCGCGTCGCGGACCGACGCGACGTACCGCTCATCCTCGAACTGATCCGCGGTCTCGCGGACTACGAGAAGCTCGCTCACGAGTGCGTAGCGACGGAGGATCGCCTCCGTGAAAGTTTGTTCGGCGACCGTCCCTACGCGGAGGTCCTTATCGGCGAACATAAGGGCGCACCCGTCGGCTTCGCCCTCTTCTTCCACTCGTACTCCACCTTCCTCGCGAGGCCGGGCATCTATCTTGAGGATCTGTACGTCAAACCGGCCTGGCGCGGGCGCGGATTCGGAGGCGCGATGCTGGATTATCTCGCGAAATTGACGGTCGAACGAGGCTGTGGTCGCCTGGAATGGTCCGTGCTCGACTGGAACGAGCCGGCGATCCGCTTCTACGAGCGCCTTGGTGCGACGCCCATGGACGAGTGGACGACGTATCGGTTGACCGGTGAGACGCTGCACACGATCGCCGCACGGTGGAATCAGTGACGGACGGGCCGCGCCGGCCGCCCTGTCGACGGCGCGGCGAGAATCCGTCGCTGGACGGATCGTACTCAGAATTCTTGACTGGGCGATAGGGGATCGCTATCTATAAACTGCGCGGCCGCATACGTAGACGCCGCGTCTCGCGAGGTCCCCTTCCAGCGTCGTATCGCCTTCGTTTCGGCCTCCGATTTCCTTAATTGCTTACCGACGTTCAGTAAAATGGAAGGCAAAATGGAAGGCGTGACGGACTCAAGGCTCGAGATGTACCTTCTCGGTCGATTTTCCGTTCGGATCGGTGGCCGTGACGTTCCAGCGTCCGCGATAGAGGGTCGAAAGGCCCGATCGCTCCTGAAGCTCCTCGCCCTACAGCGAAACCATCAACTCGTTCGCGACCGGGCCATGGACGCCCTCTGGACGTCGCTTAGTCCGGATTCTGCGGCCGGACAGCTTTACAAGGCCCTCCATCACATCCGTAAAGCATTCTCGACGGCCACGGGCGATACGTCCTGTGAGGATCTGATTGAGATCTCCGACGACGTGATCAACCTGAAAGGAACCGTCGTCACGGACGTGGAGCAGTTCGAGGAGACCAGCCGGACGGCATTGACGAACACGCGGATCCCGGACCTGGAATATGCGGCATCACTGTATACGGGTGACCTCCTTCCGATGGACCTCTACAGCGAATGGACGGCGGTTCCGCGAGATCACCTTCGCCAGCTTTACCTCGACGTCCTGCTGGTACTCGGGGAGCAGTACCAACGCCGCAATCGATTCGCGCATGCGGCCGAGACCTTCCGCCTCGCCCTGGAAAAGGATCCCCTCCTCGAGTCGGCACACCGGAGCCTGATGCGCCTATTCGCGCTTCAGGGGCAAACGACGCGTGCGACGCGCCAGTTCGAGAAGTGCCGTCGCATCCTCAAAGACGAACTCGACGCCGAACCCGAAGTCGAAACGGAACAGCTCTACGAAGCGATTCAGGAAAAGCGGATAGGCGGTCGAGCGGTCGCGTCCGAACCCGTAACTCCGCTCACGCTCACGGCTCTCGTCGACCGATTGGAGGAATGCGCGCACGTCGAAGCGGCATTCGAGCGCCTTGCTACCGGGCAGGGCGGCGTCGTCGTCATTGAAGGGGTTGTCGGTGTCGGGAAGACGCGCCTCGCAGAGGAACTCGCTGTACGGGGCCGACGCCGCGGCTTTACCGTGCTGACCGGCAGGGCCCGGGAAATGGAAGGTCCCATCGCGTATGGACCGTTCATCGAGATTCTCGATGCGGCAGTCCGCGAGCAGACCGACGTCGGCCATCTGATTCCACAGGAGATCGCGCGATCCATTCCGTCGCATTCGGGGCCGTCTCAATTCGTGCCGAACACAGACCGAAAGGCCGCCCAGGGTTATTTGTTTGCGCAGCTCAAGCAGTTCTTCGAGCGGTTCACTTCTTCAGCACCGACCGTACTCGTCGTCGAGGATCTTCACGCCGCCGACGAAGGCACGCTCGAGCTGTTTTATTACTTGTCGCGTCAGGCCGCCACCTTGCCTCTCCTCATCGCGGCAACCTTCCGAAACGATCGAGGCGAGGATACGGAACACGTCCGGCTCGTTTGCCAAAACCTCTCGAAGGAGGCGGCCGTTTCGGAGATCACGTTGAATCCACTGAACGAGCGCGACCACTTCGTTCTCCTCGAGCAGGTCTCGGAAGGCCTCGAGCTGTCGGGGGAAATCGCCGAATCCGTTTTTCGCCTGTCCGAGGGAAATCCACTCTTCGCCATCGAGCTGTACCGATTTCACAGTGGTGACGGGTCGTTCAAATCCCTTTCCGCGGAGGACCTCACGATCGAGCCTACGAAGGGTCCGGCGGTTCCTCCTTCGCTGTTTTCGACGGTCGGCCTCCAACTGGAAAACCTGTCGCCCGGCGCGCGGCATCTTTTATATTTGATGACGGTGCTTGGACGGGAGATAGATTTCGACGTTTTGGCGACGGCCTGGAATGGAGGGGAGGCGAGCCGATCCCGCGCAACCTACCACGGTCTCTTTGACCTTCTGGATGAGCTGGTGGCAAGCCGGCTCATCGAAGAGCACGGGCTGAAGTTCCGCTTTCGTCACGCCCTCGTTCGCGCATCCATATATCAGTCAATTTCCGAGGCTCGCCGGATCGCCCTACATTCGCTCGCCGCCCGGAGCCTGATCGAGCTTGACCCGGAGGACGCGAACGCCCCGGTCGAACACATCGCATTTCATCTCGAGCGTGCGGGCGACGTCCGCCAGGCGGCGCACTATCTCATGCTGGCGGGTAAGCGTGCCGAATCGGTTTATGCGCACGAGGACGCTCTTCGCAGCCTAGAGGAGGCGCTGATTTTGCTTCAAGACGAAGACGATTCCGTGGCTCGCCGAACGCGCTCGCACCTATACCGCGAGATCGGCGACGTGTACCGCGCATCGGGTCGGCTGGAACAAAGTTACGACGCCTACGAGCGTGCGCTTGACCTCGCTCGGTCGCTTCATTTGAGCCGTTCCGAGCAGACCGCCCTCCATCTGAACATTGCGCTCGTGGCAATCTTCAGGACGGAGCTGGACAAGTCGGAGCGCCACCTCGACGCCGCCTCGAACCTGATCGCGGGGGACGAGCAGGGTCTCGCCCGAGTCCTCGTTCTGAAAGCCCTCCACCTCTGGCACCTTAACCGGCTCGAGGAAGCATATCAGACGGCCCGGGAGGCGCTCGAGATCGCCGAATCCATTGACGTTCCGATCATCGCAGCCCAGGCCTGCGAGCTCTTAGCCATGGCCTGCCTACCGCTGGGTCGGTGGGAAGAAGGACTCCGCTACGAGCAGCGCCGCCAGGTGCACGGTTGGTCGCCGGACGTCGTTGTCGCCACCGATGCCCATCTGTGCCTCTGGGAATACCACGTTAGCGGCGAGCGCCCGTTCGAAGAGGCCTCGACGTTCATGAAGCGCGTCTCCGAGCAGGCAACACGCCTCGGGGATTTTCGGTGCGTAGCCGTCTGTCACTACGCGCTCGGGACGATGCATCTTTGGCGCGGTGACTCTTCGAAAGCCGGTGAGGAACTGAATGCCAGCCTGGAGCTCCACGAGCGAGTGGGATCGCCGGCCGGCATGGCCTACGCACTCGCGAGGACGGGCGTCATGCATACCGTCCAGGGCGCGTTAGATCTCGGCTGGGATGCCGTGCGAGAAGGCATCGACCACGCCAACCGGGCCGCCGTTCGCGACCACTGTCTGCAGCGACTTTTCGGCATCGGCCTCTGGAATCGCCTCGAAGCGGACGACGACGAACAGGCCACGTATCTCGTCGAGGAGAGCGAGGCGCTGATGGAAGAAACGCATCCGTGCTCAGCATGCGCGCTCGAACTGTATCCCTGGCTCGCATTCTACTACCTCAGAACGGATGACGTCGACAAGGCTGAAGACTGCTCGCGAGCCATGCACTCGATCGCCGAGGCGACGAATAATCCCATCGCGCGCGTCATTTCTACGATGGTGAAGTCCAACGTCATGGCAGCCCGGAACGACCACGACGCGGCAAACGAGCTCCGCGATCGAGCCCTCGCGCTGGTCGAAGGGACCGTGGTGCGACAAAGCGTCTCTCCGGTGACGCACTTCCTCGATCGTATGATCGATCAACAGCATCGGTATGCATAGCCCACTTCGTCCGCGTCCTCCCGCCGGCGCCGTGAGCCCGGCGAGACACCTCCCTTCGCACCTCTCCCTCGTCGCTCTCTAAAGACGCCTTCCCGTCGCGGTCGGATCGATCGTTCGTAACCGGAAGAAAGTCGGAAGACGCGCGGAAGAATCGCTGTTTACGTTGCGTGCGAACGTCGATTCAAACACAAGCAGCGATCAGGAGGAATTCTCATGCATGCGACCACCACGACGCCCGATCTTGACCGCGCATCCATCCTCGATGCCGTACGGAACATGTACGACGAGGTCGCGACGTGCCCGGCGCGCGGTTTTCATTTCCCGACCGGTCGTCCGGCCTGCGAATACGTGGGATACCCGTCGAGCGAGCTCGACGCTCTTCCCCCGTCGGCCCTCGACTCCTTTGCCGGTGTCGGATATCCCTTCCTCGGGAACGGCATTCGCGAGGGACATTCGGTAGTCGACGTGGGCTCCGGCTCGGGCGTCGACGTGCTCCTCGCCGTAAAAAGGACGGGGCCGTCCGGTCGCGTCTTCGGTGTGGACCTGACGCCATCCATGATCGAAATAGCGAGGGCGAATCTGGAGTCCGCCGGCGCCGAGAATGCGTCGATCGTCGAGGGAAACGCCGAAGAGATCCCTCTGGACGATGCCGCGACGGACGTCGTCACGAGCAACGGCGTCATCAATCTCGTTCCGGACAAACCTCGAGCCTTCAGCGAGATTTATCGAATTCTCAAACCCGGTGGCACGATCCAAATTGCCGACATCGTGCTCACGAAGCCGGTTTCGGCAACGTCAAAGGCGGATTCCGCACTCTGGGCCGAATGCATCGTGGGTGCCGAGCCGGAGCAGAACTATCTCGACCTCATCGCGCAGGCCGGTTTCGAGGACGTTCTCGTCGTCGATCGGCTCGACTACTTCGCGCGGAGCGAAAACGAGGGCACGCGCAGCGCGGCGCGTGACCTTGGCGCCCACACCATCGTCCTGACGGCTCGGAAGAGCTGATCAATTCCGCGAACGTATTATCCATCATAAACACGGAGTACCGTCATGTATCAGATCACACGTTTCAGAGTACCGGCGCTTCTTTCCACGAGCGTACTAATCATTTTCGTGTTGCTCGCCCCACGACCCGCAAACGCGCAGGCCGCCGAATCAGACGATCCCGTGGTCGTAAACGGACTGAATACGACCGCATTGAACGGTCTGATCGGCGTCCTAAAGGAACACGAGGACGGAGGACGGGTGACGTTCTTTTCCAGAAGCCGCTGGCAGGACGGCATGCGCGCCTTTACGACGTTCACGGGCTATGAGATCGACGGCACGATGCATCATCAGAACACGCGCGAGTTCGTTTTGCTGGGCGACGAGGGCGTCGAGCTGAGCGGAACGGATACGGCGCCGGGCGCAGTCGAGGAGCTGATGTACGCGCTCGGCACGTGCATCATCGCGGCCGGCAATGCTAACGCGGCCCTTCGCGGCATCGAACTGACGCGGTTCGAGGTCGATCTGGAGAGCGATCTCGACCTGCACGGGCTGTTCGCGCTCGATCCGGACGTGCGACCCGGGATCGGGGAGCTGCGTGCGAACATCACTATCGCGGGCGACGCCGGCGAGGAGGCGCTTCGAGAAATTGCAAATCTCGGTTTCCAGTACTCGCCCGTCTCCGAGTCCATCCGCAACGGCGTAAACGTCGTTCCGCACGTGACGGTCGCGCGCTGACGGCGATGCCCCGTCGCGCTTTCAGCGCGAAAGCCCCTGTCGCCTACTCGTACCGGAGACTTTTGACTGGATTCATCGTCGCGGCGCGGACGCTGTGGTAACTCACCGTCAGCATGGCGATGAGCAGCGCAGCGCATCCCGCCGCGACGAAGATCCACCAGGATACGTCGGTGCTGTACGCGAAGCCGTTCAGCCATTCGCGCATGCCGAAATAGGCGAGCGGCCACGCAATGACGGTGGCAATCAGTACGAGTAAAGCGAATTCCTTCGCAACGAGTACGGCCACGCCGAAGATGCTCGAGCCAAGAACTTTGCGGATGCCGATTTCCTTCGTCCGTCGCGAGACGCTCAGCGTCGCCAACCCGAACAGACCCATGCAAGCGATTAGAATCGCAAGCAGCGACGAGTAGGTCAGGATCCGGCTCCACCGCTGCTCCGCTTCATACTGCGCGGCGACGTCCTCGTCGAGAAAGCTGAAATGGAACGGCTTGTCGGGGTACGTGCGTCTCCAAAGATCCTCCAGAAACGCGATCGTCTCACGCGTCTCGAACGGCCGGATCTTCAGCAGCATGTGGCTCATCCCGTGGTAATAGTCCGGGTGCATGTTCATGACCGCGGGTTCCACCTTCTCGTGAAGCGAGCGAAAGTTGAAGTCCCTGACGACGCCGACGATCGTCGGGTCGACGTCGCCGAAGAAGCCCGCGAACCCGGTGAGGCGATGCCCCACCGGATCGACGACGTCGAATTCCCGAACGAAGGCTTCGTTTACGAGCACGCTCGCGGTGGAGTCGGTGGGAAATCTGGGATCAAAGTCGCGGCCGGCGACCATCTCCATTTCCAGCACCTCCACGAAATCGTAGTCGACGCCGAGCATGTGCGCATTGATCGTGCGGCCGCCGGGGTCGGACCACGAGCGGCGATCGAAGCTGTGCGTGAACGCGTAGCCCGTGCGTAGGACGTTGAGAATGTTCGGATTGGTCGCCGATTCCGCTCGCACGACGTTGAGGATGTGGTTTTCCTGGCGCGTATTCAATCCCGGCGTGTGCAGTACCAGGAGGTGATCGTCCTCGAAACCGACGTCTTTGTTCAGCATGTAGTCGAGCTGACGATACATCACGATCGTACTGAAGATGAGTCCGACTGAAATGCAATACTGGACGACCACGAGTGCCCTCGAAAATCGGCTTTTCGTGGTCTTCACGTCGCCTTTCAACACGTCCACGGGCTTGAATGCGGAGAGCACGGCGGCGGGATAGATTCCAGAGGCGACGGCAACGACGGCGATGAGCATGGTGAGGGCGACGCCCGTCATCCAGCCGGTCGAGCCCGTAAGGGCAAGCTCATTGCCGGTGAGGGCATTGAACTGCGGCAAAATGATGCGCACGAGCAGCAAGCCGATGACGAGCGCCACCACGGTAAGAAGCAGGGCCTCACCCCAGAACTGATTCATGAGCTGTGCTCGATGCGCGCCGAGGACCTTCCGCATGCCGACCTCCCGCGCCCGAGACGTCGAGCGCCCGAGCGAAAGGGTGATGAAATTGATGCAGGCGATCAGCAGCACGAGCAAGCCGATGCCCATCAGCACGTAGCTGTAGGTCGGATTGTGGGTGTTCTCCTCGTAGGCCGCACCGATTTCCGGATTCAAGTGCAAATTGCGGAGCGGCTGGAGCTTGAGCACGAACGCATCGTCGCCGTCGGCGATGTATGCCGCCCCCCGACGGGCCTCGATTCGATCTGCGAATGCGACTTTCGTGAAGGGCGGCAGCGCGGCCTCCAGCATCCTGGCGTCCTGGCCTGCATTTAGAAGGACGTACTGCGTGTTCTTGCCGCCCCAGTCGTTGCCGCCGAGAAAAATGCGTCCGCTGCCCTCGTAGTTGTAGTTCTCAAAGGGTATGAGGATGTCGAACTGGTGGCTGGATGCCGCAGGCGGATCCTTGGCGACGGCCGACACGATGAAGTCAAAGGTACTCTCTCCCTGCTTGATCGCGATCTGCTCGCCGACCACGCGATCGTATCTCGTCTCGTCGACGCCGAAGTATTTGCGCGCGGTCGAGCTCGTAATCACCATGTCCTGGATCTCGTCGAGTGCCGTCTCGGCGCGCCCGGCGAGCAGCGGAAAGCTGAAGACGTCGAGGTAGGTGGAATCCACCATGTAGACGTGTTCGGAGAACGAATCCGCGCCCCGCTGCACGTGCAGATGGCCGCCGATTAGACGCGTGCTCTTCTCGACGGCCGCGAAGGCGCTGTCCATCGCCGGCGCGAGTGGGGGCGGCATCAGCTGATGCGTGCTCGGCTCGCCTTCAGGCGTGGTCTCGTGGATGATCACGCGGTAGATCCTATCGCCGTTTTCGTGGAAAACATCGAAGGAGAACTCGTGGTGCACGAGCATCGCGATGAGTAGGCAGCACGTGATGCCTAAAGCGAGGCCGAACACGTTGATGAAGGTGTAGCCCTTATGTTTGACGAGATTGCGGAGGGCGATCTTGAAGTAGTTGCGCAGCATGGTCCCGTGAGAAGAAGGATGATGCGCGTTGACGTTATCCAAACGCCGTACCAATGCCGTACGGGCCTGGCCGAGGCGTTATGAACGGTCCTTTTTCTTCGGGAACGTCCGCCTGCGGACGGCCACTGTTCGCTTACGAAACGCCTCGCGGGGCGGGCCGTCCGTTTCACCGGCGAACTTC
>CAZMXY010000043.1:0-5281 GCA_964570345.1 uncultured Rhodothermales bacterium | reverse complement strand
TGGTGCGCCGGGTCAGTGACGGGCGGGCTCACGAGACAAACCGCGTCTCATCCTCCGATCAACACACGAGGTCCGCCATGGCATCGCGTCGCTCTTCGTTCGTACTCATCCTCGGGGCGCTTCTCCTTTTTCCGGCGTGCACCGTCAATCCGTCTGCCGAACAAGACTTCGAGGTCTGGGCCGCAGATCAAAATCAGAATCTCCTCTACGTACTGGACGGTGACGGCGAAGTCCTGCGTACGATAGACGGCGCCGAGCTCGGTGGGGCGGAGCGCCCTCACATGCTCTGGGGCGTCCCGGGCGATCCGTACGTCTACAGCGCGAATACCGTGTCCGCCTCGGTTACCGTGCTCGACCGGGAGACCGGTGACATCCTTCACGTCGTCGAATCGGTCGGAAAGTTGCCCCACGCCGCTCAGCCCAACCCGGCCCGTCCCGAATACGTCTACGTGTTCAACATCGGACCACAAGTGACGGGGGACGACGGCGTTCCGGATCGCGGTGAAACGATTGCCGAAATCAGACGAACGGACGGGACGTCCTGGGAGCTTGGCCGCTTCCTCGATCTGAAGGCCGATCCTGCTCTCGCCGACACGGCGGTCTTCCCGAGCCGCCGGCCCGTCTGCGGAGGCTTCTCGCGAGACGGACGACACTTGCTCGTCACGCTCTTCGACGGCGGTATCGCTGCGATCGACCTAGACGGCGGGTCGGTCTCGCAGGCGTGGGGCAACGATCAGATCGCACGCCATGGGTGCGGTTTTGCCGCATCGCCAACCGGCGACGAGCTGTACGTCACGGCCGGGGACTTGCGTTCGTCCTGGCTCTACGTCTTCGACGTTGGCGAGACGGGGCCCGCGCTTCTGGCGTCCCATGATCTCTCCGAAGCAGGCCAGGATGCCCACGGCGTATACGTCGATCCCTCCCGCGACGAACTGTGGATCGTCCATCGTGTGAGCGACAACGTCACCATCCATCCGCTCGAATCGATTCGTGAGCCCGGTCACGCCTTCGAGACGATCGAAGGCATTGGCGAAACACCCGACCTCGTGGCGTTCTCGCCGGCGGGAGACCGGGCGTACGTCACGCTGCGCGGGCCGAACCCCGCTCCTACCATTCCTCACGCCACCGTAGGCGACACGCCGGGCGTGACGATCATCGACGTGGCGGCGAGAGAGGTCATCCGAGTCGTGCCGCTGGGAGATCAGGAAAACGCGGACTTCCACGGCCTGTTCGTTCCGGGGGCGCATCACGGCCCTCCGCAAGAGTGAAATGGCCGAACGCACCGACGAAGCCCATCGCAGGCGATCTCCGACGTAGCGGGCGGCATTTACGAAAGAAAAAGGCCCGGCGTGTACATTGGCTCCTGTGACACGCGAGGCCTTCTTCTCGGGCTCACATCTCCAGAGGAGGTAGCAACTGGGAGATGCGATATGAACTGTCCGCCGGCGCCGAACGACGCAATTACCGGCACCGACTCGAACGCTCTACGGATGCCTCTTCACGATTGTTACGCTGCGCGGGGATGGGTCATTCGTTAGTGACCTATGGAGGAGCGAGGGGCGAGGGGCGAGGGGCAATAACGGCAATCTCGGCTCGGCCATTTCGCTTAGGCACTTGTTTTTTAGAGGCCTGTTCGAGTACCTCGGGAACCGCCTCGTGTGGAAAACATTGTTTGCAAAACGGACTTCGCTACTGTTTATTGTCGTCGTCGTCCGTCGGAGGCTTCCGTTCCAACGCCGGTCCACCACCCGTCCCGCCTGCCCGAGCTTCCAACATTGCATCTCGTCAGAGCTTTTCTTGCTGAATAGATGTACCTGAGTAAACTCGAGCTTCACGGCTTCAAAAGTTTCGCCGATCGAACGGTCCTTCAATTCGATCCCGGCATTACGGCCATCGTCGGCCCGAACGGATGCGGCAAATCGAACATCGTCGACGCCGTCCGCTGGGTGATCGGCGAGCAGCGGGCCCGCATTCTGCGTTCGGAGAAGATGGAAAACGTCATCTTCAACGGAACGGTGAAGCGCAAACCGGTCGGCCTCGGTGAGGTGCTCCTGACCATCGAAAACAACCGCGGCGTCCTCCCTACCGAATATTCCGAAGTCGAGATCGGCCGTCGCTTGTATCGATCCGGCGACTCCGATTACCTGATGAACGGTGTCCAATGCCGCCTGAAGGACGTCACCGACCTCTTCATGGATACCGGCATGGGCGCCGGCGCCTACTCGGTCATCGAGCTCAAAATGATCGATGAGATCCTCTCCGAGAATGCCGACGACCGGCGCCGGCTCTTCGAAGAGGCCGCCGGCATCACCAGGTACAAGCTGCGCCGCCGGCAGACGCTCAGCAAACTCGACAGTACGCAGGCCGACCTTACCCGCATCCGAGACCTGACTGACGAGATCGGGAAACAGGTCCGGAGCCTCCGAAGGCAGGCCCAGAAGGCCGAAAAGTACAAGGAGCACTCCGCTCGACTACATCGCCTCGAGCTTGCTCTCGCGCACCTCGAATACGCCCGGTTGATGGAGCGCCAAGACAACCTCGATGCCGAGGTCGCCTCGCTAAAGAATCAATCCGACAAAACGGGCGACAGCGAGACGCGGGAAGAAGCGTCACTCGAGCAACTAAGAGCCGAATTGAGCGAGCGGGAAGCCGAGCTGTCCGAGCGGCAGATCGCGTTCAACCAGCATCTCGAGCACGTCCGCAACCTCGAAACCGAGCGCAAGCTCGCCGAGGAGCGTCTGGAATCGGCGCGGCGTGAGCTCGAGCGCGCGCTGGTCGAGCAGGACGACTCCGCCGCACGCCGTACGGCCCTCGAGCGAGAAGTCTCGACGCTCGAAGCAGCCATCGAGCATGCCGACCCGGAACTCGCCCAGGCCGACGAACGACTGGAGGCCATCCGACAAGAACGCGACGCGCGGCGCGCCGAAGCGGATGGCTGCCGGAAGGCGCTCCAAGAGCTCCGCGAACGAGAGCGCACGCTCCAGAATCAGCGCAGCGAGCAGCGTCGCCAGATTGACCGGCTGATCAACCGCCGTGAGCTCGTCGAAGAGGACGTCGATCGTACGCGAGCCCAGATGGAGGCTGCCGAGAGCTCGCTCGACGAGCTCCGGAGCCGCGTCACGACTGCGGAAACCCAGCAAGCCGATGCCGAAGCCGCCGTCGCCAGGGCGCGTGCTTCGCTCCACGAGGCGGCGCAGGATCGCGCCTCCCTACAACAGGAGGTCGATGCCACGTCTGAGGTCCTCCAGGGCTTCGAACGCCGCCATGACGCGCTGACGGCCGAAGTCCGGCTTCTCGAGAGTTTGCTGACGTCATATGAGGAATTCTCGGGAGCCGTTCAATTTTTGGCGGCTTCCGAATGGTTGGATGAGAACATGTGCACGGTTTCAGACGTGCTGGCTTGCGACGAGGAAGATCGGATCGCCCTGGATGCGGCGCTCGGGTCGTTCGCCGGCTGCCTGGTCGTGCCGACCGAAAGTGACGCGCGGCGAGCCGTCGACGTCCTGCGTCGCGAAGAGCGAGGACGTGCGACGTTCGTCGTGCTCGATCGCCTTCGTCGACTCTCGTCGATCGCCCGCAACGGCGTGAAAGCCGAATATCTTCTCGACCGTGTTCGTATCGCCGACCCGGCGCATCGAAAGTTGGCCGACGTGCTGCTTCGCGACTGCTACGTCGTGGACACGCTGGAAGAGGCGATGGCGCTCGCAGCCGACGGCGTCGACACGTCGCGCTTTTTCGCACGGACCGGCGAGTGGATCGACGCGAAAGGCATTGTGCATGGCGGAAGCCGACGGAAGGGCGCCTCGCCTGCCGGCGGACGCCTCGGACGTCGCGAGCAGCTCAAGAAGGCGCGGGCCGAGCTCAGGGAGATCGAGAAACGGCGACAGGACGCCCGCACACGGCTGCAAACGCAAAAAGACGCGCTGGATGCCGTCCAGTTCGAGGAGCGACGTGAAGCACTTCAAGCAGCCGAAGCACGCCTCAACGAAGCCGAAAAGGCGACCGCTCGCGTGGGATTCGACTTACGTTCCTCGGAATCCCGACAGGACGAGCTCGACCGCCGCCGGGCCGAAGCCGAAGCCTCGCTCAAGACCATAGCCGATCAGAGCGCAGAATCGGAAGGTGCTCTTCGAGAACTGTCGGTGGTGCTCGAATCGGCCCGGAGCCGTGTCGCCGAGGCCGAAGCCGAGTTCGATGAGGCCGAGGTGGAAGACCGGACGGTCTCCGCAACGTACAACGAGGCGAAGATCGCCACGATCGAAAAGCGTAACCGCTGCGAGAATCTACGTCGCGACGTCGAGCGCACGCGCCGGCAGATCGACGAGATTCAGACTCGCTTCGAGCAGCGCAAGTCGCGGATTACCGAGCTGGAAGGCCTCATTCGAATCACCGAGGAGAAACGCACCGACGTACACGCGGCCTGCGAGGCCGTTGCAGGACGGCGCCACGAACTCGAAGAGACCCTCGCCTATGCGGAAGAAGCCGTTCACCAAACACGTGAGGCCATCCATAACGTTGAAGGGGGGCTTCGAGGTATTCGACGGCACCGCGAGCAGCTCATGAAAGAGGAGCATCAACGCGACGTGCGGCTCGCGGAGATTCAGACGCGTGCCACGGATCTCATTGCACACGTCGAAGAAGAATTCGGCCTCCACCTCCCCGACGCGGTGGCTTCCGGCACGATCGAAATCCCCGAGGATCTGGACGAGAAAGAGGCGCGATCGGAGGTCGCCGAACTTCGCAAGAGCATTCGCTTACTCGGCGCCGTGAACGAGTTGGCTCTCGAAACCTACGAGGAAGAGAAGGAGCGGCTGGAGTTCCTTTCTCGCCAGCAGGAAGATCTCGAGAAGGCGGAAGAGAAGCTCGTTGAGACAATCGACGAAATCAATGCGACCGCGTCGGAGCGTTTCCTGGAAACCTACGAATTGATCCGCGCGAACTTCCAACGGATTTTCAATTATTTATTCGGATCCGATGCCGGAGCGGACCTCGTTCTGGAAGATCCGACCGATCCGCTTGAGACGCCCATCGAGATAACCGCCCGTCCGCGCGGCAAGCGCCCAACCGGCATCTCACAGCTTTCGGGCGGCGAGAAAACGCTCACTGCGATCGCGTTGCTTTTCGGCATCTATCTGGTCAAGCCGAGCCCCTTCTGCATCCTCGACGAGGTGGACGCTCCCCTCGACGATGCCAACGTCGAGCGCTACATGCGCCTCATCCGCGACTTCTCGACCGATACGCAGTTCATCCTCGTCACGCACAACAAGCGAACGATGGAGGC
>CAZMXY010000042.1:3829-25825 GCA_964570345.1 uncultured Rhodothermales bacterium | reverse complement strand
CATCGCGCCCGCTGCCGGCGCCGAGCCCGCCGATCGTCACTCCTTTGACGTCGCGTCCGCTGCCGACACCCAGTCCGCCTACGCTGAGGCCCACCACGTCTTGCCCGCTGCCGGCGCCCAACCCCCCGACGACGATGCCGTACAGCGATCCTCTCGCACTGACGCCGAAGAGGCCGATCCCGAGCCCCGACATCTCAAACGCACCGGTCGTCGGGAGCCCGATCGCAATACCGCGGACCAGCCCGTGTGCGGGCTCAACCGGCTCCCAAAGCGTCAGATTCAGACCGTTCACGCGTTCGAGATTCCGATCGCGGAAGTTGAGGCGGATACCGTTTACGTGGCGGGAATCACCGATGCTCACTCCGTAGTCAGAGATGGTAAGGTCCAGGCTCTGTGCGCTTGCCGCAGCCGCGAAGTGGCCGGCGGTGTAAACGGCGGCGGCGAAGATGCCGGCCGCCGAAAAGGTGAACGAAATCCGATTCATGGAGAGGGTCGCTGAGTGGCTGCACGTTCTGATCGTGCTTTCTTCTCCGCAGCGCCGATCGGATTGTTTCAATACGTCGCGTACGATTTTGCGTCTATGGAATCGTACTGCGGACGAACGATAGCGACGTCGTGTGACCGTCGACAGCAGAGGATACCTGCCGTCCCGTCGAGTGCCGCCGCCGCGCCGCCGTGAACCGGAACCCGAAATATGTGGAATCGTGTTATTGCCTTAGGCGGCGAGGTTGTTACTCCGTCGGCGCCGCGACGACGTCGAAATGCACGACAATGTCGTCACCGGTCCGCAGTTGGCCGAACATCGCGGTCGGAGGCGCCATGCCGTAATCAGACATTTTCATGGCGTGGCTCCCCGTAAAGCGAATCTTTCCGTCAGCCAGACGCGTTCCCGTTATGTCGATCTGCACGTCTCTCGTCGTGCCGGTCAACGTGAGCCTGCCGGTCGTATTCAGCGAAAAGGACCCGTTCGACGACGCTGTACCTGCCGGCTCGGCTGCCGTCAGCTCGTAGCTAATTTCCGGATGCTCGTCGACCATGAGCGCGTCGTGCATCAGCCGGTCCATGATCGTGCTCTTTCCGCTTTTTATATTGGCCGACGTGATGGTAAGCCGCGCGGCGCTGACTTCCATGCCCGAGGCGTCGCCGGAGACGTCGAACGTGCCGGTGACGTCCTCTGCGTGAACGGTCCAATCGCTGCGCGTCGACGTACCGTCGATGGAGATCTTGCTCTCGGGGTCCAGCGTGAATTCCGACTGAGCGTGAACCGTAACGGGCACGGCCGACACGCCGGCGAGCGAGAACAGGAGCACGACGACGAAAAGAGAATTGGCTGGGATTTGCATGGTATGGTTCTTTCGGTGAGTACCTGTCATTTTCGTTTTTTATTATGCTGTGACGACGTGGCAGGACGGACGACGGGACATCCGCTTTAAAACATCCGCTTTAGAAATAGAAATCTGAAACCGCTTTCTACCTACCCATCTCAAGCACGACGAGGATCATGAAAAGGAAGAACGTACGCGGGAGCGTGAACAGCTCACGTCGGGAATTCGTCAAGAAAAGCGCCCTCGGTGCGGCCGCCATCATGGCCGGTTGCTCCCCGAAGGTGGCCGAAACCGTCAGCGAAAGAGCGGCGCCCGCGGCGGGTGCCGTCCTTGGAGCTAACGATCGGATTCAAGTTGGGTTCATCGGGGTCGGAGGTCAGGGCTTTAATTCACACCTTCGCAACGTCGTCAATCTCAATGACGACGGGTCGCCGCGACACGGCGCGGAGCTCAATGCGATGCCCATCGCGGCCGTAGACGTCTTCGATAGGCGCCGCGAAGAGTCCCTCGAGGAGATGCGGAGGATGAACAAGGACGCGGCCGTCTATTCGGACTACCGCGAACTGCTCGACCGCGACGACGTCGACGCCGTCTTCATCGGCACCGTCGACCACTGGCACACGCGCATCGCGCTCGATGCCATGGATGCCGGTAAACACGTCTACTGCGAAAAGCCGATGACGCGGTATCTGGACGAGGCATTTCAAGTGCACGACAAGGTCAAGGAGACCGGCGTGACCTTCCAGATCGGCTCGCAGTATTGCACCGAAGCTAAATGGCACAAGGCCGCCGAGATGATTCAGGCCGGCAAGATCGGCCCGCTGGTGCTCGCCCAGGCCGACTACTGTCGCAATAATCCGGACGGCGAGTGGAACTACGAGATCCACCCGGATGCCAACCCGCAGCACATCGACTGGCAGGCGTGGCTGGGCCCCGTGTCCGACCGGCCATTCAGCGCCGACGAATACCATCGCTGGCGCAAATACTACCCCTATTGCGCCGGTATTCTCGGCGACCTGCTAGCTCACCGGATCCACCCGCTGCTCATCGCGACGGGCGCTCCGGAATATCCCACTCGCGTCGCATGCCTCGGGACTCGTCAGATCACGCCGGATCGCGACGTGCCCGACAATACGCAGGTGCTGGCGAATTTTCCGAGCGGACTCACGATCCTCGTGATCGGCAGCACGGTCAACGAGCAGGGTCTCGAACAACTCATCCGCGGCCACGAAGGCTCGCTTTATTTCGGTGGAAACACGGTGGAGCTGCGTCCGGAGCGGCCGTTCGCCGATCTAGTGGATCGCGAGCAGCATTCGAATCTCGATCCTTCGGTCAACATTCCGGATCACATTGCCGACTTCTTCAACGGCATTCGGGAGGACCGTCCGACGAATGGAAACATCGACGTGGCCATTCGCACGCAGGTCGTGATTTCTCTCGCCGAGATGTCCGAGCGATTGGGTGAGATGCTGTACTTCGACGAGAAATCGCGGAAAGTCTCGACCGGAAGCGGTCGTGAAATCAAGCCGATTACCTACGGCACGCTCGACCTGTCCTAACGACGCAGGGGCGCCGATGCCTTCCGTTCGTCTCGCCCGCATGGCGATGGCTTCCCGCTTTGAGCTCGTGCTTCAGGGTGACGACGAGGTCTGGTTGCGTGCGGCGGGCGAGGAAGCACTGAGCGAGATCACTCGGCTGGATCGGCAACTTTCTATCTACAGCGAGGCGAGCGAAGTAAGCCGAATCAACGCCCGCGCGGCGGACGGTCCGGTGCCCGTCGAGCCGCGGCTCTTCGAGTTGCTGCAAACGGCAAAGCGGTATGCCGAAGTAACCGACGGGGCGTTCGACGTGACCGTCGCACCGCTGATGCGGGCGTGGGGATTCTTCCGCGGGTCGGGTCGAATTCCCGACGAAGACGCCGTCGCGCGGGCGCGCAGCGTGACGGGCATGCATTTGGTCCACCTCGACGATTCGGATCGCACGATTCGATTCGAACGGAAAGGCGTATTGCTGGATCTCGGCGCGATCGGCAAGGGTTACGCCGTTGACGAAGCCGTGCTGCTGCTGAGAGAAGCAGGCGTCAAGCGGGCGTTCTTGCACGGGGGGACGAGCACGGCCTACGGGCTGGGAAGTCCGATAGACGGCGACCGATGGCAGGTAGCCGTTCCGTATCCCGGAGAAGAGACGTCTTCCGAAAAGGAATCCGTATTGGCCGTCGCGCCGTTGGAGAACGCTTCGCTATCCGTGTCCGCCGTATGGGGCAGAGTGTTCGAGGCCGGGGGCGCGACCTATGGGCACGTTCTCGACGCTCGCAGCGGCCGCCCCGTCGAGGGGACGCTGCTGACCGCCGTCGTCGCCGCTTCGGCTACTGAAGCCGATGCCCTATCCACGGCGCTGCTCGTAAAAGGCCGCGACGGGGGCGAACTGCTCGAGCAAGTCCGGGACCGCGTTCGAGCACTCTCGCTATTTCCTTCGGACGACGACGGGGTTTTTGAAACCATGGAACATCGTTTTCCGAGCCTTCCGACTAACCGCCGACGTGGGAGCACCGCGCTCTCCTGACCGTGCCATTCTTCTAAGACTCATGAATTCAAAAGATCAATCTCACGAGCAATTTAGATCCGCTCTGAGCCGGCGGAGCTTTCTGAAGAAGGGGGCTCTCGTTCCTCTCGCCGGTTTTACGTCCTTCGGTGAAGCCATCGCGAGCGAGGCATCGACGGTACGGAGACCGAGCACGGACGATCAAGTGAACATGGCCGTCATCGGATTCGGTGCGTGGGGACGCGAAATCGCCACGACTCTTGGCCGCATTCCAGAGGCCAACGTCATGGCTGTCGTCGATTCGTACGACGTCATGCTGTCGCGGGCGGAGCGAACCGTTCCCGAGGCATCGACCCACTCCGATTACCGCGAGGTACTCGACAACGCGGAGGTCACGTCCGTTCTGGTCGCTACACCGACTCACCTTCACAAGCAGATCGTACTGGACGCGTTGGATGCGGGCAAGCATGTTTACGTCGAAGCCCCGATGGCCTCAAACGTCGAAGATGCCCGCGCCATCGCGAAGGCCGCTACGGCCGCTCCACAACAGATTTTCCAGGTCGGACTGCTCTATCGATTCGATCCGCAGTATCGATCCGTCTTCCAGTTCATTCGCAGCGGGGCACTGGGCAAATCGACCATGGCTCGCGCCCAGTGGCATTCGAAGGAGAGTTGGCGACGCGCCTCACCGAACCGCGAGCGCGAGATGGAACAGAACTGGAGATTGAACCCGGAGGTGTCGTTGGGCCTGATCGGAGAGATCGGCATGCAGCAGCTGGACCCCGCCGCGTGGTTTTTGGGCACGCTGCCTACGGGCGTCTCCGGTCACGGGCAGATCATGTTGTGGGACGACGGCCGTGAAATACCGGACACGATTCAGGCGGTCTTCGAATTCGCGGACGGCGTCCACATGATCTACGACGCGACCCTGACGAATTCCTTCGACAAAGCCTACGAACTTTACTTTGGCCGGGACAGCACGATCATGCTCCGCGATTCGAAGGCATGGATGTTCAAGGAAGTCGACGCGCCGATGGTGGGCTGGGAGGTCTACGCACGTAAGGATACCTTCTACCGCGAAAAGGGTATCACGCTAGCGGCCAATGCAACGCAACTCGACGCCCAGAACGTGGATCCTGCAGCGGACGATCCGAACGTCGAGACGCCGCTATTCTATACGCTGGAGGATTTCGTGAACAATCATTCGTTTGGCCCTTATCCTTCGGCGGCGGGCGCCCAGGAGGGCTACGAAGCCGTGGTGGTAGCCGTCAAGGCCAACGAAGCCATCATGGGGAAGACGCACGTCGAGATCGACGAAAGCCTGTTCGAGGTATAGGCGCGCGCTCCAGGATTGTCGTCCTCAACGAGCTTTCGGGACGTCGAATTCGAGGAGGGTGATCTCTCGAGTGTCGACGCGACCGTCGCCGAACGCCCCAGGCCCATTGCCCACGGATACGTCGTCATTTCTCTCGTGCAGTTCATGACAACCTCGTGCATTCCGCATCAGTGAGGTTCGGAATGAGCGGGTCTCCGCATACCTTACGGCGATCCCCGGCTTTCGCGCCGATTGCACGCCCGCCCTTCGAGTCGACGAGAACGCCAACGTCGCCGTCCACGCCGCCTAGCACCACCTCATGATCTGGAATACTCTTGACAAGTACCGGGACCTCGGTCTCCTCATCCTGCGACTGGGCGTGGGCATCTCTTACATGTATTTCCACGGATGGGGCAAAATCTCGGGAGGGCCGGAAACGTGGGTACGGTATGGAGGCAACATGGAACACTTCGGAATCGCGTTCCTTCCTACCTTCTGGGGCTTCATGGCCGCCTTTTCCGAATTCGTCGGCGGATTCCTCATCGCAATCGGATTCTTGTTTCGACCCGCCGCCGTACTCATCTTGTTGACGATGATCGTGGCGACGACGATGCACGTCGTGACGGGCCAGGGCGGACCTGCGCACTCCCTCAAGATGGCCTTCGTATTTGCGGGGCTCATCTTCATCGGTCCGGGACGCTACAGCATCGACGCCTGGATTCATCGTCGGCGCAATACGACGACGCTCGGCCTATAACCACAGCACATGACGTCAGGTATGAGAGCACTTGCCTTGTCTCTACTATTCTTGCTGGCCGGGACGCCGGCGGCCGCCCAGGACTATGCCGTCGATCAGCTCGAGAGTTCACCCCGTCACCACGAATGGATCGAGATCTCCTCGAACGGACGAACGATCCATGCCTTCGCCGCATTTCCTCAGCGCGAAATCGACGCGCCGGCCGTTCTCGTGATTCACGAGAATCGGGGGCTGACAGACTGGGTCCGCAGCTTCGCCGATCAGGTCGCCGCCGCAGGCTATCTGGCCGTCGCGCCCGATCTGTTATCGGAGTTCGACGACGATCATGGGCGCACGAGTGATTTCGAGTCGTCCGACGCCGCTCGCAACGCGATCTATGAACTAGACGCAGATCAGGTTACCGCGGACCTGCTTGCCGTTCGGGCGTACATCGCTCAGATGCCCTCGTCGAACGGTCGGGTCGTCGTGGCGGGCTTCTGCTGGGGTGGATCGCAAACTTTCCGCTTCGCCACGAACTCGGACGACATCGCGGCGGCCCTCGTTTTTTACGGTACGGCTCCTGAGGAGGACGAACCGTATCGCGCGATCGGCGCGCCCGTGTACGGTTTTTACGGCGGCGACGATCAGCGCGTCAACGCGACGATTCCGGCTACCCGGGAACGAATGTCCGCGCATGATAAATCGTTTGACGTCGTGATTTATGAGGGAGCCGGCCACGCGTTCATGCGCAGCGGCGACGATCCGGACGAATCGGGTGCGAATAGAGTCGCTCGTGACGCAGCCTGGGAAAGGCTTACGAACGTCCTCGCCGAATTGGAAGACTAGATCGGCCGGCTCAGTCCGTTTAGCTGGAGCGCCCCCGTGCAGGCCGCGCGAACTCGAGGGCGCTCCATTCGGGTGCAACGGTGACCTTCCGCGCCGGCTCAAGACTCCTGCGTGTCCTCCCATCGATGGATAGTCGTCGTCTTCGCATTCGGATGCCAGGTCACGCCGCCCGCCACCGAGTCTAGTTCCGACTCATCCAGCTCGTCGGCTTCCACATGCCCGCTCTCGGGCTGTTTCTCGTCGATTTTCGGGTGTCGGTTCTTCCAGTATTCTTTCATGGTGCGCACCTCGGAGCGGGTCGGACGGCGATCGTTGAATGGAATTTCGGACTACACGCCGGGGCCCAACGGCTCGAAGGAGTCGCTCGGTGGAGGAATCGACGTCGTCTCAGGATAGCAGGGAAGTCGTCCTCCTGCGGCCTCCTCAAGGTCATTGTCCTCGAGTTCGTTTTTTTCGAGTTCGTTTTTCTCGTCTGTGCGTTGCGGAGCTTGCGGCTCCTCTGCACGGTGGTCATTGGATTCTCCCATGGCTTTTCTCATTTGAATGAAACAAGATTACGATGGTGCGTCTTATCGTCGCGATGCAACGGCACCCAACGCCGGTTTCTAATCCGCTAATGCGTCCAGAAATCCTGCCTTAATATCCGAGTACCCGCCAAGCACGAAAACCACCGTCATTATCAGGAGTCCGGAGATGATCATCCATTTTGCTCCGGGGGTCTTCCTCTTGAAGACACCAAACACGGCGAGTATGAGACCGATCGAAAAGAAGAGCTCCAGTAGGATCATTTGTCACCTCTCGTTTGATGTCGGATCCGTGGCGGCGAGCTGGCCGGCGTGCCGGTCCTGGAGGGAGGCAGACCGATTCCGTCACCAGGGTTCGTCGCCGTTAGTCGTTCATGGCGTCGGAGAAGCCCTCCTTGAAGTCGGACCATCCGTCCTTGATGATCAGATATGCGTCGTAGAGCGGGCCACCGCCCGCAACGTCTTCCAGCTCGCCGTCCAGCAGCTCATATTCGGACGAAGTATCGGTTGACTCGTCGGCCTCAGGGTTCCGGTCGTCTTGGTTGGACATGATGATTCTCTCGGTCTTGTATTAAGGGTAGATTGAACTCATTTGAACTGGTTGGACAGCCACTCGATCGCGGATCCAAGGGCGTATCCCAGGTCATAGGCCGGAGAGGTGTCGAGTGTGACCTCTCCCCCGGCGACGGTTTCCAGTTCGTCGTCCGAAAGCTCGTACTGACCCATTTCGGTTCGGAAAAAGGTCAACGCCGTTTCTTGGGGCGATTCGGAAAGCCGGCGTTCGAAGTCAGGGTCTTCCTGGGTTCGCTCGTAGAGCTTGCGTAAGGAGCCTTTGATCTGGTCACGTATTCCAGGATGCTCTTCGAGGCGCTCCGAGAGATGACGGTCTGCATCCATCGCATCATAGAATTCTTCGAAAGAGGCAAAACGAGGATGGGGTTGGGCTGACATTTGTTTTGAGAATCAATTGTTTGAATCGAAGTATCTTCATTTTATCTGTCAATTTCCATGCCGGATTTTCATAGCATTCAATGGCCGGTTTTCACCCGTTTGTATAACTTATACTATTCAGCGTTGCAAGAAATAGAATCCAGGATCTACACGTGTAGAGCGCATTTTCTAGTTGCCATTTTAAGTGACGTGCTCGCTGCATCGTTACCGCAGTTCCGGCTTGAGTCGATGGTGCCGCAAGAAGTCCATAAATTTCAAATAATCGTCCTGATTCACTCGAAAAATCTCGAGCATCCGTTTATAGCTGCCGTGAGAGTCGGCGAGGCCGCGCTGTACGATGGCGCGGACCTGAGCCCTGTTTAATTCCCGATCGAGAAAGGGTTCGCGCACGACGTGCCAGAAGGTTTCACCTTCCTCGAGCATCAGAGAGTACCGTGCCCCGACGATGCCGCTGGCGTCCGATCCATCGTAATAGGCGTCCTCCGTACGTTCCCCAAGACTCTCGGCGATCACGTCCGACTCGATCGTGAGTCCGTCGGAGAGACAGCAGCCGACGTCGACGACGCTCTGGATCTCACGGACGTTGCCCGGCCATCCGTACTTCTCGAGGATGGACCACGCCGAGACTGAAAATCGTTTCGGTCGGCCGTTCGTGGCGTTCGACCGATCGAGAAAGTGGTCAACTAGCAGGTGCCAGTCGTCGCCGCGTTCGCGAATGGGAGGAACGTGCACGTGGAGATATCGCAACCTGTAATAGAGGTCGTCTCTGAACGTTTTCTCCGCGATCATCTTTCGAAGCGGCCGATTCGTCGCTGCGACGACACGAACGTCGACCTTTCGGACGTCCGTCCCCCCCAACGGCATGATCTCACCCTCACTCAGTGCCCGCAGCAACATGGCCTGGGCGCGCGGTGACAATTCACCGACCTCGTCCAGGAAGAGGACTCCCCCATCGGCGGCCTCGAAAAGGCCGATTCTATCATTGATCGCTCCGGTGAAGCTTCCCCGCGTGTGTCCAAAAATTTCGCTGACGAGGAGGTCGTCGTTCTGATACTGCGCGCAGTTAATGCTGAGGAACGGGCGTCCGCACCGCGCACTCAGAACGTACAGGGACCTCGCGAAGAGCTCCTTACCGACGCCGCTCTCCCCCGTGAGAAGGACGGGCCGATTGATCTTGACGAAGCGCCGGAGCTTTTCTTGAGCGGCGCGAAGGGATTGGCTGCGGCCAATCATTCGGACCGCTTCACGATCTCCCCAGGCCCGGGCCGAAGAAGCTTGTATCTGTGCACCGACTTCAGTTAACGGTTCGTTCATGGACTCGTGCTTAGAGAACCGACAGGGAGCGTCACTACCGACGATCGGCCGCCGTCCTGCCTTGTTCTCTAAGACACGCCGCCTGCGGTTTTATCACTTCAAAAAATGATCGCAGTGCGGATTTCCGAGTTCTTTTGACGAGATGATCAGGGCGAGGGGTGAGGGCGCCGCCGGCGCGAATTCGTCCGGTACGAATGCGCTTGATGCCATCTCCTCCAACGTAAGCGACGTGAGACGGCGAAGAACGCGCGCCTTCCCCGCGGGCGTGGAGATGCTGAACACGCGAAGGAGGTCGTCTTGCTCGAGCCGCGCCGCGGCCCGCACGACAAGGTCTCTGAGGACCGCGATCGCGGCGTCGGACAGCGTGCCGACGTAGTTTTCGAATCGGCCCCCGTCTCGGTAGACCGGATAGGAAGCCAATCCCATGAAGCGCAGTAACCAATCGGCTCTGAATCGGCCGCAGACTTCCACGATTCCCATGTAGTCGGCGATGATCTCGTCAAGGAGATTGTTGCGCATCGACCCCAAAAGGCGGCGCGTAAAGTAATGCGCACATTCGTGCTCTCGCCGGATAATGAGCGAAATAGACCGCCAGACATCGTCCGGAAGGCCCATTTCCTTCGCGGAAATGCCGCTATACGGGCCGTCACTCAAGATGATAAATCGATCTTGGTAGAGGTGCTTCCTGGCTGCGAAGTGGTGAAACTCGGCTGCCCAGCGATCCCCCGGATGCGTTGATTCCCATTCGCGTCGGCATCGCCGCACCCGATCCCAGTTGGTATAGCCGGATATCATACAGGCACCCATCGATGACGGAATTCGCTCGGGTTCGTTGCGGCGCGCGAGTGCTTGAACGAGCGTGACGAAGTCCGATCGGTTCGTGACGACGATGAGCGGAATCCGGCCGCCCGCCGATTGATGCAATTCGATGCGAATGTTATCGGGATCTTTCAATTCGAGTCCTTCGCCACCGGTCGGCGGCTCGCCACGCCGAATCGCAGCCGCGTATTCGGAACTCGCGCTGATTCCTCTTCTTATGGGGAATCGGAGCTGCATCAACTTGTCGAGCAGACAGGGATAAGCTCCCGCCCGCTCCGCTTCGCGGACGTAGGCCTCCCACGTCGACACGAAGGGCTCGTCATCGGCGGCGACCGCGACCGCCGTTTGATCGAAATGATTTTCGTTGTACTCCAGCAGCTCGTCAATGACCCTGCCTGTGGCTCCCAGCGCTTGCAGTACGGATATGCGAGAAGAGATTCCCGTCACGGAATTCAACGCGTCAAGGACATGCGGTTTGCTCGTTCCGCTGACCGTTCAAGCGACGAAGCCGGCGTCTGCTTATCGAGATAGACGAATCGCCCGCCTCTCACGATTGTCGTGACGATCGATTGGCCTACGACGTCGCCCTTATCATTGAAGGTCATGGGCCCGCTCAGGCTGTTGCGTGCCGCCCCCGCACGAAGCTGGAGAGCGACGTCCCGGGGAGCGGCCGATCCGGCTGTGCGCATAGCGTCTGCGAGAAGCCGGACCGCCTCATATCCGCGCGCAGCCCACGAATCCGGCGGGCGGCCGTACCGCGACTCAAATTTTTCGTTGAACAGCTTAACTTCGGGCCGCGGATCGTCCGGATGAAACACGGAGGCGACGATCATTCCGTCGGCTGCGGCGCCCGCGGCGTCAACGAGTTCGGGCGTATCGAGGGCGTCTCCGCCGAGTATCGGATGGTTCATTCCCGCAGCACGAACCTGTTTCACCAGATAACCGGCCTGAGGTGCCATACCGGCCAAGAACAGCGCGTCAAAGTCGATGTCCTTCCACTGATCGACGAGCCGATGATATCCGAGCGGATTCGATGAAGCCGACGGATCGTAGGATTGTCGATCGACGACGCTGAGTCCTATCTTCTGTGCGTATTGCTCAAACGCATTGGCAAGACCGAAACCGTAAGCGTTCCGCACGTAGCAGATCACGAGACGTTGATACCCGCGGCTGCCTGCAAAGTCCGCCATCTGTCGGGCGATGTCCGTGTCGCTGTTGACACTTCGAAAAATCAGCGTGTGGCCGTTTTCGGTCAGCTCCGGACTCGTCGATCCGGGAGTCAGCATGAGAAGACCGGACGCCTCATAGATCGCCGCGGCGGGAATGGACACGTGTGAATTAAGGTGGCCGATGACGGCAACGACGTCGGGATCGTCCGCGAGGCGCTGTGCGACTCGCCTCCCCTCATTTACCGATTCGCGGTCGTCTTCCCGAACGAGCACGAGCTCGCGGCCCAGGACACCGCCGGATTCGTTCACCTCGTCGAGCGCCATCTTCATTCCTTCCCAATAAAGCCCGAAATAACGGACCGACCACGGCCACGCCGCGGCGATGGTCAAACGTTCGCCTGCTTGTCCGGCCCGCCGCTCGCGTTCCGACGCTACGTCACCCCTTCCCCCGCAGGATCCAAGCACCAAGACGCCCAGGACGATGACGAGAGCCGGGATCGTCACGGCTAGCCTCGCATGTGGTCGCACGTCGTCCTTCATCTTTTCCTCCGTCATGAACGTCAAGCTATTTGCCGGCGAACGAGCTCAGTGAATAGCCCGCCCTCCTCCAACAACGTGGCATAGGTACCCTGCTGAACCACGCGACCCCGATCGAAAACGTAGATACGATCGGCGTTGATGATCGTGCTGAGTCGGTGGGCCACGACGATGCGCGTCGCCTGCAGGCGTTCGAGACTCTCACTTACGATGGCTTGCGTTCGGTTGTCGAGAGCACTCGTGGCTTCGTCGAAATACAGAATTCGAGGACGATGGACGACCGCCCGGGCAATTAACAGTCGCTGCCGCTGGCCGCCCGACAGCGTGGTTCCACCTTCACTGACCACCGTGTGCATGCCCATCGGCATAAGGCGGACGTCTTCGTCGAGACCGGCCATTCGAGCGGCTTCCCACGCGTCATCCATCGTCGCCGGCGTCGACCCCGTGATATTCGTAAACAAATCCCCCGTCACGACACTTCCGTTCTGGAGAACGACTCCGATCTGTCGTCGTACTGCCTGTATGTCGAGCCCGGCAAGATCCCGCCCGTCCAAGTAGATGGAGCCGCTTTCAGGCTGCTCGAAGCCCAGCAGCAAACGAAGTGTCGTGGATTTGCCTGATCCTGATGGTCCAACGAACGCGACGAATTCGCCCGGTCCGGCGCGAACCGATACGTTCTCGAGCACGGGCTCGCCGCTCGGATCGTATCGAAACGACACCTGCGAGATCTCGATCTCGCCTTCCAGCGGACCGGGATCGGTCTTCGACTCGTTGACTTCCGGCAGTGCCTGTAGAATCGGCTCGGCCTGCTCATAGATCGGAACGGCCAGCATCACGGCCATGAAAGCTCCGGTCATGCCCAGCATGTTGGCCGTGAAGGCTCCGTAAGCCCCACTGAATGCGATGAATTCCCCCGTCGCCATGACCGCGTCGCCGCGAGAAAATATCAAGCCGAAAATTGCCATCGTGGACAGGACGGAGAACGCGGCGTTGAACGTAGCCAGGCCGTTGCCGGTGCACCGCGCCTTGAATTGAAGGCGGCGCTGTTCGGCGAATCCTGACGCCCAACGCTCATAGGCCTTTGCCTCCGCACCGGCGACGCGAAGTTTCGTAATCCCCGTGACGTACTGGAGGACGTGGCCCGAAAGCCTGGACTGAATAGTCGCTACCTGCCGCTGGTTTCGTAGTTGAGCGTAGCCTGCCGCGAGCATGACGGACAGGGCCGTCATCGTCATTCCACAGGCCCACGTCGCAAGCCGTGCGTCGTAATAAAAGAGAAGGGCGAGATTGAGTACGGAAAAAAGACCGCTCAGCAGCGATGAAATCGTGGCCCCTGAGAGCAGCCTGCGAATTTCGCTGATGCCGCCGGCTCGAACGGCCAGGTCTCCCGCGGCGAAGCGACGAAAAAACGTGGTCGGCAGGTGCAAGAGCCGGTCCCATACGGCGGATTGTACGGTCGTATCCATTTTGCTCTCGATACGCAGCACCGCGAACCCACGCACCAGCTGAAACATGGCACTCGCGACGGCACAGACGAGCAGCGCGGCAACAAGGTGCAGAAGCTGAATTCGCGCCGCACCCGGAATGATCGTGTCGAATATTAACCCCGCAATGATGGGAGGAAAAAGTCCCAGTACGCCCCCCGCCGTTCCCATCACCAGAATCGTCAAGAAGTCACCGCGGCACCCTTCGGCTCCGAATTTGAAGACCTCACAGGCCGTGACGGCCCTGTTCCGAAACGGTCGGTAGAACGCGAAGGCGAACGGATCCAGCCGATCGGCCATGGCCTCATCCAGCTCGACGCTCGACCCGCTGCGCGGATCGATCAAGCGATATCGCCCTCCGAGGGCCGGCACGAGGGCGACCGGAGCGCGGGTTCTTCCATCGTCCGCGACCAGAACGGCGAGTAACGCTCCGGCATCGCGTCGCCACCAACGCCCGCGGAGAGCGACCTTGCGAGTCCGAAACCGAGATGCAGCGGCAATCTTGTCCAGTCTGCCTCGTGAGTCATTACCGGTCTTCTCGAGCGGCGTCATGACGTCTATCCGATTCGCCTTTCCGACGATACGGCATGCCTTCAGAAGAAGATCGTCTCGTGCCGTGTCGGCGGGCGATTCACTCGTCATTACCTTGGCCAGGTGACCGACGGCGCAAGCCAAGACCTTTCGGTCCGACTCCCGCTTCTGTTGTATGCGCAGCCACTCGCAGCGTCTTCGATCTGCCTCTACGACGGCTATTGCGCGGTGAAGCAGGACGTAGAATCGTGCCAGGTCGTCCGACATTCGACCGTCGGCAACCCGCCGTATCGTTGACAGGCCGTGCAACCGGCACGGCGACGCCGGGTCTACCCAGATCGCCGATCCTACGGGTACGAAGGGCCCGGATTCGGAGGAGACGAGAAGGTCGCGCCGGCCCATTATCCGGACCGCGCCCTCTTGAACGCATACCCATAATACTCCGCGCGTGGACCGGAGCGGCGTTCCGCCCTCAACGATCATCGAACCGTCTTCCGGGGGCTCGACGTGCTGCTTGGGAGGAACTGCCTCGAAGATCCCGGCCGAGATGCTCTCGACCCAGTAATCGACGGCCGACGCAAGGAAGGCCGTCCGTTCGTCGCAGCTGCGGCTCTCTTGAAAGAACGGCGCGTCCATTTCCCTGAGCGTTACCGGACCCGAAGGTACGGCGATCAGGCGGTACGTGTCGTTCGAATCGGGGTCGGAGAACAAGACGGCCCCTTGACCAAAGTGCCCAACGTATCGACGACGCGACGTCGGGATCTCCCCGTCCAATCGGACGGTGAACACGTCGACGCCGCCACTTTCGACTCGCCAGCCGCGAAACGCACGGTCTAGGGCAAGGATCTCGTTGCCCCCCGCCTCCAGGACGGGACCGGCTGACGCGAAAGTCAATGAATCCGTGCTGCTCATTTCTTGGACGGCGAATCGATAAAGTGGCGACCGGGCGGACGGCCGTCGTCAAAATTTTTGGATCAATCGGCGATAAAGGCCGCCTTCCGAGAGAAGGTCGTCGTGAGTACCACGCTGGCAGACCTGGCCGCGGTCCAGGACGATGATTTCGTCCGCGTCACGAATGGTACTTAGCCGGTGGGCTACGATTAGCGTCGTACACGCGCGGCGTCGAAGGTGAACGTCGATGATCCGTTCCGTTGCGACGTCCAGAGCGCTGGTGGCCTCGTCTAGAATCAAAATGGAGGGATTGCCCGCGAGAGCACGTGCGATCTCGAGGCGCTGCCGCTGACCACCGCTGAAATTCCTACCCCCCTCTTCGACCGTGCTTCCGTATCCGTGCGGCCTCCCCGCGACGACGTCGTGAATACAGGCATCCTTGGCCGCTCGTATGACGTCGATTTCTGGAATGGTGTCGTCCCAGAGGGTCAAGTTTTCGCGGATGGTCCCCTCGAAGAGGAAGACGTCCTGGTCGACAAACGAGAAGGAGCTCTGCAGAACGCTCAGCGGCAGCTCGGACCGTCGAATGCCGTCGAACGAAATCTCCCCGGACCAGGGCTCGTAGAGGCCGCAGACGAGTTTCGCGATCGTTGATTTTCCTGATCCCGATCCGCCGACGAGCGCGACGCGCGTACCCGGCCGCAAAGACAGGTTCAGGTCCTCGATCAGAGGGGGTTCGAGAGGGCTGTAACCGAACGTGACGCCCCGAAGATCGAGAAATCCCTCGAGCTTACCGGACAGTGCCTCTCCCTCACGCATACACGGTCCGTTCAATTCAACCGGCGCGCGCGGAGCTCTAGATTTTGCTGCGCCGGCAAACCGTGACGGTCGCTCCGGTTCGTACGCAAGCACGTCGTCAATCCGGTTCATGTCACCTTCGGCTTCTTGATACTTCCCACCGAGCGCGACGAGGTCGTTGACGGGCTTGACGAAGCTGAGCATCAGGGACTGAAAGGCCACGAGCATGCCCATGCTCATTTCTCCGTCCATGATCCGAACGGCGCCGATGCCGAGGATGAGCGCCACGTTGACTCCGACGAGGAGCGGCGGCACCACGGCGAGCACTTGCGAATGGAGACCCAACTGTTGCTGCGCGTTGATCGTCTTCGCATGATAACCGGCCCATCGGGTGAAGAAGTCGGATTCCGCCCCTCCGGCTTTCAGCGTCTCGATAGACTGAAGGCCGCCCATCGCCACGCCCAGAAGCTTCCCTTTTTCCTGTAGAAGGCGAGCATTGGCATCCTTTCGCTTCCGTGAGACATACCGAAGGGCCGCAATATTGATAGCTGCGACCGCGACGCCCATGAGCGTCAGCACCGCGTCGTACTGGATCATGAGAAGCGCAAAGAAGACGACGGTCGCACAGCTCAGCACCGTGGTGGCCAACTCCGCAGAGAGCATGCGCGCCACGCGGTCGTTGATTTCGACACGGGAGCCGATTTCACCTCCGAATCGCTGCGTGAAAAACTTGAAGGGAAGGCGAAGGACGTGCCAGAAGAAGCGGCCCGACGTCGATGCGGCGAGCTTGGTTTCCAAGCGAAGGAGATAGCTTTGCTGCAGCCAGGTCAGGACCGCGACGACGACGGCCGTTGCGCCCATCCCAACCAGGAGTGGACGGATCCACGATTGCGCGCCTCCCACGAGAACGTCGTCGACGAAAATTTTCGAAAACGTAGGGATGGCGAGACTCGGAAGGACGAGCGCCAGTCCGGCCAGCACGACGAACGTCACCGCCGAACTCGAACCCTGGAGTCGACTGCCGAGCGCCTTGACGAGACTGTGCTTCGAACCGCCCGTCATAAACTCCGGACCCGGCTCGAACGTGAGCACGACGCCGGTGAACGAATCGTCGAACTCCTGCTCGCTCACGATCGTCGGGCCGGTCGCCGGGTCATTCAGATAAACTCGCCCGTTCCGAAACCCCTCGAGCACGAGAAAGTGATTGAAGTTCCAGTGGATGATCATCGGCCCTGGGACGTTTTTCAGAAGCTCAGGCTCGCGCTTGAATCCTCTTGCCACGAGTCCGTACCTCCGTGCAGCCTTCAGAACGTTGCTCGCCTTGCTGCCGTCGCGCGAGACGCCGCAGGCTTCGCGAAGCTCCTCTAGCGGCACGATCCGTCCGAAATAACCCAACACTTTCGCAAGGGACGCCGCACCACATTCGACCGCCTCCATCTGCAGCACGGTCGGCGTCTTTACGCGCTTCGGCGCCTTCCCGTCGCGCGAGAGGGTCGTGCGGAATCGTCGCAACGCCCCTTGCAGTACGGCAGCGCTGTTCTTGCTCGTGGACTGGCCCGGCATCACACGCCCATGAATCTGCGCAATACCGGCAGGACCATCTCGGCCGGACGCTGCTCTTCGACGGTGATGGTGGCGGAGCATATCGTCCCACTCTGGATTCCGGTCTCGGGACCACTGGATGACGACCATTTGAAGCCGGTGTGGGTCGACGGATCGAGCTTCAGGCTCGCATAGGTCTCGTAGGGGGAACCACCGCCTGAAAGGAGTTGGACCAGCTGCTCGTTCTTCAGGACGCGCGCCATCGCGTCCGGAGTAGACGGGAAGTCGGACACGCGGCCGACTGTCCCTTCCATGAAGCCATATTCCTCACGCTTCACGGTCGAGGGAGAAATTTGAACTGCCATGCCTTCACGCACCTTCTTTCCGTCCGTCGAAGGCACGTAGAGCACGGCTTCCAGGTCCTGGATGTGATCTCCGACGAGGTCCAATCGCATGATGGCTTGGCCTTGAACTACGATGCTTCCCGCTTCCACCATGATCTCGAGAATTCGTCCCGTATACGGACTCGTGACTTCGCTGGCAAGCATATGCTGGTCCACCAGCCGCTCAATCTCGTTCTCCAGCTCGCTGATTTGCAGGCGGCTCGAGAGGTGGTCCTGATTTCGTTGGTTCGCGAGGGCGAGCATGCGGATCTCGATCTTTTTTAATTCGTGCTCGAGCTGCTTCACGCGTTCCTCGGTCGATTGGAGGTGCTCTCGAGACGTCAGGACGGCCTGCTTCGTGATCAAGCCGTCGTCGAAAAGCCGGGACTGACTTTCGATCTTTTCTTCCAACCAGCCGACCTGTTCGCGGGTGCGAAGGATGGATCTCTCCAGGTCCGCCCGCTGCTGGATCGCGAGATCCTCCTGAAGCCGGGCATCGATCGCGCCGTACTCTCTCACGTGCCGGTGATGCTGACGGAGCTCGATCAGCCGCTGCTTTGCCTTTTTGATCTGATCGACCAGGACAGGTTGTTCGATCCGCGCGATGACCTGGCCCGCCTGGACGACGTTGCCTGCACGAACGGCCACGTCGGCGATCTGGCCCGAGGAGCGGGGAACGACATTGTACACGCCCCCGCTCTTAATCAGTACGCCCATCGCACGAACGTTCGTCGGAATCCGTCCGCAGAAGGCCCAGACGACGGCAGCGAGGAGTAAGAGACCTACGGCCGCCAGTCCGATCCATCCCTTGGGCGTGGTCACTTGCATGATCTGGTCGAGTTGCTCCGGAGACGAGAGTCGTTCGATCGACGCTCTTCTGAAGACGTTGCTATTCATGGCCCATGGTTTTTATTAACGTTTCCTGGAGGCGCCGCCCGTCATTCCGTTGGAGCCAGCGGCGTGAGTAGCGAGTCGACGGAGACCTCGTTCGTCGGCGTGGACGATTCGCTCAGAAGAGTGCCGGTTTCATATCGCAAACGAGCGATGGACTGAGCGTGGCGCGTCTCGACGGCAAGACGCGAGAGCAGCGTATTTCGAAGCCGCTCTTCGACGAGGATCAGGTCGAATTGCGTCGACATTCCGAGTTGAAGACGCTTCTTCTCGTTCTCGACCGCGATCGCGTAGAGTCCAACGGCCTTTTCGACCTCGACGAGTTCGGCGGCCGTGGTTCGCAGCTCTTCCAGCGCGTTCTGAATGGCAGCGGCAAGCCGTCGCCGCAACTCTGTCGCGGCGATGCTGTTCTGCTGTAGGACGGCTTCCTGGCGGGCAAGCGCACCCAGAGCCCGATTATTTTCAGTCGGCCAGTCTAGGACGAGCGAAACGCTCGTATTGGGTCCGCCGACGTCGTGGTATCCGAACGGCAGATGATGCCCCAGCTTGAGACGACGCTCGCTCAGCGCCGCGTATCCCGCGTCCACGCGGACGGAGAGTGCCGGCCTCGTTTCGAGTCGTCGCGCGTCTCGAGCGGCCCCGGCCGCCTTCACGTGTCGCGCGGCGCTCTTCAGATCGGCCCGGCGGACGTAAGCCGTCGCAATCAATCGATCTTGCAACGCTTCGGGCAGAATCCGCTGGACTCGAGGAAACGGGGTTGAGGGTTCGGGCAAAGCGGAAGATTCACGTACCGTCAAGCCCATCTCGAGGCCGAGCTGACGTCGCGACTCGGCGAGCCGATGCTCCCCATTCATCCTCGCGGCGAAACGATCGGCCAGATCCGCCTGCACCGGGTCGAGTTCGCTCGCGGGCCGCTCGCCGCGCTCTACGAGCATGCGAGTCTCCCTCAGAAGGCGATCGGCCTTGTCTTCCGACAGGGAGAGAATCGTGAGGGATTCGTAGGCACTTCGATACGTCCAGTAGGCATCGACGGCTCGATAAACGCTGAGGGCTCCGGCATGCTGCAGGTCGAACTCACTCGCTTCTTTGAGCAGCTCGGCTGCGTCTAAATCGGCCGCTTCGAACGATCGCATTCCCGCACGGAGAACGGGGTACGAGACGGTGAGCGCAGCCTGCGTACGAATGAGCGGTGGTGCGCGCAGCGTGAGCGCGTCCTGGCGAACCAATTCGACGCCGGGTGAGATTGTCAGTCCGGACTCGAAACGGCGAATGGCTGCTACGCGATAGCTCGTGACCCCCGATTGAGAGGCGGCAACTCCGTAGAATTCCCGATCGGCCTGCGGAAACAGCGCGCTGGCACGCCCGGCCGACGTCGTTACGGCGACATCCGTGTCGAATGCTCCGCGCGCGATCCTAAGCTCGGCATCTCGTATTCGTTTCGCATACCTGCCCTGCTTCACGGCGACGTTGTTCTCGAGCGCGGATCGGACGACCTCCGTGAGGGTGAGGCCCCCATTCGAACTCCGTGAGCCGTGCACCTGTGCATTCGGTGCACCCACGAGAAGGAAGTGGGCGACGACTGCGACGACGGCGGTGGACGTACGAGCCGTGGTGTGGAGTCGGCCGAAGGAAACCATGTGCCGTGGGTGCGGATTTTGATGCTCGAAGCGCCGGCGGGCGCTGCAGGCGCGCATTTCAAAGGACGTGCCGCGGCGCTCAGATAGGGCCGCGCGTGTTAATTTCGCGGTTCTGCCGGCCGCTCGACGTGGCGAATAGAGCGAGTGTTCGACCTAAGAGAGCGGTGCCTCGAATCGCCGGCTCTTGTGCATGCCGCCGCCCTTTCTTTCATTGTCTGACGTCGCTTGACCCGAAACGCCGATCGATCCGCAACGAATTAGAAAACCCATGCCTGACGACCTCCAGCAGCCCGGAAATGCAACCGTAGCCCGAACGAGCCGTCGACAGCTGAACCGGCGAACGTACGGCGAGCCCCTCCGCGTGCTCTCTGAGGCGGACTGGCGACACTGGAAGGAGAACGGCTACGTCATCATCCACGACGCCGTACCGCCGGAGAATTTGAAGGCGGTTCGGGATCTCCTCTGGGAATTTCAACAGATGGATCCGGATGATCCGAGTACGTGGTATCACAATCCGGCCCGTGAAATCCAGATGGTCGAGCTAAAGAACAGCGGAATGGTCGAAGTCTATCAACATCAAGCGCTGTGGGATAACCGCCAATACCCGCGCGTGTACGAGGCTTTCGTCGACGTCTGGGGGTTGGAGGAACTCTGGGTCACGATCGACCGCGCGAACTTAAACGTGCCGCTCCGAGAAGGACACGTCTTCAAAGGCTTCATCCACTGGGACGTCGACACAAGTCTCGATCCGCTTCCCGTTAACGTCCAGGGCGTGCTTTCCCTCAACGATCAAACGCGCGAGATGGGGGGATTTCAGTGCGTTCCGGAGCTCTTCCGGACCTTTCACGAGTGGGTACGGACGCAGCCAGACGACCGCGATCCGTTCATGCCCGACGTCACCGGTTTCGAGATCGAGAAGATCGAGACGAGGGCGGGCGATCTGTTGATATGGGACTCGATGCTCGCCCACGGCATACGTCCCAATCGCTCGGACAGGCCGCGAATGGCGCAGTACATCTCCATGACGCCCGCCGAAGAGGACGACGAGGAGCTGCGTTCGTGGCGCATCCGATCGTGGCAGGAACGCCTGGCGCCTGAAGGCTATGCCTTTCCGGGCGATCCGCGCAACTGGGAGCAAACGCGTTACGAGCGTGCAGAGCTATCCGATCTGGGAAAGAAGTTGCTCGGACTGGAAAGGTGGTGATGGCGGACATTCCACGGCGACGAATGTTTGCCCGCGCGATGGCCGTAGCCGGACGAACCCGATTATGAATCCCTCTTCCGTGGCCCTGCTCCTTCGCTCCGTCGACCGCTCCTTCAAAGGACCGGCATGGCACGGTCCGACGCTGATGAGTTCGCTCCAGGGCGTCGATCCTGAGGCGGCTGCTTGGCGTCCCGACCCCGACCGCCACAACGTGTGGGAGCTGGTCGTCCATGCGGCGTACTGGAAGTATCGCGTCTGCGCGCTTCTGACGAGCCTGCCTCGTGGCTCGTTCGGCTTGAAAGGAAGCAACTTCTTCGAGCGCCCGATCGAGGTCACGGCGCCGGCGTGGGAATCGGATCTCGAACTGCTTCAGGAATGGCACCGGCGTCTTCTCGATGCCGTTCGTGAATTCGACCCCGGACGCCTTGCGGATCGGGTCGGAACCGGTCGCTTTACGTTCGAGGAGCTGATCGACGGTGCGGCCGCGCATGACGTCTATCACGCCGGGCAAATTCAACTGCTCAAGAAGCTGCGCAGATGGGATTAGCGCCGGCACAC
>CAZMXY010000042.1:0-3729 GCA_964570345.1 uncultured Rhodothermales bacterium | reverse complement strand
TCCTGGGCATCACCGCGACGGCGCCGCGCGTCGACGGAACTTCGACGCATACGGACTTTCTCCAGCCGTCAATCCTCATCTACGAGCCGCAAGAAAACGGATCGATGGAACTGGTCGCGGTGGAGAATCTCGTCTTTATCGAGTCCTGGGAGGCGGCCGGTCATACGTCCCCGCCGGTATTCCTGAATACCGAGTTCAATAAGATGGTGGATGACCCCGAGACGGAAGTCGACGAGGCCCACATGTTCGCGCCTCACTACGATCTGCACGTCTGGCTGTATAGGGACAATCCCAACGGCGTGTTCGAACAGTACAATCCGATGGTCACGTGCGCGTACCACATGGCGTCCTTGCCGGACCATCAGCACTGAGGTCGAGGTCCCAGCTCGGGGTCTGAGCATCCTCGCGAGGCGACGTGGCCCGGCGGCAAGCGAAGGCGACCCGGCGGGCGCCAACAAGGCCGGGCTGCGAACGAACAAGGTAGCCGAGCGCGCGAACAAGGCGGGGCGTCGGGCTTTCCACGTGGAAGCCCAGCTTGAATCCTTCGCGACCCCGTCATGTATGCCGCTCTCGACGTCTTCTTCGTCGTGTTTCACAGCGGCCTGGTATTGTTTAACGTTCTCGGCTGGATCTGGAGGAGGACGCGACGCCTCCACCTGATTACCATCGGCCTGACGTTCCTCTCGTGGTTCGGTCTCGGCGTCTTCTACGGCTGGGGTTACTGTCCGTGCACGGACTGGCACTGGGAGGTCAAACGCAGGCTCGGCGAATCCGATCTTCCCTATTCGTACGTCAAGTACTACCTGGACGGAATAACGGGGACGTCGTGGGATCCCGTATTGGTGAACACGGTCGTCGTCGCCGTGGCCTTCGGCGCGCTCGTCGCGTCGGCGTGGCTGAACTGGCGCGACTGGAGATCGCAGCGCCGGTAGAGTGAGGAGGTAACGCGCCGCGACGTGGGTCCGATGCCGCCGCGACGTGAGCCTCTCGGCGCCGTAGGTGCGCAGGAGCCTCAGGGCGCCAACGTTGCGACGGCCCTCCGGTGCGCATATGCGAGCATTCCTCGCATGTGATATATTGCGCGGAAGGTCGTCGTAGGCGACCGTAGCCGAAATAGTAACGACACGACCCTGCCGCTCCATGCATCGCCGTCCCGCTTACTGCCTGTCCGCCCTCTTCTTGCTCGTCTTTCTCGTGCGTGCTCCTCTGTGCGCCCAGGATCTCGCCGCCGTCGAGCCGGAGCGCGTAGGGGTCTCATCCGAGCGCCTCGGACGGCTCAATCAGATTCTGCAGCTCTACGTCGACGAGGGGCGACTGCCCGGCGCCGCGCTGATCGTCGCTCGAGACGGGGGCGTCATTTTTCAGAAGGCGGTCGGATATCGCGACCTGGAGGCCGCCGAGCCGCTGCGTACGGACGACCTCTTTCGGATCGCGTCCCAGACGAAGGCGCTCGTCAGCGTCGGTATCATGATCCTTCAGGAGCGAGGCGCGCTGCTGATCTCGGATCGGCTGAGCGACTACCTCCCGGCGTTCGACGGCACGACCGTGGCCGTTCCGACGGACGGCGAAGGGTATGAGGTCGTCGCATCGGAGCGCCCGATTACGCTCCGACATCTCTTGACCCATACGGCCGGCATCGGTTACGGTGGGGGACCGGCAGCCGATCGATGGGAGGCGGCCGGCATCCAGGGCTGGTATTTCGCCGATCGCGACGAGCCGATTGCCGCTACCGTCGAGCGCATGGCGTCGCTGCCGATGGATGCGCAGCCTGGCGAACGGTTCGTGTACGGTTAGTCGACCGACATTCTCGGCGTGGTGATCGAGAGGGTATCAGGTCGTGCACTCGATGAGTTCCTGCACGCCGAAATTATCGAGCCGCTTGGGATGCACGACACGCACTTTTACGTTCCTCCGGAGAAGGCGGATCGCCTCACGATCGTATATTCGCTGAAAAACGGAACGCTGGCACGCGCGCCGGATCCCGGTCACATGGTGGGCCAGGGCGCCTATCTGAGTGGACCGCGTCGCAGTTTCTCAGGCGGCGCCGGGCTGGTGTCGACGCCGGTCGATTATGCACGCTTTCTCGAGATGCTCCGCCGCGGCGGCGAGCTCGACGGCCGACGAATCCTCTCGCCGAAGTCGGTGGAATTAATGACCGTCGATCATCTGGAGGACGTTCCCTTCAGTTCCGGTCAGGGCATGGGCCTCGGCTTCTCCGTCCTGGAGGACGTGGGGTATCGCGGATCTCCGGGCTCGCCCGGTGAATTCGGATGGGGAGGTGCGTACCACTCGACGTACTGGGTCGATCCGCAGGAAAATCTCGTCGTGGTCTACATGACGCAGGTCATTCCGGCCGACGGATTGGATGACTACGGAAAAGTACGAGCTCTCGTCTACCAGGCGTTGCTGAACTAACTCATATCGTTTCGACCGCGTCGAGCCAGGCTCGAGCCATCAGGTAATTACCCGCGGGCGAGGGATGGACGCCGTCCGGCGCCCAGTAAGGGGCCGGCGCTTCCTCGAGGGCTCTGTCGAAGATCTGTTGGTACGGAATCCACGCCGCATTGACGTCGGCGGCGACGCGCTCTGCCACGGCACGGTACGCACCGAAGCTTTCCCAACGCCCGTCGATCGCCGATCCGCCTTCCACGACGAACGGTTGGCCGATCATGAGGCGAACGTCCGGCAGCGCCGCGCGCGTTTGATCGAGGAGCGCTCGAAAGTCGCGTTCGTAAACGTTGACCGTTCCGTCATAGTCGTGGGTCAAGGTGTGCCAGAAGTCGTTCACTCCGATGAGAATGCTCAGGACGTCGGGGCGAAGATCGATCGCGTCATCCTGCCATCGCTCCGCGAGTTGAAACACCTTGTGACCGCTGACGCCTCTGTTGTAGACCTCCCAGGAAGCCGATGGATTCTCTCCCAACAATTGGGCCGCCGCGATACCGGCGTACCCATTTCCCAGGCCATGCGCCACGTTCGGCCGCTGCTCGTCCTTGCTACGCCCGGCGTCGGTGATGGAGTCGCCCTGAAAGACGATTACCTTCCCGTCATCTTGCACAGGTCGACCCCACGTAGGTGACGCGGAGGAGACCGACGGTAAAATGCTTCCGATCATCATGCCGGAAGCCGATCGGCGAATAAAGTCGCGACGCGTCGTCGTACGCGTATTGGCGCCCATGTTGAAGCGATAGTGGTGATCAGAAGAAATAGCGAACGCCGATGCCGGCCCCCACGTCGCCATCCGTTCCCGGGATGACGGAGAGCCGTGGCGTCACGGACCCGTAGACCTGAAATCTCTCGATCATGGCTCCGATGCCGATCGTGCCGCTGATGCCGAGTACGACGTCGTCGTCTCGCGGACCACGATCACGGACCCCGACAAACGCACCGGGTCCGTAGAAGAGATGCACGTCATGACGCTGACCGATACGGCGGTGATACAGTCCGTGCACGTTCAGAAAGAAGAAATCGTCGATGTCCCATGCTGCCAGAAAATCCCAGGACAGGGATCCAGGATTATAGAACTGAAGAGTGATCCCGCTCGGATCGCCGATCTGGAGGCCCAGACCGACGTCGCCGCCACCGCGCTGCGCATCGGCAGGACGAACGGCCGTGGCGAATGCCAGCGCGAAGACAACGGCGACGAGACCACGAGCGCGAGTACGCCGATTGATCGAGCGATTACGCGAACGGTTACCGAATAAACTCAGCATGCCGAGTATTTTCATG
>CAZMXY010000041.1:24832-26094 GCA_964570345.1 uncultured Rhodothermales bacterium | reverse complement strand
ATCGGCCGGCTCTCCTCGGCCGCCGGGAGCACGTCCATGATGAGTCGGGCTCCGAAGTCGTAGGTCAGGTAGTTGTAAACCCAGCTAATCAGCGCGTCGAATCGGTTGCGAAAGCCCACGAGCTTTGCGATATGAATAGTGGCCCAGAGCACCCACGCAACGAAGCCCGTGAAACGCAGTCCTCCGCGGAGCTGCGCCACGGCGGCACTCCGGCCGATGGTCGCCATGATGCCCGGATCGAACAATCTGAAGGCCTCCGTTTCCTCGTCCGCCATACGCCGCAAGACTTGTTCGGCGGCATGTTTCCCCTGTTGGATGGCGACCGTCGCGAGCTGCGCGTACGGCGTGCCCTCCGCATCCTTTGCAGCGGCCATGTCGCCGGCCACGAAAAACTCGGGGTAGCCCGGAATCGACAGGTCCGATTCAACCGTCAGGCGGCCGCCTTTTTCCTGTTCGGCTCCGAGTCGGTCTGCGAGCGGGTGGGCACGTACGCCTGCAGCCCAGACGAGCGTTTCTGAATCGATCCGCTCGCCGCTTTTTAGATAAACGGCGCCGTCCGTCACGCGCTCGACGGTTGTCTCTGTTCGCACTTCTATGCCCCGCTTTTCCAACTCCTCACGAGCGTAAACGCGAAGTGGCTCATCGAATCCCGTCAGCAGATGCGGCAGCATTTCCAGAAGCACGACACGCGCCGATCCGGGATCGATTCGGCGGAAATCGCCGCGGAGCACGAAGCGAAACAGCTCGATCATTTGGCCGGCAAGCTCGACGCCCGTCGGACCGCCACCGACGATGACGAACGTGAGTGCTCCTTCTTTGTCGTACGTCGGATCCCGCTCGCAGCGTTCGAACTGTCTAAGGACGTGGTTGCGTAAGTGGAGAGCATCGGGCACGTCCTTCATTGGAAGCGCATACCGCTCCGCTCCTTCGATGCCGAAATAATTCGTATAGGCACCCGCCGCGAGGATCAGATAGTCGTAAGGGATGGGCGGGCCGACGTCCAACCGCACCTGCCGAGTTTCCTTGTCGATCGTACGTACCGCCCCGAGTTGAAAGGACACGTTCTCGAACTTTCTAAAGAGATCACGTACGGGATGGACGATTTCGCTCGGTTCGAGCCCGGCAGTCGCCACCTGATAGAGCAGGGGCTGGAATTTATGATAGTTGTTCTGATCGACGAGAACGACGTCGACGGGTTTTCGCGCCAGGTACTTCGCCGCGTTGAGCCCGGCGAATCCCGCGCCGATGATAACGACCCGGGG
>CAZMXY010000041.1:23231-24732 GCA_964570345.1 uncultured Rhodothermales bacterium | reverse complement strand
TTCATCGTCTTCGCGACCACCTCGGCGCGCGAATGTACGTGAAGCTTCTCGTATATCTGTTTGATGTGATATGCAATGGTATTTTCGCTCACGAACAGCGCCTGCGCGATCTGTCGATTTGTTTTGCCGTCGACGACGTGTTGTAGAACCTCGTTCTCGCGAGGAGTCAGCGCCTTCTCTGCCACGACAGGCCTTCGGAAGAAGTGAACCACCTTTCGAGCGACGCTGGCCGTCATGGGTGCCCCACCGGCCTGCATCTCGCGGATGCCGTCGAGAATCTGGGCCGGCGGCGTGTTTTTCAACAGATAACCAGTGGCTCCACGGCACAAGGCATCGAAGATGAGATCATCGTCATCGTGAACGGTGAGCATGCAGATACTCGTGGTAGGCCAGTGTGTCCGTATTGGACCGATGGCGTCCACGCCGGACTGTCCGGGCAACCCGATGTCGAGCAATACGACGTCAACCTGCGCGTACTCCCGCGTAGACAGCAGCGATTCGGCATCTGAAAACGTTCCGGCACAAATCATACCCGGCGTCCCGTCGATGATCAGCTCCAGCGCATTTCGGATGGATTCTCGGTCCTCTACGATCACGACCGCGATGTCGTTGTTCGAACGCACGATTACGGGCTCGGAAGTTTCGTATGGTAAATGATAGCCTTCAGGCGATCGGCGTACTCCTACCTGTTCATGTAGTACTCGGCTCGGCCTAGGGGACGCCGCCATGAATCGATTTCACGAGGGCGCGAGCCAGTGGCTCGAACGTGGGAAGCGTCAGCATGGTCGGCGGCTTACCCAACGTGACGAAATCAGCCGGCATCTGCTAAGAAGATTTTAGGGGCCGCGAGCGCTACTCCTTACATCCCCTTTCGCTGTCCTGCCCGTGCCTGCATTTCCGAAAACCCGGACGCAGCCTCTTGCACGTCGGCAGGAAAATCCGACATTTCCTGTACCTGGCGGATCTCGATCACCTCGTTGTCCGAGGCGGGACAGCGCGACGCCCACTCGATCGCCTCTTCTTTCGAGTTTACCTCGATCATCCAATATCCACCCAGCACCTCGTTCGTCTCGATGAACGGCCCATCCGTCACCTGGGGCTTTCCTCCGGAGAACGAAACGCGCGCACCCACGGATGGCGGGTGAAGGCCGTCGAGGGCGAGCAAGACGCCGGAATCTTGCAGGGCTTCGTTATACTTCATCATCGCGGCAACGGCATCGGCGCTCGGCATCGTGCCCGGCGCGGCCTTTTCGTATCCCTTCGGGATCATCAGCATCATGAATCGCATCGCCGTATCTCCATCTGGTTGAATGCTTTCAGGTCGGATCCGCCGCCTCTCGTTCCGCGACGGCTTTCATGTTCGCGAGACCCGTTTCGAAGTCCTTGCCGATCATGTCCTCCATGCTAAAGAAGACGCTCATCAATTTCCCGACGAACTCGTTGGGCCCGTACATGGCCCACGTGACGTTCGTGGTCTCGCCTTCGGGTACCAGCATGAACT
>CAZMXY010000041.1:0-23131 GCA_964570345.1 uncultured Rhodothermales bacterium | reverse complement strand
TGATTCGCGTCCCCATTCTCAATTGGATCCTTGCGAAGCCACGTTCCGGCGCAGGCGCTCCTCTTGCTTCCGTAGCTCGGGCGTAAATTCCTCACCGAAATCCTCAGCCTCGAACACTCGACGAATCTCGATCTCAGATTCTTCGTCATGGGGATTGGGTATGCGCTTGACCCAGTCGATCGCTTCTTGCAGGGAGTCGACCTGAATCAGCCAGAAGCCGGCGATCAGTTCCTTCGTCTCAGCGAAGGGGCCGTCGAGTACGGTCTTCTTTCCTTCCGAAAACCGGACACGCACGCCTTTCGAGCTGGGGTGGAGGCCCTCGCCGGCAAGGAGCACACCAGCACTAGCCAGCTCTTCGTTGAACCTTCCCATCTCCGTAAGCAGCTTTTCACTGGGAAGAACGCCTGCCTCTGAATCCTCGTTGGCTTTCACTATCACCATGAATCGCATTGCGGTGCCTCCACTCGTTTCGGATACGTTTTCTATTCGAAGCCTCCCATCTGGGCGGTCGCCTGAATACGCGACAGGCCTCGGTTTATTGACTAGACGAACGAGGCTCCCACAATTCGACGGGCGGAGCGTTTTTCTTTTTGCGACCGGCCGGTGAAGGATTGAGTACGCATCAGCGATCTCACGTACCGCGTCGACGGCTCGCTTCTTCTCGAGGTCTCGTCCGAAGACGCTCACCTTCGCCCGGATGAGACTCGACGAAGGACGGCGCGGGCCTTGCGCCTCAGCCAGGTGACTGACTTCGGTACGATCCGCTTGATCCGCTTGATCCGCTTGCCCCGCGCCGCCGACCGGGGGGTGTCCTGTGCACCGTGAAACTCAAATACGAGGTAGGTCGCCGTATCTTCGCCTACGCTCTTCATGCCATGGGGCTCGCCGGCGGCATAGAAGACGACGCTGTGAGGCCCGAGGCGGCGCCCGAGGGTTTCGACGGTCCCGGTCATCGTCAGGATCGCGACGTCGTACGCATCGACGTGTGGCGGGTACCCGTGACCGGGCGCAAGCGTCGTGAAGTGACCCTGGAGCTTCTGCAGGTACCGGGTAGGGCCTTCGAATATCCGATGCGGGGAAAAGCCTTCCCGTCCCGCACGGCTCGAATCGGCCGGCCGGCCGCCGTACTCGAAAAACGACGTGTTCAGCGCCGTGCGCCCCCTGCCGGAATACGCCGAGGTCCACTTGAACATCAGGTAAGTCACGGGGCGGCTGCCGGGATTGCGGATGGTGTGAGTCTGCTGAGCGGGATAATAGATGAACTGGCCGTGCTCGATTTTCTGGATCCGCTCCGTCGATTGGTCGTCGACGATCACGAGTTCCGCTTCCCCCGATAGGACGACCAGGAGTTCCTCTTCATCGTGCGCATGGGGTTCGTGCGGGGTCATGCCGGGACTAAGCACGGAGACGTGGCAACTCAGGTCCTGCATGCAGGCGGTCGGTCCGCGAAAAATAGGATATGGTTTCCATCCCCTCCGGACGTCTTCGCCGAGCGGCAGGTCGAGCGTTTTCACGAACGTAGAGACGAACGGCCGCGAACCACGTTGCGGCAACGGAGGTGCTACGAGTTTGTTTTCCGACCGGCGACCGGTTCCTCGAACCATGATGCAGGGGGGTCTTGGGGTTTCCAGAGAGCGAAACGGCCACTCGAACACGGAGAGGTCGGGAATTCGCACGGGCCGTTGGGGTACCGCGTACTGGAGCACGAGCGCCGAGCGCGCGGCCCATCGATTCGTATTGTCGGAACCGTGCCAGAGCCGGCCGTCGAAAAAGAGCGCGTCTCCGTCACTCATGTCGAATTGAATGACGGCACTTCGAGGCTCGCGCGCCTTCGCCCACGATTCGACCTCCGTCGTGGTCCTCTCTTCGCGCCGCCTGCCGGCGAGGGCCGCCTCCTCCTGCACGGAGCGACCGAACAGATGCGAATGAGACATGATCCGAAGCGAGGAGCGCACGTTGGTATGAGCCAGACCGATCCATGCGGAGACGGTGCCTCCGACCGCGCCGCTACTCTCGACGTCTGTGTGCCAGGGGTGGACTCTGCCTGCACTCCGTCGAAGCAAGCTGGCGCCCCAGAGCATCACGTCTTCACCCAGCAGTTCCGTCACGTAGTCCAGAATCGCGTGATGCATCCCCAGCTCGAAGAACACGCGCGAGGATGCGGCATGTCCTTTGTGCCAATCAACCGGCGGTGGGACGTCCTGCAGCAAACGTAGAATGCGGCGACATTCGTTCTTGCTGAAGATGCTAAGCGGACCCACGTAGCCGGACTCCTCGAACTGCTCGCGACGTCCCCCCCTGCCGATCCCGGTACCGTCGGCGTTCGGCTCCGGGGCCGTCTTGACGAGCGGCATGTCCACCATACTGCGGGACTGCGTCATGATTTATGGGGCGAACCGTTAGACCGACTGCGTCTCGCCGTGGCAGGCTGCACAGGGTGAAGCGCGCAATTCCGCGAAAAGTAGAGAGAAATTCGGCGCAAGACAAGGGCGACGGCTCCGGCGCACCATCGTCACTGCCGGCTCCAAAGCGCGGGATGGGCACCGGTCGGCGCGGACTGTGCACCGGTCGGCGGTCGTTGTCGCTCCATCACGAACTCCTGGGCCGCCGCGTATTTCGGCTGACCGGACGCATTCAGAGGAAGCAACAAAAGTGGATGCCTTCCTCGTCGAGCGCGCCCTACAGGGCGGCGACGGTGTTCGTGGCGTCGTCGAGGCGTCCGGATACGTCGCCATCCTTCCGCGAGCGGCTCAATTCGCCGCGGCGTTGATGGCTCTGAGCAATGATTTGTGGCCCGGCGCGTCTCCGAGAAGCTGCCAGATCATGATCCCGGACGCTTTCTCTTTCGCAAGCACCGTCTTCTTCCTGATCGTCGGAATGCCGTTATAATACACGATCGTGCCGTTCGGCAGATGCCAGTGATCAACCCACTCCGATCCTGCGAACGTGCCCACGATCTGATCGTAATTCATCGTGATCACTTCGGACGTAAGCTCGGTTCCGAAGCCGTACCCATAAAACGGAACTCCGAGCGTCATCTTCGAGGCGGGCAGTCCTCTCTCTACGCCGAAATACTCCAAATCGTCCACCGCGTCGGCATATGTCGAATGGGGTCCCGGCCGCTCGGGTCTCCATGGGCCTGTGCGGTCGTAGACCATTATGTTTACGAAGTCGTATTGCGCCAGCGATCGATCGGAAAGTTGGTCTTTGTAGTACACGGCAATCGCGGACGTGATGAGTTTATCGTGCGCTCTCAACGATTGAGCCAACTCGACGACGAACGATTCGTAATTGACGTCAATGTCGCTGCCTTCCAGGTCGACGTCGATTCCATCCACGTTAAATCTGGTGGTTTGCGCCACTAGATTTTCGATCAGCGTCGGGCGATTGTCGTCTCGTAGCAGGCGACGGTATTGAGGATGCCGACCTCCACCGCCGATGGAGAACAGCACCTTCACGCCCTTCTCGTGCGCCGTATCGACGAAGGGAGCCAGATCGCTCAGATCCTGATTGAAATTACCGAGCGAGTCGGGATTTAGAAATGCAAGGTTGATATGCGTAAGCTGCTCGTACGGGACGGTCGCGACGTCCGCCGTCAATGCCGCTCGCAGCGAGTAATAACCGACGATTTTGAATTCCGTTGAGCCGTCCTGAGCCTGGACGCTCAGCAAGGGCATGACCAGTAGAAACACCGGCATCAAGACATTACGTCTCATGGCGTACGTTCCGGACCTTGTGATTTCAAACAAGCCTGGTGTCGGGGGCCTTAGTCCCCATTCCGCCGCTTGCGGAGCGCATCGTTCTTAACGTCAATCAAATACGCATACGCCTCGTCGTGGTCGGATGGGATCTCGTCGCTGAAGACGGCCTCTTTTATCGCACCCGTCGCCGCGCGCTCAGGGCCCTCAAGTGCGCGCACGACTTCGTCGAACAGCTCTCCTCGCCTCAGCGCTTCGTCCTTGATCTCCATCATGTATGCAAAGGCGGCATCGTGATCGTTGGGAATTTCTCCCTCGAGAATGGCCTCCCGTATGGCATTCTTAATGATTCCGATCGACACGCCCTCGTCGATCCCCAGCACGTCCATGATTTCATGCCCGTCGACCGGCGGCTGAAAATTACGAAGACGGTCCTTCTCTTCCACCTCCTTGAACTTTTCCTCCACGCGGTCGAACGCTTCCAAATATCGACGCACTCGGCGTGGATTCTTGGAGGTGACGTCAGCCCGCACAAGGGTCATCAGGTCGTCGACGTGCTCGCCGGCTTCGATCAAGAGCCGGCGAACGGCCGAGTCGGTGACGTCCTCGTCAACCAGGGCGACCGGACGGTGGTGCAATCGGATCATCTCCTGAACGTATTTCATGCGCTCGTCCGTCGGCAGTCTGAGCTCCTTGAAGAGCTTCGGGATGAGCCGCGAACCTACGTCCTCGTGCCCGTGAAACGTCCAGCCTGTGCGCTGCGAAAACCGCTTCGTCATAGGCTTGGCGACGTCGTGCAACAGCGCGGCCCACCGAAGCCACAGCGTATCGGCACACGGTCGATTCCACGTCATCTCCACCAGGTTGTCGAGCACCTGCAGCGTATGATAGAAGTTGTCTTTGTGGCGATGCCCGTCCACGGTCTCCACGCCCTGCAGATCCGAGAGCTCGGGGAGAATGCGTTGGAGAACGTAGGTGCCGAAGAGGATCTTGAATCCGATCGACGGCACGTCTGCGCACATCATCTTCTGCAGCTCTTCGGTAATGCGCTCCTGACTGAGCATGTCGACGCGGTGCGACTGCTCCCGCATCGCGTCGAACACGTCCTCGTCGACGTCGAAGCGCAGCTGGGCCGCAAACCGCGCCGCGCGGATCATGCGCAGGGGATCGTCTTCGAACGTCTTGCCAGGCGGCAAGGGGGTTCGCAGCACGCGGTGCTCCAGATCGGCCATGCCGCCGAAGAGGTCGATCAGCAATCCGTATCGTGCGGGATGCAGGTCGGCTGCCATCGCATTTACGGTGAAGTCACGGCGTTCCAGATCGTCCTGGAGGGAGCCCTCTTCGACGATGGGTTTTCTCGAATCAGTCCGGTAGCTCTCGCGGCGGGCGCCGACGAATTCCAGAACGACGTCTTCCTTTTCGGGGTCAGTGGCTGCAAGACGAATCGAGGCCGTGCCGAATTTCGGATACACGTGAACCGGTCGGCCGCCGAGCTCCTCCGCGACGGCTTCGGCCAGCGCGATTCCGCTGCCGCGCCCGACCGTCACGAAGTCGACGTCCCGCGTGTCGAGGCCGAGCTGCAGATCCCGCACGACTCCCCCGACGGCATACGCCTCTATGCCCTTGCCTGCGGCGATCTCCCCGATCGTTCGCAGCAGGCCGCCGTAGGGCCTCTCGTCGAATGCGTCTGCGAGATTACGTGCCATTCGGGTCGCAAGTATCGTCGGTGGATTGACGTCGACCGCTCGTCTCGCGCGGCCGTCCACCTCGACGTGTCACGGGCTCGGAGGTTTCCGGCGAGCGAGCGGGGCGGGAGCCCCGGACGGCCCTCGCGGCCGAGGCGGTCATCGCAGGTGCGCCTGCAGTCGTTCGACGATACGCATCGTCTGCAGCGCATCAAGGGCCGAGACCGGCGGCGGCCGGTTTTCGGCGATCGCAGCCAGGAACGCCTCCGTTTCACGACGGAGGGCCGCATTCAGCCCGTCCATCCGGCCCTCAACGTGCACGCCTCGGCCGGCGGCGTATATCACGGGCGGGGCCGCCGATCCGTTTAATCGAATGAACACCTGCGCATACGCACCGCTGTGGAAACGAAGGCTGAACACCGTCGCATCCGTTTGTGCCGATTCGTTCCTGGCCGCAGCCGCATCTACGCGCCGCACGCTGCTCGTCTTCGCTAGCGCGCACGCGAGATCGACGGCGTCGGCCATGGTCCTCGTTGCGGGGGAGGGAACGGCATCTCCGTGATCCGGCGAAACGCGATCTCCGTTCATCGACATCGCGATCACGTCCGCCCGCCATCCTTCGGCCACTGTCTCGAAAACGCCGGCAAAGCGGAGTGGTCGGCTAACGCCGCACTCGAGCCCGGCTTCCTCCGCCAGGCGAACCAACGCCGCACAGTCCCGCACCGACGTCGCGGGAGGCCATTCCAGAAAGAGATGCACGCCGCAGCGTAGCGCTTCGCCGGCAAGACGCGAACGCTCCCCCCTCGGCGCACCGATAAACAGCACGTCAACCTTCTCGAGGGTCTCCGGCGACGGAGTCTGACCCACGGCGCCCGCACGTTCGACCCACGGCAGCGCCCGAAGCACCTCCTTCCGCTGCAACAGGACGGGATCCGATCCGATTGTGGCAACGCGCATCTCTCGACCTTCAGTAAACGGACGTCGCAATTGTACCAACGGGAATCGGTGAACCCATCCGGTTCATGTCAGCGATAGGACCCTGCGCCCTGCGATGCCGGTACCCAGGAGGATTCCGGTTCGAAATGATTCCACAGCACGCGCGATATCCGGCGGATGAGCGCGAATCCCTCGTTGTCCGCATCCCAGCTCTGGTCTATTTGATCGTTCGTCGCCACGCAGAATACGTAATCTCCGTGCGGCGCATTAACGAGAACGACCTCGGAACGGGCGGCATCGACGGCGCCGTTCTTTGATGCCGCCTGTATCCATGGCGGTATGGACGCGAGGGCGCGGTCATTCCAATAGTTCTTCGTGAGCATGCGGTACATCGTTTCGTCGGCTGCTCTACTCACCGCACGGCCATGCCGGATGCGCACCAGGAGCTCGGCCATCTCACGCGGCGTCGTCTGGCCCCAGCCGTACGCCTCCCAGTCGGTCTGCCGGCCGGGCGTGCGCGAATTCACGCGCGTATTCGAAAAGCCGTTAGCGGCGAGCCATTCGTTTGCGGCCGCTCCGCCACCGGACAAGCTTTGGAGCCACAACGCAGCCGTATTGTCGCTGAGCGAGGTCATCAACAAGATGACTTTGCTTAGCTCGATCTTCTCGCCGTCGCGAAAGGAGCCCAGCAGGTCTACGCCTGGATAAAGGAGCGAATCGCGATAGACGAGCTCGTCGCGATAGGCGAGCGTGTGCGATTCGATGGCGTCGAACGTGCTAATGAGCAGGGGCACCTTGATCATGCTCGCCGTCGGAAAGAGATCGTCGGCGCGGAGAGCGGCCGTCTCGCCCGTGTCGAGATGGCGAACGTAGACGCCGACGTTCCCCCGAAATCCCTCGACCACCTCCGCGAGGGACGCCTCGAGGTCCTCTTCGGATCCTCCCTGCCAATTGGACGTTGCGCGCGTGCCGCCGCAAGCGGAGAGCACGACCACGATCCCGACGTACGCTGCGGCCTTCCTACGACAGGCTCGGAATGTGGAGTTTCGACGATTTCCGTCGATCCGGGCCGTCATGGTGTCATTTACCATGCTGCTCTTTAGATTTAGTCTAAACAAACGTCACATCAGACAATCCCGATGCGTAACTCTTCTCTGACCGTTTTCCTCGCCGTGCTACTCGTTGCCGGCTGTGCCGGCGACCAGTCCGAACCGCTCGTCGTTTACTCGGGACGCAGTAAGTCCCTCGTCGATCCGCTGATCGAACAGTACTACAAGAACGCGAACGTTCCGATTGAAGTCCGATACGGCGACACGGCGCAGCTCGCCGTCGCGCTCGCCGAAGAGGGCGAACGGACGAACGCCGACGTGTTTTGGGCGCAGGACGCGGGCGCGCTCGGCGCCGTTCATCGTGACGGACTGCTCTCGCCGCTGCCCGATTCCCTGCTCTACGTTCTTCCCAGCCATTTCCGAAACCGCGAGGGCACGTGGGTGGCGACGAGCGGCCGCGCGCGCACGCTGGCATATTCATCCACACGTATGAACGCGTCCGCTCTACCACAAAGCATCTTCGAACTCTCCGGTCCACGATACGAGAATCGGGTAGGGTGGGCCCCCACGAACGGCTCGTTCCAGGCCCATGTGACGGCCCTGCGGAAGCTCGTCGGGGAGGATAGTGCGCGCACCTGGCTCGTCGCGATGAAGAATAACGGTACGAAAAGCTACCGGAACAATACGGCAATCGTGCAGGCCATCGCCGACGGGGAGATCGATCTCGGGCTGCCGAATCATTATTATCTCTACCGTTTCAAGAGCGAGGACCCGAATTTTCCCGTTGACCAGACGTTTTTCCGAGCGGAGGATCCCGGCAATCTAATCAACGTGTCCGGCGTCGGCCTGCTTTCGGCCTCGGATCAAACGGAAGAAGCCCTCCGATTCATCGCCTTCCTGCTCTCGCCCACCGCGCAGCAGTACTTTACGCACGAGACGTTCGAATATCCGATCATCGAAGACGTGTCGGTCGACGTGCAGCTTCCGGCGATTCATAGACTGGATGAAGTCGCGCCGAACGTGGATCTCGATAACCTCGATGACCTGGAGGCCACGCTGGACCTGCTTCGTGAAGTCGAGCTGCTCTGAGCGCCATTCGAACTCGATACGTGATCCGACGATTACGCCTCAACTGGTACTTCGTCCTTCCCGTCGCCGTCGTTACGGCGGGCGTGCTCGTACCGATCGTCTATCTCGTGATCCGGGCATTTCAGGCGGAAGCGAGTCTGTTGGCGGACCTCGTTCTGCGCGCGCGAAATCTTCGTCTGCTCGTCAACACGTTTTTGCTGGCGATCGGCGTGCTCGGGGTAGGTACGTCGATCGCTTTCCCGTTGGCCTGGCTTACGACGAGAACGGACCTGAGCGGCGCGCGATTTTTCACGCTGCTCGGTGTCTTGCCCCTCGCGATACCCGGCTACGTGATGGCTTACGTGCTGCTGGCGACGACGGGTACGTACGGGACGCTCGCCCATCTCTTCGATCTCGAACTGCCTCGGCTCAGCGGCTATTCCGGATCGCTCCTGGCACTCAGTCTCTCGACGTTTCCGTACATGTTCCTGAACCTTCGCACGGCGCTGCATGGATTGGACCCGTCGCTCGAAGAGACGGCTCGATCCCTGGGATACGGCCCCGTCGCCGTCGTTTATCGCGTCGTCTTGCCCCAACTTCGTCCTGCGTTCTATTCGGGCGCCATGCTCGTCGGCCTCCACGTCTTAGGCGATTTCGGCGTCGTGTCGCTGATGCGCTTCGAAACGTTCAGCTACGCGCTCTACCTGCAGTACTCGGCCTCCTACGATCGGATTTATGCCGCATGGCTCGCGCTGATGCTGCTTGGACTCACGGGAACGATCCTCCTGGTCGAGGCACGCCTGCTCCGAGGGCTCCTGTTGCATCGGTCGGGCACCGGCGTGAACAGAAAGCTGCAGCTCGTGCGTCTGGGCCCGTGGCGGATCGGTGGGTACGCGCTCATCGCCGCCGTAGCGATCGCATCGGTCGTGCTCCCGGTCCTCACTGTGATCTATTGGATGACCACGGGGTTCAATTGGAGCCACCTCGGAGCGGCGCTGTGGGGATCCGTATCGGCGAGCGCTCCGGCTGCCGTTCTCGCCTGCGCGCTTGCCGTTCCGCTGGCCTACATGAGCGTGCGTGCACCCTCGGCCTTCACTCGGGCGACAGAGCGCCTGGCCTATTTCGGATATGCGACGCCGCCGCTCGCTTTCGCTCTGGCGCTCATCTTCTTCTCCTTGCAGGCGGCCCCGTGGTTTTATCAGACGATGGGACTGCTGATTTTCGCCTATGCGATTCACTTTCTCGCGGAAGCCATCGGCCCGGTGCGCAGCGCGCTCTACCTGGCCCCGGCTACGCTCGAAGAAGCCGCACGTACGTTGGGTCGATCACCGCTGCGCGCGTTCTTTGAAGCGACCCTTCCTCTTCTCCGACGCGGGGTCCTGGTCAGCGTCGCCTTCGTCTTCCTCTCGGCGATGAAGGAACTCCCGATCACCTTTTTGCTTTCACCGATTGGCTTCGAGACCCTGGCTTTGAACGTGTGGGGGCTGACCAGCGAAGCCCTATTCGGCGCGGCAGCACCGTTTGCACTGACCATCATGTTGTTCTCCTCTGTCATCGTCGGGTTGCTGCTGCTGCAGGAAAGAGGTCCGGCGAGGCATCGGTGACGCGTACGACGGACCATGCCGTTCAGACCGGTAGTTTTGTGCTCCCGAATTAGTCCACCCGAATGACCGATCTCCTCACTGTCATAGGCCTCACGAAGCGGTTCGCGACCAGCGCCCCTCCCGTCGTGAACAACCTGACGTTCGCCGTGAGGGAAGGGGAGATTTTTGCGCTGTTGGGTCCGAGCGGGTGTGGAAAAACGACGACGCTGCGTCTCATCGCCGGCTTCGAGCGGCCGGATGCGGGGGAGGTCCACGTCGGCGACGACGTGCTCGATCAGGATCGGACGCACGTTCCGGCAGAGAAGCGTGGGGTTGGGCTCGTCTTCCAGGATTTCGCGCTGTTCCCCCATCTGAACGTCCTGGAGAACGTACGATTCGGCCTTCACACGGTGGCGCGCAGTGAGCGCGTCGATCGGTGCACGGAGGTGATCAAACTCGTGGGATTGACCGGATTCGAAACGCGTCACCCGCACGAGCTATCCGGGGGACAACAGCAGCGGGTCGCGATCGCCCGTACGCTCGCCCCCGAACCTCGACTCGTCCTGCTCGACGAGCCGTTCTCGAATCTCGATGCCCTCCTTCGCCAGTCGACCCGCCAGGAGTTTCGAACCGTCCTGAAACGCGCCGGAATGACGGCCGTCATGGTTACACACGACCAAGAGGAGGCGCTCTCGTTCGCTGATCGCGTGGCCGTCATGCGAAACGGACAGATCGAGCAGATCGGAACACCTGAAGAAGTCTACTATCAGCCCCGAACGTTGTTCGTAGCCCAGTTTCTCGGCCGCACCAATCTGCTGATGTCCGAGGCACGCGGTCTTGAGGCCGACACGCCGGTCGGGCATGTCGCGCTGAATCGACCCGCCGAAGGTCACGTCTTACTCTCACTCCGGCCTGAACACCTCACCCTCGAGGCCGCATCGTCGGATTCCGAGAACGGGATAGCCCGCATCGTAGCCCGTGAGTTCAAGGGCCACGACATCACGTTTCGGGTCTTGCTCGACGGCAGCGAGTATCTCGTCCATACGCCGAATCGCACGTCCTTTCAGCCCGGCGACCACGTCCGTATTCGCGCCCTCGAACCCGCAGTCGTCCTCGAAGGGCAGACATCCGTCGCCCGGAGCGGCGTTACCCGTGAGGATGTCACCAAGAACCCTACGACGACGGCGTAAGGCCTTCCTTCGTGGACGTCGCGGGCATTGTTTCGGCGTTATTACAGCTGTCTGGGGAAATTATTGTCCATTCGCCGTTCCATTCATCTGCGTGAAATTGATCACAAACATGCACACACAGATGAGCGGGAATTTCATCGTTTACCTGATCGGATATATCATCGCCATCATCGGCGTCGCCTACGGTTTGAGCGCCGCGGGCATCGGTCAAGAATGGATAATCGCGATCGTCCTGATCATGGCGGGCCTCGGGATCGTCTATGCCCTTTCGCGATCTCAACGCGATCAGGCAGACGGGAAATCGTCGGCGCCCGAATCGTCGGCGCCGCCTGCCTCGGGCAGGTCGGAGTCTCCGCGCGAGACGCGGACGGACGCGTAGAATACGTCGCCGAACATTTCGACTTTCGACTCGGCACGATTTACACGATACTGAGGGACGGCTCGCCTCCGGGAGCGACGGGCCGTTGCGGCGCCTGTGCTGCGAGCCGGAATGCCGACGCCAACCCGAACGGCACCGATCATACATCACGAGAATAACATCCCGTTTAGATGACCTACACGGAAGAAGTCGTCGCACAGCGAGACGACCTCAAGAACGGCGAGATGAAGCAGGTCATCGTCGGCGAAACCGACGTACTGCTCGTGCGCCACGAAGATGAATTTTACGCCCTCCATGCGTATTGCAACCACTACGGCGCCCCGCTGGCCGACGGTACCCTGAGCGACAGGCGAATCGTCTGCCCCTGGCACCATGCCTGCTACGACGCCGCCTCCGGAGATCAACTCGAGCCCCCTGGTCTCGATGCGCTCGAAACCTACCGCGTCCAACTCGAGGGCGATGACGTCGTGGTACGTGTACCGGATGAATCGGAGGGCCGTCGAATCGCCGACATGCATCGCCGGCACGATGGCGACACTCGAACGTTCGTGGTGCTCGGCGGCGGCGGCGCCGGGGAGTACGCTGCGGAGGCACTACGCACCGAGGGGTTCGAGGGGCGCCTCGTAATGATCACCAAGGAGTCCGAGACGCCCTACGACCGACCGAACTGCAGCAAGGAATATCTGATGGGCGAGGCCCCGGACGAGTGGATGTTTCTTCGCGGCAAGGACTTCTATGACGCCTACGACATCGAGCTCATGCTGAACAAGACGGTCGAGGACGTCGACGCCGAGACGATGACGCTGTCGCTCGCAGGCGGCGAACGGCTTGCCTTCGACGGCATCGTGCTCTGTACAGGTGGAATCCCCCGTTCGCTCGACGTACCCGGCGTCGAATTGGAGGGCATCTACACGCTCCGCTCGATCGCCGACAGCGCCGCGATCATGAACGCAGGCCGCAGCAGTACACATTCGGTCGTCATCGGCGCGAGCTTCATCGGCATGGAAGCGGCCTACAGCCTGAAGGAGCTCGGCGCAGAACAGGTCACGGTCGTGGCGCCCGAGAAAGTGCCGTTCGCCCGACCCTTCGGCGACCGCGTCGGCAACATGGTGAAGGAAATTCACGAAGAGAACGACATCCGATTTCGGCTCGGCCGCACCGTCGTGGAGTTCCAGGGTGAAAACGGCGTGCAGCGGGTCGTGCTCGACGACGGCTCTTCCCTTGAAGCCGACCTGGTCGTGATCGGCGTCGGCATTCGACCCGCCACCGATTTCATCAAGGGCGTCAAGAAGTCGGACGACGGCTCGATCGTGGTAGACGAGACTTTGAAGGCGTCGGACGGCATTTATGCCGCCGGCGACGTCGCGCGATTTCCAGACTGGCGAACCGGCGCGTCAATTCGCGTGGAACACTGGCGGCTGGCTTGTCAGCACGGGCGCCTCGCTGGTTCGAATCTGGCTCTCAACGGCCGCACGGAGAGTGCAAGAGCGTATCGAAGCATCCCGTTCTTTTGGACGGTGCACTTCGGTACCACTATCCGATACGTAGGGCACACCCAGTCGTGGGATGAAATCATCTACCACGGTAGTCCGGAACAGCGGAAATTCATCGCCTACTATGTGAAAGGCGATCAGGTGCTCGCGGCCGCCGGCGCAAATTGCGATACGGAGATGGCCGCCATTGAAGAGATGATGCGCCGAGATTGCCTGCCGTCGATCGTCGACCTTAAACGAGGCGATCTCGATCACGTGTCCCGCCTGCGGCGTTGAGTCGTCGTCGTTGGCGCGTCCGTCGGGTGTGCGTCGCTTCCGAGTGCGAGGACTTGACGAATGAGTCAATCGGGCCGTCGAAGGGGCGAAGCGGCTACGCCTCTGCGAGCGCCTCGAGCAACGGCATAAGAAGGTTTTTCGTAACGAGTCCCGAAATCTTCCTTCTCACGTGACCCTCGCGGTCGATCAGTATCGTCGTTGGAAGTGCGTACACGCCACCGTACGCGTCGGCCACTTCGCCATCGTCGAATACGATAGGGTAATTGAACTCGGCCTCCTCCGCAAAGGCCCGCACGACGTCAGGCCCTTCATGATCGATGGATATGCCCACGAATCGAACCCCACGATCTTCGAGCTCCGCTTGCATCTCAATGAGATCCGGAATTTCGACCAGGCACGGCGCGCACCACGTGGCCCAGAAGTTGAGCACCACGACGTGCCCTTCCAGATCTTCGAGCGTCAACGTCCCGCCCTCCAGCGTCGTTAGGGCGAAATACGGTGCCGGTTCGCCGTCCAGTTCGACGTCGAGCCCGGCTCGATTCGCCGCCGCCACGTGCGTATCTACTCGCTCGATCGTCGGTATGTCCGGCCTGGTTTGTCGCTCACAGCCCATGATGAGCGTGCTCGCCACGAGCATCCACGCCGCGGCGATGAACTTCATGCCAAGTAGCACTATGCCGGTTCTAACCGTCTTCATGTATGACCTGTCGTCCCGGAACCCGCCGTCATCCGCCTGCCGGCCGGCCGAAACGTCCGTCCGTTCGTGAATCGAACCTACTTTGATGCGACGGCATCTGCCGATCGCTGCGGCAGCACTGTACACTCGTCGCACGCAGGCACGTTCCGACGTCTGCCCTGGAGTTCGAAGATGACGTTTGATCGCTGCCCGGGAACTCTTCTGAGGCATCGAGACGCGTTCAGCCGTACGATCAGGAACAAGGGCGGGAAGAAATAGATCGCAGACTCTTCCCAGACCATCCACAGAGAGCGTTTTCGTGATGAGGTGCCTACTCTCGGTCCTGCTGCTGGCCATGTGCGTCACCGCTGCTCGCGCCCAGGGAGATTTGACGGCCGAGCGGGCTTCGCTCCGGGGAATTGAGACGTTTGTCGTCGACGTGACCATCGAAGGCCCGGAGCATCTGGCACGATCGGATCAGCTTCGCACCGACGTTGTCGTTCATCGCGTCGTAAGCCGGCTTCGAAACGCCGGTCTTCGCGTGCAAGACGCCGCCCCCGAGCGGAATGGCGTGCCAAACCTCCACGTTCATGTGAACCTGCTTGAACTCGAAGGCGGACTCATACCCTTCAGCATCGACGCCGACTTTTATCAGCAAGTCCGATTGCAATTGAGCGGCCGTGAGATGGCCTCGTCGACGTGGGACGAGAGCGTGCTCGGACTGGTGTCCGGCGGCCTCGTTGAAACGATACCTCGGTCCGTCGACTCGCTCGTCGATCAGTTCATCGACGACTACCGATCTGCCAACGAGTAGTCCGACGTCGCCCTCACGCCCTCAGCTATTTCGCCTCTCGATCTCGGCCAGTCGCCGGTCGATCTCCTCTGAATCCAGCCAGATTCCCTGCACCATCACGCCGGCGCGATCGAACACGTTCATGACGTCCTCGAGCGGATTGGCGTCGAGGAGGATGAGGTCCGCGCGGCTGCCCTCCTCGATCGTACCGAACGTATCATGATCGGCAAGGTATTCGCCGACGTTTCGTGTGCCGGTCACGAGGATCTCATAGGGTGACATTCCGGCCTTCAGCATGAGGGGGAGCTCACGACGCAGGGAAAAACCGGGGACGCTAAACTGCTGCGGCGCATCTGTACCCATAATGATGCGTGCCCCGCCCTTACTGAGGGCCCCGAGCAGCCGAATCCGATTCGCCGCTTCAAGATTTGCGCGATCCTGATCGAAGTTCTCCGACGACCGGCGGCGAGTGTGCGACGCGATCCAGTTGTCACGCGTCTGCCTCGGCATGTATTGCAGCTCGGGATAAGCCCGTACGTCGTCGACGCTCGGTACGCCCAGAATGATCTCCCACAATGCCATGGTCGGAACGAGCCAGACGCCCGATTCGCGCGTCGTCTCCACGACGGGCGCAAGGTCGGCTTCGCCGAGGACTCGGTCCGCACCGTTCAAATACGCGATATATCCGTCTAAGTGGTCGATCGTCTGCTGCTTCTTTTCGAGCGCATGCGCCAGGCCCACGTCGGATGGAACGTGTCCCACCATCGGGATCCCTTCTTCGTGTGCCCGGGCGGCCATCGCATCGTATTCCTCACGACTCAATCCCGGCAACACCTTTAGAAAGTCCCACCCCTCTTCAGCCTGTTCGGCAACGCGTGCCGACGCGTGCTCGGGGGATTCGACGGATCCGCCGCTGAAGCCCGGACCCGCAAGATAGATCGACGGCGCGGCCATGGTGCCGGCATTCACCTCCGCCTTAAGCGCGAGCTGTCCCGGCGCTCCCTGTAGACCGCGCACTGTCGTGATGCCGTTCGCAACGAAAAGGAAGAGGACGTCGTGGACGTACTGCCTCGGTTCGTCGAGGGAAGGCAAGTGCCCGTGCATCTCAGCGAGGCCCGGTATCAAATACTTCCCCGACGCGTCGACTTGGCGTGCGTCCGCGGGAATCTCCACTTCACCCGCCGGCCCGGCACTCACAATCCGATCGCCGCGAACGACGACCGTCCAATTCTCGTGAACGGTTTCGTTCGTCATGGGCAATACGTTCGCGTTCACGAACGCCGTGGGAGCATCCTGCGCGAGCCCGCTCGCTGCGGTCGACAGGACGAGCGTGAGTACGATCAAAAGTCGCGACATCTCAACTCCTCCAGACGTATAAACGTGGTGATCCTTCGTGTAGAATACGACCTTCCGGTCGCCTAAGAAAGTCCAACGGGAACGGCCCTGGAGGTCGGAGCGTGAGTTAGCGCCTATGAAAATCGCTCTCTGTCAGATCAATCCCACCATCGGCGATTTGCGCGGAAACGCGCGGAGCATCGTCGACGCGGCGGGTGAGGCGCATCGAATGGGTGCGGACCTCGCCGTTTACCCGGAAATGAGCGTCACCGGATATCCTCCGCTGGACCTTCTCGACAATGCGGCGTTTCTCTCAGACGTAGAACGAACCGTCTCGTCGATCGCCTCCTCCGCACCGGGGAGCCTCGGTCTGATCGTCGGGGCGCCGATGCGAAACGAGCACCGCGTCGGAAAGCGACTCCGGAACTCCGCCCTCCTGCTAGCCGGCGGCGAGCTGGTCGATCAAATCGACAAATCGCTTCTTCCCACGTACGACGTTTACGACGAATACAGACATTTCGAGCCGGCCGGTCGGAGGCGCTGTATGAGATGGCGGGGGACGCGGCTGGGCGTGCACGTCTGTGAGGACATGTGGAACAGTGACGAGGCCGCGGTTTTTCGGATGTACGACGCCGATCCCCTTGCCGATTTGGCGGCCGACGGGGCCGATCTCTTCATCAACCTCAGCGCCACGCCGTTTGCAGCCGGCGGCAACGCCCGCAGGAGGGCGACCATCGAAGGGATATGCGGACGGTATCGCCGTTCATTCGTGCTCGTCAATCAAGTAGGCGCAAACACGGACCTCGTCTTCGACGGCGACAGCCGCGTTCACGGCCCTGACGGCCGGACTGTGCTGCGCGCAGCGTCCTTCGAGGAGGCGGTGCTGATCTGGGATACCGAACAAACCGGTGCGACGGCCGAGCCGAAGCGCGACCACGTCGCGGATCTGTACGGTGCACTCATCCTGGGACTCCGCGATTACGTTCGAAAAAACGGCGTCTTCACGAGGGCGGTGATCGGGCTCTCCGGCGGCATCGACTCATCCGTCACGTGCGCACTGGCCGTCGACGCCCTCGGCTCGGACAACGTCGTCGGGGTGGCGATGCCGTCGCGCTTCACCGCCGACGCATCGATGGAAGATGCTCGGCTCGTGGCCGGATCCCTTGGCGTCGAGCTGCACGAGATTCCCATCGACGCGGCCGTGGATGCCTTCGACGCGATGCTCGCGGGCGCTTTCGAATGCACCGCGCGCGGCGTCACGGAAGAGAACGTCCAGGCTCGCGCGCGCAGCGTCACGCTGATGGCATTGTCGAACAAGTTCGACTACCTCCTCCTGTCGACTGGAAACAAGAGCGAGGCGGCCATGGGGTACATGACGCTGTACGGCGATATGAGCGGCGGCCTCGCCGTCCTGTTGGACGTCTACAAGACGCAGGTCTACGACCTCGCGCGTCATATCAACGGTAGTAGGGCGCGCCCCGTGATTCCGGAGCGGGTACTTCAAAAACGACCGTCGGCGGAGTTACGGCCAGGTCAAGTGGATCAAGATTCCCTGCCGCCTTACGAACGGCTCGACGCCATCCTCCGCCTTCACGTCGAAGGGCATCTCGATCTGGATGCGATCGTCGAGACAACGGGCTACGAGCGCGCTCTCGTCCGCGACGTTTTGCGCCGGGTCGGTGAAAACGAATACAAGCGAAGGCAGGCCCCGCCAGGATTACGTGTTAGCCGGAAAGCCTTCGGAAGCGGACGGCGAATGCCGGTCACGATGGGGTGGGATCGCTCGACGTGAGTCGCGATCTCGGCTCTGCCGACGTTCATGCAGACTCAGCGCGCCTTCGTCTGCATGAAATCGTCGGCATGAAAATGCTCGGCCGCGCTCGTATCATGTACGCCGTCCTTTTCGGGAGACACGCGCTTTTCCATGCGCGCGACGCTCCCTCACACGACTCGCTTTGACCTGAAATTCGATCTAGATGTACGCCTACATCTCCGGTAAACTAGCCGAGAAACGACCGACGGAAGCCGTCCTCGACGTGCACGGCGTCGGATACCGCCTCCACATCCCGACGTCCACGTTCGAAGCGCTGCCGCCGACCGGGCAAAACGCAAGGTTGTTTACGCATCATCACGTACGCGAAGACGCGATTCAGCTCTTCGGATTCATGTCGAATGCCGAACGAACCGTATTTCAGATCATGCTCGGCGTTTCGGGTATCGGCCCGAAGCTCGCGCTGGCCGCCCTCTCGGCGATGAGCCCGGCCGAGCTCCGCGACCACGTCGTGCATGGTGAGACGGACGTGCTCACGAACATTCCCGGTGTCGGGCGGAAGACGGCCGAAAGGCTGATCGTCGAGCTGCGAGACCGATTTGCCGATCTCGTGCCGCTCGAGGACGAGGCGGCTCCTGCGGCCGTCGACGCCGAGGAACGGCGCGCGGCGCGGTCCGACGCGGTCGCCGCCCTCGAATCGCTCGGATTCAACCGAGCGTCGGCGGAGAAGAGCATCCGAAAAGTGCTCAAGGAACGGCCGGGCCTCCTCGCCGCCGAAGAGCTGATCCGGCTGGTCCTTCGGGTACAATAAAGCCTCGTACGCCGATCCGCGCCGGTATGACGCCCGACGCCGCCGCGGCGGCGAAGAATTAAAGCAGGCCGGCCGCTTCCGCTGCCTCGCGCAGGGTTTCCGCCTGCTCCAGCGTCAGCTTCTTGGGGATTTCGACCTCGATTTCGACGTATAGATCACCGCGTCCGGATTCGGTCTCGACTCCCTGGTTTCGGACGCGAAGCCGATCGCCGGGTTGCGAGCCCGCAGGAATCGTGATTTTGATCTGCTTGCCGTACGGCGTGGCCACGCTCCGCTTCACGCCGAGCATGGCTTCGAACGGATTGACTTTCACCTTCGTGTAAAAGTCTTTTCCTTCGCGCCGAAAGATGGGGTGCGGCTGGACGTTGAACGTAACGTATAAATCGCCGCGCTGGCCGCCGGGACCCTCGGCGCCACGATCCTTGAGCCGAATTTTGTATCCGCTCTCGACTCCTACGGGCACGTCGATTCGGACTCGCGTGCCGTCCGGAATGGTTACCTCCGTCTTGCCTCCCTTGAGGGCTTCGTCGAACGACAGGTTCAGCGTCGTTTCGACGTCGCGGCCTCTCGCCCGGCGTTCACGCCGCGGTCCGAACGGGTCTTCCGGCGTCTCGCCACCGAAGAAGCGGCTGAAAATGTCACCGAAGCTCCCGCCGCCTTGTTCGAACGACGCGCCCTCTCCAAAGGGGGAGCCGCGACGCGTATCGAAGCGAACGTAGGTTCCATCGGGCGTTCGGTACTCTCCGCTGCGACCGGCCGAGCCGAAGCCGTCACCAAACCCGCCGCCGAACGGATTCTTTCGCCGGACGTCGTACTCTTTTCGTTTGTTCTCGTCCGACAGGACGGAATACGCTTCCTGAATCTCTTTGAACTTCTCTTCCGCGCCCTCGACGTCCGGATTCTTGTCGGGATGATGTTTGCGCGCAAGCTTGCGATACGCCTTCTTGATTTCCTCGGCGCTCGCTCCCTCGCTGACTCCCAACGTCTGGTAATGGTCTTTTACCGGCGGCATCTCGTTATTTCCGTTGCATGCTCCTCAATTCATCGATCCGAACCCGACGACTGCGAGTTGACGCGTCCCTTCGGATCCCCGGACGCGACGTTTTTGCAGTTTTTACTACCTTAGACGCCGCATTTCGTCCGGGACTTTCTCGGGCATGTTAGAACATAGATCATGCCATCGTTGCGAACCTGCTAAAATGGCAACCCGCCGCATCAAGAAGATTCTGATCGCGAATCGAGGCGAGATCGCCGTCCGCATCATTCGCACGTGCCGGGAGCTCGGCATCGACACTGTCGCCGTATACAGCGAAGCCGATCGCGACGCCATGCACGTGCGGCTGGCCGATGAGGCCTACGGGCTGGGTCCGCCGCCATCCAACCAATCATATCTCGTGCAGGACAAGGTGATCCGCGCGGCCTGCCTGTCGGGTGCGGACGCGATTCATCCCGGCTACGGTTTTCTGTCCGAAAACGCGACGTTTGCGGCGGCCTGTGACGAGGCCGGCATCGTTTTTATCGGACCGGGGGCGGCGGCCATAGAGATGATGGGCGACAAGACGTCCGCGCGCCGGCTGATGGCGCAGGCGGGCGTCCCCATGGCGCCCGGCTCGGCGGGCGCCGTCGACGACTACGACGAGGCCGGCCGCATTGCGGCCGCGGTCGGCTATCCGGTGCTGATCAAGGCGGCCGCAGGTGGAGGCGGCAAAGGGATGCGGATCGTAGAGTCACCCTCGGATTTTCGACGCTGTATGGACATGGCGCGAAGCGAGGCGCGGTCGGCGTTCGGCGACCCTCGCGTGTTCATCGAGAAATACGTCCTGGCGCCGCGGCACGTCGAATTTCAGGTCTTGGCCGATGCGCACGGCCACGTCGTCCATCTATTCGAGCGCGAATGCTCGATCCAGCGCCGCCATCAAAAACTAATTGAGGAGGCGCCGTCGTCGGTACTAACTCCCGAAATTCGTGCCCGCATGGGCGCCGCCGCCGTCGAAGCCGCCCGTGCGTGCGGGTACTCCAGTGCCGGAACGGTTGAATTTCTCGTCGACGACGAGCTGAACTTCTATTTCATGGAGATGAACACGCGGCTCCAGGTCGAACATCCCGTGACGGAATGGATTACCGGCATGGATCTGGTCGCGGAGCAGATTCGAATTGCCGAGGGCGCCGAACTCGGATACGGACAGGCAGACGTCACGATGAACGGGCATGCCGTCGAGTGCCGGATCTACGCGGAAGATCCCTCGAACGAGTTTCTTCCGGATCCGGGCGAATTGATCCGCCACCATCCTCCGTCCGGGTTCGGCGTGCGCGTCGACGGCGGTGTCGATGAAGGGGGACGGGTCGAGATTTACTACGATCCGATGATCTCCAAGCTCTCGACGTGGGGTCGAACCCGCACGGACGCGGTAGACCGCATGCTGAGGGCGCTGCGCGAATACGAAATTGCCGGCGTGCGTACGACGATCCCTTTCTGCCGATTCGTAATGAATCACGACGACTTTCGCCGCGGGCGTTTCTCGACCCATTTCGTCGCGGAGCACTTCAGTCCATCAAACCTTCGTTCATCCGACCCCGCCCTTGAGGAAGCCGCCGCCCTCGCTGCAGCAATCGCGCAGTCCGAAATCAACGGTAGGACGTTCGCCGAAGAACGCCGGGAAAACGAGAATGCGGCCGTCTCGCCGTACTGGGTCCGACGGCGCGAATTGCGATAGCGCTCAGCGACGCTTGCGCACCATCATGACGCCGTCCGCGATCGGCACCAGTGCGGTGTCTACCCGCTCGTCGTCTCGCAATTTCCGGTGGAGGGCGTCGATCGCCATCGTGCTCGCGTCGTCCGGAGCCGGCTTCACGACCCGACCGCCACGAAGCATGTTGTCGAGCAGGATCACGCCTCCCACCCGTACCAGCTCCAGCGACCGCTCGTAGTAGGCATCGTAGCTTACCTTGTCCGCATCGATGAACGCCATGTCGAAGGACCCTGCCGCACCCTCGGCCAGCAAGCCGTCGAGCGTCTCCACGGCCGGGCCGATCCGCAGATCGATCTTGTGAGCGACGCCGGCGGCTTTCCAATATTTTCGAGCGATCGACGTGTAGTCCTCACTTACGTCGCACGCCACCACTCGTCCGTCGGGCGGAAGCGCGTATGCGACCGCAATGGAGCTATAACCCGTGAAGACGCCTATCTCGAGCGTTTTCCGCGCTTCGATCAGCTTCACGAGAAGCGACATGAACTGCCCCTGCTCCGGAGAGATCTGCATCTGCGACTCCGGATGGCGAGCTGTCCGTTCACGTAGCCGCCTGAGCACGACCGGCTCACGGAGGACGACGTCCTGTACGTAGCCGTAAAGTTCGTCCGAGAGTCCGATCGTCCTATTTGACATGATTAGATTTCGAAAGGCTTTCTCCTTACGTCCCAACTACGCCGATTCGCGAGTCGAATTCGAAACGGATACTTGCTGCTTAATATTTTCGATGAACGGTCGTCATGCCCTTTTCCTCCAACCACTCCGTCAGACATCGGACGGCATGGCGCAGGCCGCGCGTCTGCAAGGGCTCGCCGAACCGTTTCACGCCGACGACGAAGCCGTTTTTTCCTTTACGAACTTCAATGACTATTTCCTGGTGAAGCCCCAATTCTTCGACGTGGACCAAGAATGCGTAGCCCGAACCATCGAGTGGGCGATAGGCTTCTCGCACGACGGCCGTACCGCGGTCAAACGAGAACGTGAGCTTTTGAAATCCGGCAAGGTCCGGCAATTTCCCTGCAAGAACGGCGTGATGCATGTCATCGACCACTTCGACTTCAACGTCGGCTTCGTCGTCATTCACCTCGCCCATCTTCGTGAGGACGGCGTGAAAGACGTCGAGATCGCGATCCTTCGATTTCCGCGCGTACTTCGTCTCGAGGACCTCGGAGGGCGGACTGCCCCCTTCCACGCGATACAGCCCGCACTCGACGGCGTTCGCACAGGCAAACGTGAAGAACCCTGCGTGATCGGACGTGAGGTGAATTCGCCCGTCCGCCTCGAGGCGAGACGACAGCCGTCGAAGTAACGATCGCTGCAGCAGTCGCCTACCCTGGTGCTTTTTGCGCGGCCACGGATCTGGAAAATTGACATAGAGTGCGTGGAGGCCGTGTCGCGGTATGACGTTGCGAACGACGAACGACGCCTCGGCTTTAATTATCCGAACGTTCTCCGTCCCTGCTTGATGGAGTCGTCGAAACGTCCGCACTACGGAATCAGGTGCACGATCGATCCCCAAAACGTTCCAATCGGGATGATTTTCCGCGAGAGCCTCGACGAATCGGCCGCTGCCGATCCCAATCTCGGCGACGAACGGGGCGTCACGTCCGAACAGCGTTTCAGACGACGAGGGAAGCTCAA
>CAZMXY010000040.1:15442-26113 GCA_964570345.1 uncultured Rhodothermales bacterium | reverse complement strand
GGGTGCCGTCGAGCGGACGGAGGGCCCGCTCGACCTGCCCGCCGAGGCGCTCCAGCTCGCCGAGGTCGGCGCCCGCGATTTTGACGCCGACGGGCGTCTTGATGCCTGTGGCCAGCATGTCGATGCGCGTCTTGATGGGCATCGTCCAAGCGTTAGTGAGGCCGGGAATCCGGATCGCGGCATTCATATCGGCCACGAGCCGATCCCATGTCATCCCCTTCCTCCACGCGCTGCGAGGCTTCAGCCGGATCGTCGTTTCGATCATGGTCATGGGCGCCGGGTCGGTGGCGGTCTCGGCGCGTCCGATCTTTCCGAAGACCGACTCGACTTCGGGAAACGACTTGAGGATGCGATCGGTCTGCTGCAGGATCTCCTTCGCCTTCTGCGGCGAAATCCCCGGCAAGGTCGTCGGCATGTACAGCAGGTCGCCCTCATTCAGCGGCGGCATGAATTCGGATCCGATTTGCGGAAACGGAACGTACGCCTTACCGAGCAGCATTCGCTGGATCGGCAATACGGTCAGAACCAGCGCGAGCGCCGCGCCGACGACGACCAGCACAGGCCGGCGCAGCGACCATCGGATCACCGGACGGTACGCGCGAATGAAAAAGCGAGCGATTGGATTCTCGTCCTCGCGTCGGATTCGCCCCTTGACGAACACGACCATGAGCGCCGGGATGAGCGTTACGGACAGCAGCGCAGCCGCCGCCATCGCGAACGTCTTGGTGAGAGCCAGCGGGGTGAACATCCGCCCTTCCACCTGCTGAAGCGTGAACACGGGCAGGAAGGAGACGGTCACGACGAGCAGCGAGAAGAAGAGACTCGGACCCACCTCCTTCGCCGCGTCAATGACCGCTCGCACACGCGTTTCCGGCAATAGGCCTCCTGCGTCGGACGTATCGTCTCCTCGGAGCCGCTCCAGGTGCTTGTGAGCATTCTCGACCATGACCAGAGAGGCATCCACCATCACGCCGATCGCGATCGCAATGCCGCCGAGGCTCATGACGTTGGCGTTGACGTCGAGCAGGTACATGGCGCCGAGTGCGATCAGGATCCCCACGGGCACGGTAATTAACGCGACGAACGCGCTGCGCGCATGAAGGAGGAACAGGATCACGATCAGCGTGACGACGGCCATCTCCTCCAAGATCTGCGTCGTCACGGTGGCAACGGCACGTTCAATCAAGCCCGAACGATCGTACTCCGTCGCGACCTGCACGCCTTCCGGCAGGCCGCCCTCCAGCTCGGCCAGGCGGGTCTTGACGCTCTCGATGACTTTTCGCGCATTCTCTCCGTAGCGCATGACGATGATGCCGCCGACGACCTCGCCTTCGCCGTTCTTCTCCGCAATGCCCCGGCGCAGCTCCGGTCCCAGCCGGACCTGCGCCACTTCGCCCACGGTCACCGTCGCCCCATTAGCGGCCTTCAGGGGGATCGTGCGGATGTCGTCCAGTCCCGTCAGGTAGCCCCTGCCCCGCACGACGTACTCCCGCTCACCCATCTCGACGATTCGCCCGCCCACGTCGTCATTCGAGCGCGAAAGTTGCGTCTTGACGTGGCTCAGCGGAATACCATAGGCCGACAACTTCTGCGGATCGACGACGACCTGATACTGCTTGACGAAGCCGCCGACCGTGGCGACCTCGCTCACACCTTCGACGGCCTGCAGCTCGTACTTGAGGAAAAAGTCCTGTATGGCGCGGAGTTCGGCGAGATCGCGGCGCCCGGTCGTGTCGACCAGGCTGTACTGATAGACCCAGCCGACGCCGGTGGCATCCGGACCGAGAGCCGGCTTGACGCGCTCCGGCAACCGATCCGTCACGTAGTTCAGATACTCGAGCACGCGGCTCCGCGCCCAGTACATGTCCGTGCCGTCTTCGAAGATGACATAGACGAACGAGGATCCGAACATCGAGTACCCGCGCACCGTCTTCGCATAGGGCACCGAAAGCATCGCGGTCGTCAGCGGATACGTAACCTGCTCCTCGACGATCTGCGGGCCCTGCCCCGGATACTCCGTCTTGATGATGACCTGGACGTCGGACAGATCCGGAATGGCGTCGATCGGCGTGTTCATCATGGCCCAGATCCCGCCTGCCGCGACGAGCATCGTGAGGAGGATCACGATGAGCCGGTTGCTCGCGCACTTCTCTATCAGTTTTTCAAGCATAGCCGTAATCGATTCTCAGGCGGGCGGCGACGTCCGCTCGAGGGGACGTTCGGGTCATGACGTGACGACGATGGTGCCTTCGAGCATGTCCATGCCGCAGGCGAACGTAAACGTGCCGGCTTCGTCCGGCGTGAATTCGATCGAAACCGGATCGTTCAGCGGCAGATCGGTCGGGCCGACGTCGAAGGCCGGAACGTGGACTTGATTGGCGCAGGTGTCGTCCGTGGTTCGGGTGAAGACGAGGCGTGTTCGGATGCCCGCCCTCAGCTCGACGTGTCGAGGCTCAAAACCTGCGGGGCTCACGGCTATCGGCACGATCTGCACGTCCTGATGCGTGGCCGCCGTTTGACGCACTTCAACCGTCTGCACAGGAGGCTCGGGGGCGGGTCCGTGCTCGTGTCCGTCCGTCAGTGCACGAACGGCACTCTGCAGTCTGGCCTCGGAATCGATGAGGAATTGCGCGCTGGTGACGACGGTTTCGCCGCCCGTCAATCCGCTCAAGATCTGGACTTTGTCTCCCACCTCGGCCCCGGCGACTACGTTGACCGGTCGAAACCGTCCCTCACCGAGCGCGAGAATGACCATTTCATCCTCCCCGGTCCGCAGAAGGGCCTCGGACGGAACCACCGGACCGGGAGGCGTCGCCTCACCGACGAGGCGAACGGTGGCGTACATACCGGGCTTCAGGTGAGAGGCGTGGCCTCCGGGCAGCACGATCCGGGCTTTGGCCGATCGCAGCTCCATGTCCATCATGTGATAGACGAAGTCGACCTTGCCCTGATACACGGCGCCGGGACGGTACGGGAGCTCGACCCGGGCCGGCGTTCCAACGCGTACCCGCGCAAGATCCTTCTCGTAAACGTCGGCGATCAGCCAGATCCTTGAAATGTCTACAATTTCCATGAGCTCCTGGCCCGCCCGCACGAAGTCGCCTTCCGTCACGCGCTTGTTCATGACCTCCCCCGACGACGGTGCGTAAAAGGTCACCGTTCTTTGCGGCGTGCCGCTCTCTTCGAGGCGTCCGATCTGTTCCTGCGTGAGGTCCCAATACTCGAGCCTGCGTCGCGCCGCGTCCACCAGTCGGCGGGCGTCTTCGCTCGAAGACGTCTCTCTCAATCGCTCCGCATTTCGCAGCGCGAGGAGATATTCCTCCTGCGTCGCGACGAGATCGGGACTATAAAGTTCGAGCAGCTTCTGCCCCTTCTCGATGCGCATGCCGTTGAAGTTGGCATGGAGCTTCTCGACGTATCCGTCGATTTTGAGCGTGACGGCACGCTCACCCTGCTCGTCCATCACGAAACGGCCGGTCGTGCGGATCTCCGAGCCCAGGGATTCGATCGACACGGCGGCCGTGCGCACGCCAATGTTTTGACGCGTCACGGCGTCGATCTCGACCGTGCCGGCCTGCGTGGATCCATCGACGAGGACCGGCGTGAGCTCCATCCCGCAATCCGGCGCCGTGCCGGGCTCATCCTGGACGTACCACGGATGCATGGCATCCTGGTAGACGACACCGTCGCCGTTGCGGTCGAAGCTCGCGAGGCCTCCCGGTACCCGGGCGGCGTCCACCGAATCAGGGCCGAGTGCCGCCGTGGCGTTCAGCTCGGTTCCGCCAGGACTGAGGGCGAAATAGCCGATCCCGGCGGCGATGACGAGTGCAATGAGGGCGGCTCCCGTGGTCAGCTTTCTTTTCTGGACGTTCATGGCGGTCGGGTTCATTTTCAAAGGGGGATCTCTATCGAGCGGCTCGTGAGCCGAGGGCTCGCTCGAGCTCGGCCGACGTCTGCAGATAGCGCACGCGGGTATCGACCTGCTCCATGCGGAGGGTGAAGAGCATCCGCTCGGCATCGAGAAGGTCCAGAAAGCCGGTCCGTCCGGCGCCGTACGCGCTGAGCGTCGCCTCGACCGTGGTGCGAGCCTGTGGTAGCAGATTCTGTTCGAGCAGGGCGAGCTGCCGTTCCTGCCGTTCCAGACGATGGGTCAGGTTTTCGATCTCGGTGCGAATCGACGTACGCATTGATTGGAGCCGCGCCTCCGCACGACCGCGCTCGAGTTTCGCTTGCTGAAGGTTCGCACGTTGCTTACCCAGCCAGAGGGGAATCTTTACGCCCACGTTGAGGGCGACGGCGTCGCGGCCGGTCGCCGTCGGCATCGAGCTCGTGGCGCCGATGTCGAAGTAATGGATGCTCAACATGAAGTCGGGCAGGAACTCCCTGCGCGCGAGATCGATGCCCCGCTCGGATTGGTCGATCTCGATGCGCAGCGCGTCCACCTCCGGCCGTGCCGACAGCGCACGTTCGAACAGGTCGTCGCTACGGCCGACGGCCGGACTGCGAGCGAGTACCCGCCCCTCGAGGTCGCTCAGGTCCGGAAGGTCGAGCAGGAAAGCCAGCCTCTCCATAGCCGTTCGGCCTTCCTCAGCCAGTTTTTCGAGCCGGACTTTTAGCGCATTGCGTTCGAGCTGAGCTTTGAGAATCGACTGCTGGAGACCATCACCCACCTCGTACCGTGTCACGGCAGCCTCTTCGAAGTTTCGCAGCTCCGCCTGGAACTCTTCGACGAGGCGAGCCTGCTCCTGCACCCGGTACAGCTCGTCATAGGCTTGTTTGATCTGGAGGATCATGTCTTCGGCCACGATTCCGGCTTCCGATGCGGCCACCTCGGCGCCCAGCTCGGCGACCTCGCCACGGAGACGGAGCTTGCCCGGGAACGGAATCGCCTGCTCGAAACGCCATTGGCTGCGTTGGTATCCGCGGGCCGTCAGGATGGGCCGCGGCTGATAGGTGAAGCCGGCCATGGGATCCGGCAGCGTGCGGGCCTCCAGACTCTCCGTGGCCATCGCGTCCGCGCGGAGGTATGCGGCATGGAGAGCCGGATTGGTGCGCAGCGCCGTCTCGATCAGGTCTTCAAGACGAAGGACGGTCGTGTCGATCGCGGAGACGTCCGGTGGCACGATCACGCTCGTCGTCCCGGACGCGTCATCGCGGACCTGGGCGTCCGCGACCTGCCAGGTGAACGCTGCAAGGAATAAAAGAAGGGCACAAATCTGAGTCGGTCTGGTCATGTCCACTCGGTGCGTAGAGTTGGAACGATTCGACCGGAGCGCGAGGATCTTCCTGACGAGGAGGCGGCTCCGGACAAGTAAGAAGTGCGGCGATTCCGCCGTCAGACGTGACGCTGCGTTTCCGAAGTACGCAGCAATCCCTCGCGCGCGCTTATCAGCAGAGGGATGGAGTCAGCCGGGCGTCGTCGCCTGAGGTGACTCTCAGAGCAAAAGGGAGGAGTAGGAGAGGTGCAGGGGCACCGAACGGTGCCGCGCGGGCGGGCGATCGAACTCGAGAGTCGGTGTGGAGCTGCGGGTCAGGTCCGGCCCTTCCATCTGCAGATCGATTGCGTCGTACACAGGTACGAGCACCGGTTTCTGAGACGGAGTAACGAGCCCTTCTTCAAGCCCGGGATAACTTACATAGCATGCGTCGGCCTCCATGGCATCGAATCCACATTCGGACGTGAGACCGCAGGGCGGGAACTCATGATCGCAGGCGGCCGATTCCGCGGGTGCGTTACCGTCGTGCGGACCAGGGACGGGCGTGTCGTGATGGCTCATGGCCATCGTCATCGGCACGGACATCGTAATCAATCCCGTCATCTCGCAAGCATACGTCACGGCCGGCGTCAACAACGCTAGGATGAGCGCGGAGGAGACCACGACGCGACCTGGGCGATATGATCCGAGCAGGTTGATCACGACAGGTTAGAATCCGCTTACACCGAATAGTTTCACTGACAGTGGTGACGTTTAGATACGGTCCCTCTGAAACAGCCATGTCATCTCCTCGGCGGGACGTTTCATCCCTCGGACCTTGAGACGGTCCCACTCGGACTCGGTGTACACAAGCACGTCGACCGGAACCGGCAAATGGCTAACGTCGAACGCGAGCGCCCGTTGTTCGGACGAAGGGCCGCCGTCGTCAACGACCACCACCACATCCAGGTCACTGCCGACGCCCCAGTCGCCGCGTGCGTACGAGCCGAAGAATCCGACTGCGCATACATCCATCCCGGCGGATGCGACATGACGCGCCCACTCGGCTGCGGCCGACCGCACCGTCTCGGCATCCGGCCACTTCATCACTCGATGTGTCAGCGGACGAACGGGCATGCTACATCTGAACCTGAACAAAGTCGATGATCTGACGTGCCCGACGCAATGCCTCCTCACTCTGCAGCGGCCCGAAGTGCTCGAAAGGCGCGCCCTGCGGATGACTATTGGGATAGCGCGTCGGGATGTAAAAATTATCAAGCACGCGACCGACGTCTATAAGATCGCGGGGAACGGAAGCGTCACGCGGAAGATCATGCAATAGTCGCGCAACGACATGCCCCCATGCCTCCTGGCCATAATGGAGGTGCAGCGCCTTGACGGCCTTCTCCGCCGACTGGTGAGCCGCAAAACAGGCCCATTCGTGTCGGCCGGACGTGCGGGCTTGTTCGGCCATCTCCATGTCCTTGAGCGATTGGACGTACCAGTCTTTCGCGCGCGTCGCCATGCTAAAGCGAGTGCGTTATTTGGTTAAGAAGAGACTACGATACATTCGGATTACCCAATCGTTCGCCTGCACAGGTCGAAGGGATGCAGAGGGTGATCGCGCCCGGGGCGGCGATGCGGCAAGGGTGCCGATGGCGACAAGTATAAATATATGTGTAAATCGAGGACCTCTTCGTCTCCTTAATAAAATGTAAGCCTGTCTTCTGGTTATCGCCGGGTTCGCTGCGGCCTTTCCCGGTGCAAGTAAAACGAAAGCTTTACGGCAGAAGGTCCAGGGCCCTCGAGGCCTTGGAGGGGCTGGTCATCCAACCGGGCGGCCGCATTGTGGGCTCGATCACGCCCCGAGACTTCCTCGCGCAGTACCCTGCTATTCGCGTCGATATGCTCAGCGTGCGTCTGAACGTGACGAGCACAGTGCCTATCTTTCTGAATTGAGCAAAATGTCAGGGGAACGAGCAAAATAGCAGGGGGAATGCATGACTACGGCCGACTCACTTGAGCAGGGCCGGAAGTCCTCACAGCGGCAGGACTGGGCGGACGCCTATTACCATTTGTCCAGAGCAGACGAGGACGCGCCTCTCGAGTCCGAAGACCTCGAACGGCTCGCGGTCGTCGCGTACTTGATCGGCAGGGATGCCGAGAGCTCGGACGTCTGGGCTCGCGCACATCATGCCTATCTGGATCGGGGCGACGTAGAAAATGCCGCTCGATGTGCGTTCTGGTTGGCCTTCGGACTCCTGCAGCGGCGCGAATCGGCTCGCGGCGCGGGCTGGCTTGCCCGGGCTCGCAGAATCCTCGACGAAGACCGACATCACTGCGTGGAACAGGGATATCTGCTCTTACCCGTTGCGCTTAAGCATATCTTCGCAGGTGAAAACGAGGCGGCATACGCCACGTTTACGAAGGCCGCCGAGTTCGGCGACCGCTTCGGCGACCCGGATCTGATCGCGTTCGCCCTGCACGGTCGCGGACGGGCGCTGATCCGGATGGGAGACATTCGTCAGGGCGTGACGATGCTCGACGAGGCGATGGTCGCCGTGGAGGCGGGGGAGGTATCTCCGATCGTCGCCGGAAACGTCTACTGCAGCGTGATCGAGGCCTGCCAGGAGATATTCGATCTCGCTCGGGCCCAGGAGTGGACGGCGGCACTGACGCGCTGGTGCGCGTCGCAACCGGACCTCGTCCCGTACCGCGGCCAGTGTCTGGTGCGCCGCGCCGAGATCCTTCAGGTACACGGTGACTGGTCGGATGCGATGACCGAGGCGGAGCGCGCCTGCGAACGCCTCGCGCGCCCGCCCGGCGAGCCGGCAGCCGGCGCCGCCTTCTATCGACAGGCGGAGCTCCACCGACTGCGGGGCAATTTCTCCGAGGCCGAAGCGGCCTACGGCCAGGCAAACCGTTGGGGGCCGAAGCCGCGGCCGGGTCTCGCCCTCCTCCGGCTGGCCCAGGGCGAGGTCGACGCCGCCGAGGCGGCGATCCGCCGCGTGGCGCACGAGGCTCAGGATCGTGCGAGCCGCTCGGTGGTGCTTCCCGCCTTCGTCGAAATCTTGCTCGCTGCGGGAGACGTGATGGCCGCACGCGCCGCTGCGGACGAATTGTGCGAAATTGCCGCCGAACTCGATGCGCCACTCCTGCGGGCTGTCGCCGCCCAGGCAGACGGCGCCGTCCTCCTCGCTGAGGGGGATGCCCGCGGCGCGCTCGACGCACTGCGTCGAGCGTGGACCGATTGGGAGGAGCTCGAGGCGCCGTACGACGCGGCCCGCGTCCGCGTCCTCCTGGGGCTGGCGTGTCGGGAGCTCGGGGATGCGGATACCGCGGAGATGGAGTTCGACGCGGCGCGTTGGATATTCGAGAAGCTGGGCGCCGCGCCGGATCTTGCCTGGATCGACGCGCTGTCGAGGCGCTCCGCGGCCCGCGAATCCCGCGGCCTCACGCCGCGAGAATTGGAGGTACTGCGTCTCGTGGCGGCGGGTGAGACGAACAAGTCCGTCGCCGACAGGCTGTTCATTAGCGAAAGGACGGTCGAGCGCCACGTGAGCAACATATTCGCGAAGCTCGACGTGTCGTCGCGCGCTGCGGCCACGGCCTACGCGTACGAGAACGATCTCATCTAGCGTTCTCGAGTGGATCCACCAGCCATTTCATGTCCGGGTTTCGAAGTGCAGGCCGCCGACATTTTCTTCGTGCGTAGAATCACCCACGCCGGTTTCCTACGTGATTGCGCGTTTTCCCCGATGCGGAGGGATGACGTCTGTCCTAACGTGGACTGGGAGTAGAAACAGACCCAGATGAGAGGAAACGATCATGAACAGCCCACTTCAGGTCGAGCAGCCCGCCGGCACTAGCAATCGTGATTCCGTCGCGACCGCGCCCGACCGAGGCCGCTCGTCGGCGGAGCACGCGACGTCCGCGGCCGTCACGGCGAGGCTCCAGGCGGCCGTCGTGGCCCTCGCTCCCGCGGTGATGCTGGCCGGGTTCCTCTACCATCCGCATATCGGAGACCCGGTTGACGCCGATTTCCTTTCGAGGCTCGGCGCGGCGGTCAGCGCGGACCCGACCCGTTGGGCGGTCGCCCATCTGATGATCGCCCTGGGATCAGGGCTCGTCACGCTCGCCTTCCTGGCCATTCAGAGCGGTCTTCGCGACGTTGGAGAGGGGCGCTGGGGCAGTTTCGGGGTTCCCTTCGTCGTGATCGGGAGTACGATGTACGCCCTGTTGCCGGCGATGGAATTCGCACCGCTGGCGGCCGCCATGTCAGGTGCGGATCCGGCGGCCGCTCAGGCGGCGATTTTCCCGTGGTTCGTTCCCATTTTGCTGACGAGTGCGGTCATCTTCGTGGTGGGGGCCGTCGGCTTCGCGATCGGCATTTCCCGGAGCCGCCTGCTGGGCCCGGGGCTGACCCGCATCGTCGCGGGTTTGATCGTCGTCATGGCCGCTTCGCGTCTCGTCCCGTTGAGCGCGATTCAACTGCACCTGCAGGGCGTCGCAGGCGTCGCGGCGATGTGGCCGTTGGCCTATGCTATGTGGAAGCGTCCGGACGCTCGAACGGTGCGGTAGCTGCACTCGCGGCCGGCCGACTGAAGGCTGTCGCGCTTGCGTTTCTCAAACTCCAAAGACACAGACGAGGCAGAAATGGTCAATCGTGGCAACGTGATCGAACAGGCCCGTCCGCCCTCCATCCGCGCCTATCGCGAGCGGCTGCTTTCAGAGATCCCCGTCACCGAACGCCGGCTCGTCCTGGCAGGAACGTCGACCGCCGTTCTGGAGGGCGGCGACGGGCTCCCGATCGTCCTGCTGCACGGACCCGGCGAGTTCGGAGCCTGGTGGATGCGCGTGATCCCGGGCCTGGTGCGCACGCATCGCGTCGTTGCGCCGGACCTGCCGGGCCACGGCGCGTCGGGCCTCCCTGACGGGCCGTTGGACGCGTCCCGCGTGCTTGCGTGGCTCGGTGAGTTGATCGAAGCGACGTGCATGTCGTCGCCCGTTCTCGTCGGATATCAGCTCGGCGGCGCGATCGCGGCTCGCTATGCCGCCGACCGGGGTGACCGACTCAGCCGCCTCGTACTCGTGGACACGCTCGGACTGGCGCGCTTCTTCCCCGCGGCACGATTCGCCCTCGCCATGGTCGGCTTCCTCGCGCGGCCGACGGAGCGCAGCCAGGAACGCCTGCTCCGGCGTTGCTTCGTCGACCTAGACGGAATGCGCGAGCAGCTGGACGAGCGCTGGGATCCACTCGAAGCGTATGCCCTCGAACGCGCGCAGTCGCCCGAGACGAAGAGTGCGCTTCGAAGCCTCATGCCGAAATTCGGACTGCCCGCCATCGCGCCTGCGGATCTCTCGCGTATCCGCGTTTCGACGAGCCTGATCTGGGGCCGGTATGACCCCGTCGTGCGCCTTCCGATCGCCGAATCGGCAAGCGAGCGCTACGGGTGGCCGCTTCACGTGATCGAGA